>JBBRVH010000086.1:0-14668 GCA_038246995.1 Sphingomonadales bacterium
CTCCCCGCTGCGGGGAGGGCGACCCGGCGCCAGCCGAGCGGGGTGGGGGTTGCGCCCGTGTCTACGGTAGGGACCCCCACCCCGCTCGCTTCGCGAGTCGCCCTCCCCGCAGGGGGGAGGGAGTCGATGGTCTGCTACCCCGCGCTCTGCCCGTTCGCCGCCAGCGCATCGCCGACGAGATAGAGTGACCCCGTCACCAGCACCACCGGCGGCCGCGCGCGATCGGCGTGGCGGGCGATTTCGGTCAGCGCGCTGGCGACATCGGCGCAGGCCTGGCCCGGCACCCCGGCTTCGCGGGCGATGCGCACCAGGTCTTCGGGCGGGTGGCCGGCGTGGCGTTCGATCGGCACCGCATAAATGGCGGTGGCGTGCGGCACGAAAGCGCGCAGGAAGCCGCCGGCATCCTTGGCCGCCAGCATCCCCGCCACCACATGGAACGGCCGCCCATCAAGCATCGCGCCGTTGAAATGCGCCGCGATTGCCTTGCCGGCGGCGGGGTTGTGCCCGCCATCGATCCACAATTCCGCACCGGCGGGCAACAGCGCCGACAGCGGCCCCATGTCGAGGCATTGCAACCGCGCCGGCCATTCCGCCCAGCCCATGCCGGCGCGCAGTGCGCCGTCGTTGACCGGCACGACATCCTGGGCGCGCAGCATGGCGATGGCGAGCGCGGCGTTATCGACCTGGTGAGCGCCGGCCAGCCGCGGCAACGGCAGTTGCAACCGCCCGGCGGCATCGCGGAAATGCAGCGCGCCTTCGTAAACCGCTGCATCCCAATCATCACCGCGGATGTGCAGCGGCGCGCCGGTCACCCCGGCGATTTCGGCGATCCGCGCCGTCACCGCCTTGGGATAGCGCGACACCACCATCGGCACGCCCTTTTTGGCGATACCGGCCTTTTCACGCGCGATATCGAGGATCGTCGGCCCCAGCCATTGCTGGTGATCGAGCCCCAGTTGCGCGATGCCGGTAACCAGCGGGTTGGCGATGACATTGGTCGCATCCATGCGTCCACCAAGGCCGACCTCGATGATGCAGGCATCGGCGGGTTCGCGGGCGAAGGCGAGGAAGGCCAGCGCCGTCGTCAGTTCGAAAAAGGTGATCGGCTGGCCGCCGTTGCGCGCGAGAATATCACGCAGCAGGTCGCACAGCGCATCATCGTCGATAATTTGGCCGGCGACCCTGATCCGTTCATTGAAGCGGATGAGGTGCGGCGAGGTATAGACATGCACCCGCCGCCCCGACGCCTCCAGACAGGCGCGCAGGAAGGCGACCGTCGAGCCCTTGCCGTTGGTGCCGGCAACATGGAACACCGGCGGCATCTTTTGATGCGGATTGCCGAGCCGCGACAGCAAGCGTTCGAGCCGGCCGAGCGACAGGTCGATCTCCACCGGATGCAGCGCATAGGCCGCCTGCAACAGCGCATCGAGCACTGCATTATCCGACCGCGCCCGTTCCATCCTGGCCCCCGCCGCCATCTGTCAGCAATCAGGCTGCATGCGCGATATGCCGTGCCATCAGCAGGCCGAGCAGCCGGGCGAGCGTTTCCTTCAACTCGCTGCGGTGCACGACCATGTCGAGCATGCCATGATCGAGCAGATATTCGGCGCGCTGGAACCCTTCGGGCAGTTTTTCGCGGATCGTCTGTTCGATGACCCGTTGCCCGGCAAAGCCGATCAGCGCCTTGGGCTCGGCGATCTGGATGTCGCCGAGCATGGCATAGCTGGCGGTGACCCCGCCGGTCGTCGGATCGGTGAGCACGACGAGATACGGCAGCCGGGCTTCCTTGAGTTCGGCAATACCCACGGTGGTGCGCGGCATCTGCATCAGGCTGAGGATGCCTTCCTGCATGCGGGCGCCGCCAGCGGCGGTGAAGACGACGAACGGCACGTTCGCAGCCACGGCGGCGCGCGCGCCGGCGAGGAAGGCTTCGCCAACCCCCATGCCCATCGACCCGCCCATGAAGGCGAAATTCTGCACGGCAACGATGGCGCGGACACCGCCGATGCTGCCATCGCCGACCGTCATCGCTTCGGGTTCACCCGTTGCGGCCTTGGCAGCCCGCAGCCGGTCGACATAGCGTTTCTGGTCACGGAATTTCAACGGATCCTCGACGACCTTGGCGACCGCAACGGTGGCGTAGTCGCCGTCGAAAATCTGGGCAAAGCGCGCCTTGGGGCCGATGCGTTCGTGATGGTCGCAACGCGGGCAGACCGACAGATTTTCCTCGAATTCCTTGGTATAGACCATCGTCCCGCAGCCGCGGCACTTGGTCCACAGATTGTCGGGCGTTTCCCGCCGCGACATGAAGCCGGTGAGTTGCTGGCGGGTGCGGGTAATCCAGCTCATGCAGCTGCCGCCTTGGTGCGCGCGCCACGAACGGCGGGGTCCCGGGCGCCGCGAACGGCGTGGTCCCGGGCGCCGCGAACGGCGGGGTCCCGGGCGCCGCGAACGGCGTGGGCTAACCCGGCGACAAGCGCGCCGACCCTGGCGGGAATATCATTGGCGCGTTCTTGCGCCGCCGCACCGATGCTGTCGACGATCGCCGAACCGACGACAACCGCATCGGCGTGCAGCGCAATCGCCGCCGCCTGTTCGGGCGTGCGCACGCCGAAGCCGACAGCGATCGGCAGGTCGGTCGATTGCTTCAACCGGGCGACGGCGGCAGCGACATCGGTCGCGGTGGCGGCATTGGCACCGGTGACACCGGCGACAGCAACATAATAGAGAAAGCCCGAGGCACCATCGAGCACCTTTGGCAGCCGCGCCGCATCGGTGGTCGGCGTTGCCAGCCGGATGAGGTGCAGGCCATGGGCGTTGAGATCGGGCAACAGTTCTTCGGCTTCTTCGGGCGGCAGATCGACGACGATCGTGCCATCGAGCCCCGCCGCCCTCGCGTCGGCGGCAAAGTGCGCCGGGCCATAGGCCAGGATCGGGTTGAAGTAGCCCATCAGGATCAGCGGCGTCGCGTCATCCTCGCGCCGGAAATCGGCGACCATCGCGAGGACATCGCGCAGCCGGGTGCCGCTGGTGAGGCTGCGGATATTGCCGAGCTGGATCGATGCGCCATCGGCCATCGGATCGGTGAAGGGCATGCCCAGTTCGACGATATCGGCGCCATTGGCGACGAGCGCGCGCAGCACGGCGGCGGAGGTGGTCAGGTCGGGATCACCCGCCGTCACGAACGTCACCAGCGCGGCGCGGCCTTCGGCGGCGCAGGCGGCGAAGCGGGTGGAAAGACGGTCGGTCATTGCGCGCGCGCTCCTGTGACCACGGCCCGCACCCCAGCGCTCCCCACGCTCCGCTCACGGGGGGGGAGGGAGCAGGCCGGCCCCCTCCCCCCCCGGCGCAGCCGGAGAGTGGGGAGGGTTGGGGTGGGGGAATTGCAGGTGCTCACAGCGTCACCCCGAGCGCTTCCGCCACCGTGAAGATGTCCTTGTCGCCGCGCCCGCACAGATTCATCACGATCAACTGATCGGCCGCCATCGTCGGCGCCAGGCGGGTGATCGCCGCCAGCGCGTGCGCCGGCTCCAGCGCCGGGATGATGCCTTCGACCACGCACAACTGCTTGAAGGCCTCCAGCGCTTCGGCATCGGTCGCCGACTGATATTCGACGCGGCCGATGCTGTGCAGCCAGGCATGTTCCGGCCCGATGCCGGGGTAATCGAGCCCGGCCGAAATGCTGTGCGCTTCGGTGATCTGGCCGTCTTCGTCCTGCAGCAACATGGTCTTGTTGCCGTGCAGCACGCCTGGCCGGCCGCCGGCGAGCGAGGCGGCGTGCTTGTCGGTCGACAGGCCATGGCCCGAAGCTTCGATGCCGATCATGCGCACCGACGCATCATCAAGGAACGGGTGGAACAGCCCGATGGCGTTCGAGCCACCACCGATCGCGGCCACCAGCAGATCGGGCAAGCGCCCTTCGGCTTCGAGAATCTGCGCGCGCGCCTCGGTGCCGATGACGCTCTGGAAATCGCGCACCAGTTCCGGATAGGGGTGCGGGCCAGCCGCCGTGCCGATGATGTAGAAGGTATCGTGCACGTTGGTGACCCAGTCGCGCAGCGCTTCGTTCATCGCGTCCTTCAAGGTGCGCGAGCCGCTCTCGACGGCGCGGACTTCGGCGCCGAGCAGCTTCATCCGGAAGACGTTGGGCGCCTGGCGCTCGATATCGCGCGCGCCCATGTAGATGACGCACGGCAGGCCGAAGCGCGCCGCGACGGTGGCGGTGGCGACCCCGTGCTGGCCGGCACCGGTTTCGGCGATGATCCGCGTCTTGCCCATGCGCTTGGCGAGCAGGATCTGGCCGATGCAATTGTTGATCTTGTGCGCGCCGGTGTGGTTGAGTTCGTCGCGTTTCAGGTAAATCCTGGCGCCGGCCAGATGATCGGTCAGGCGTTCAGCGAAATAGAGCGGGCTCGGCCGTCCGACATAATATTTCAGCAGATAGTCGAATTCGGCCTTGAAGGCCGGATCGGCCTTGGCGGCGATATAGGCGCGTTCGAGATCGAGGATCAGCGGCATCAGCGTTTCGGCGACATAGCGCCCGCCGAACGCGCCGAAATGGCCGTTTGCGTCAGGCCCCGCGCGCAACGAAGGCGTATGGGCGTTCATGACGTACGCACCGCGTCGGCAAAGGCCATGATCTTGGCAACAGATTTCACGCCCGGTCTTTCCTCTATTCCCGATGATACATCGACAAACGCCGGCTGCAAAACCACCAGCGCTGCCCCGACATTGCCGGCATCCAGCCCGCCCGACAGCCCCCATGGCAGCGGTGGCTGCACGCCTAGCATCAACCGCCAGTCGAATGCCACTCCATTGCCGCCGGGGAGTTCACTGGCTCCTGATGTGGTGGGCGGCTTGGCATCGAGCAGCAGCTTGTCTGCCGGCCCGGCCCCGGCGATCGCCGCCGCGATATCGGCCCGGTTGGCCACCCCGCGCGCCGCCCAGACCTGCCGCCCGGTGCGCGCCTTGACCGCAGCGATGCGTTCGGGCGTTTCGCGGCCATGCAATTGCAACGTGTCGATGCCGGCAGCGATCACCGCGTCGATCAGCGCATCATCGGCATCGACGAGCACCGCCACCCGGCCGATGCCCGGCGGCACGTCGGCGATCAAGGCTGCCGCCTGCGCCGGTTCGAGATGGCGCGGCGAGCGCGGGAAAAACACGAAGCCCAGCCAGCCCGCCCCGGCGCGCACCGCCGCCGCCACCGTTTCCGGGGTCGACAGCCCGCAGAACTTTATCGGAATCATGCCGAAAGGCTGGCCGCGATCGCCGCCGCCGCCGCCGCAGGATCGGTCGCCGCGGTGATCGGGCGGCCGATGACGAGGACGCTCGCCCCCGCCGCCAGCGCATCGCGCGGGGTCATGACGCGTTTCTGGTCACCGACCGCGCTGCCCGCCGGGCGCACCCCGGGCACGACGATGGTGGCACCCGGCCAGGCGGCGCGCACGGCGGCGGTTTCATGGGGGCTGGCGACGACACCATCGAGCCCCGCGGTGCGCACCACGCCGGCCAGCCGCGCCACCTGCGCCGCAGCGCCCCCGGCGACGCCCGCCAAGGCGAGATCGTCATCATCGAGGCTGGTCAGCACGGTGACCGCGACGACCTTTGTTGCCACAGGGGCCGCCGCGCGCGCCGCCGCCAGCATGGCGAGGCCGCCTGCGGCATGGACGGTGACAATGGCCGGCGCCAGGCCGGCGAGCGAATGCAGCGCGCCGGCGACGGTATTGGGAATATCGTGGAGTTTCAGATCGAGGAACACCGGCAGGCCTTCAGCGGCAATCGCGGCGATGCCCGCCGGACCATTGGCGCAAAAGAACTCCAGCCCCAGCTTGACGCCGCCGACATGGCCGCCGACGGCACGCACCAGCACCCGTGCTTCGGCAATCGTCGGTGTATCGACCGCGACGAAAATCGGGTTGGCCATCACGCGCCCGCCGGCGGCACGATGGTCGGCTGCGCCTGCGACGGCAGCGCGCTGGTGCCGGGCACGGTGTCGATGCGGCCGCTGCGCGCCTTGCGCCTGAAACTCGCCATGGCGCCGAGATGATAAAGCCAGGTCGGCAGCCAGCCGGCGACAAAAGCCGCCCCGAGCAGCAGCGGCAGGCGCAGGCTGATCACCGCGCCATCCGGCAGGCGGAAGGGCACCGGCGTCCAGTTCGCCACCGACAACAGCAGGAAGGCGACGAGCAGCGCCGTCAGCATGATCCACCGCAAGATTGTCATAGCACCTCCCGAACCCCTGTCATCGGTAACAGAACGCCTAACACACGCCGGGGTGGCAAGGCCATGCGCGGGGCGATTGTCGCTGCGATCAGATTTCGCCGTCGACGGGCGTGACGCCCAATTCGGTCAGTGCCGCCATCAGCGCCGCAGCAACCGTTGCCAGCAGCGCCGTATCGGTGGCGCGGATGACGAAATTGGCGCCGGTCTTGCCTTCGCGCCAGAAGGGATAGCTGCCGATCTGCACGCCGGGATGGGCCTTTTCGACCGCGCCCAGGGTGGCGGCGACGGTCGATTCCTGCGTCCAGGCGGCGACGGTGCGCGACAGCACCGGCGCACCACCCGGCAATTGCCCGTCGAGCGCCGCCAGCATGCCCTGGGTGATCATCGGCACCCCGGCCATGATGAAGATGTTGCCGACGCGGATGCCCGGCGCCTTGGTGCGCGGGTTTTCGATCAGGCTGGCACCTTCGGGGGTACGCGCCATGCGCAGCCGGGCATCGGTCAGCTTGTCGCCATAATGTTCGGCAAGGATGGCGCGGGCATCGGGATGGACGATCACCGGCACGCCGAGCGCGGCGGCAATCGCATCGACGGTGATGTCGTCATGCGTCGGGCCGATGCCGCCGGTCGTGAACAGATAGTCGTGAGCGACGCGCAGCGCGTTCACGGCATCGCCGATCGCGGCCATGTCGTCCGACACGACGCGGACTTCCTTCAGCCTTATGCCCTGCACCCCCAGCCATTTCGCCAGATAGGCGATATTGGCATCCTGGGTGCGCCCCGACAGGATTTCATCGCCGATGACGAGCAGCGCGGCAGTCCAGATGCGGTTGGTGTCCATGGCCCCCGACTAGACCAGCCCGTCGCAGCCGGGAAGGGGTTAGTGGACTTCGGACCCCTCAGCGCTTATCTGTCACGGCATCATGAACCAGCTCGCCCACAGCTTCGAAACCGTCTCCGATCCGTCGGAAGGCCCCATCCGCCTGCACAATGCCGCCGGGTTCGCCGGGATGCGCCGGGCCGGCACGCTGGCAGCCGAAGTGCTCGACATGCTCACCCCGCATGTCGTGCCCGACGCGGTGACGCTCGATCTCGATCGGATGGCGTATGAATTCGTCCGCGCTTCGGGGCATGATTCGGCGACGATCTTCTATCGCGGCTTCAGCCACAGCCTGTGCATCAGCGTCAACCATGTCGTCTGCCATGGCATCCCGTCGGCGCGAAAGCTGAAGGACGGCGATATCGTCAACATCGACGTGACAGTGGTGGTCGATGGCTGGCACGGCGATACCAGCCGCATGTTCCTCGTCGGCGATGTGCCGCTCAAGGCGAAAAAGCTCGTCGATGTCACCTATGAATGCCTGATGCTCGGCATCGAGGCCGCCCGCCCCGGCGCCACGCTCGGCGATGTCGGCCATGCCATCCAGCATCATGCCGAAAAGCAGCGGATGAGCGTGGTGCGCGATTTCTGCGGGCACGGCCTCGGGCTCAATTTCCACGAAGCCCCCAATGTCGTCCATCTCGGCAAGCCCGGCCGCGGTGTCGTGTTGCGCCCCGGCATGTTCTTCACCATCGAGCCGATGATCAACCTGGGCGGCCCGGCGGTGAAGCTGCTCGATGACGGCTGGACGGCGGTGACGCGTGACCGCAGCCTGTCGGCGCAGTTCGAACATTCGATCGGGATTACGGAAACGGGTTGCGAGATTTTCACCGGCTCGCCGCTGGGTTTCAAGGCGCCGCCCTACGCGATCTGAACGGCGCGGTGGCCCGACCCGACGCGGAAACAAGTGCAGCAATCCCAAACCGTCACCTTCGCGGGGGTGACGGTTTTTTTCGATTGATTCGAAATCGAGCCTAAACCAGCGCCGCCCACACGAGCACCGCCCCGAAAGCCGACAGCGCAACCGCGGCGTGCACCGCCAGCGCCGGCGCCCTGGTGCCGGGTTTCGATTGCGCCAGCAGCGGCGCCACCAGTCCGGTGAACAGTGCTGCGGCGAGCAGGCCCGAGGCAATCTGGGACAGGGGCCTGGCCGCAGCATCTCCGCTGTCGGTCGCCTGTTTCAGCAAGATGGCCAGCACCTCCAGCATCGACAGCCCGAGAATCAGGTGCACCCCGACCAGCATGCGTGGCCGCGGCCGGCGCTTCAGGAACCCCCAGCCCAGCCACAGGCCGATGCCGACATTGGTCCCCACCATGGCGATGATGATGACGGTCAGTCCCATAGTCGATGCATTAACCCATAACCTTTGCCGGGTTAACGCCCCGAACGACTTTTTTCCAGCGCATCACCATTGACTGGCATATTTTCTGTAGCTATAAAAATTGGAGGTAATCAAGTCGAGCCGGTTGGCTTGGGTAATGACGTCACTCTGTCGTTCCAAGGATCATCCCGGTATGGATTATGCTTGGGATTCCACAAAGCGGGCTGACACGCTTCGTGAACGCGGTCTCGATTTTGCGGACGCGGATCAGGCGTTCCGGGGCCCCTATCTGGAACTGATTGATGATCGCTTTTACTATGGCGAAAAGCGATTGGTACGGACGACTATGGTCAATGGCGATGTCGTCATCATTGTTTGGACCCAGCGTCCGAACAGCCGGCGCATCATTTCGATGAGGAAGGCCAATGCAAAGGAAACTGCCCGATATCGCGACGCCGTGGATCGATCCGGATGATATGCCCGAACTCGACGACGATTTTTTTGCCACCGCCGAGTTCGGCGTTGGTGAGCAAGTGCTGCGCAAAGCGAGCGCGACCTACACCACCCGCGGGCGCCCGAGGTCGGACGATCCCAAGCAACTTGTCAGCCTTCGCCTTGATCGCATCGTCCTCGAAAAGCTGCGCGCCCAAGGTCCGGGCTGGCAAAGCCGGGTGAACGAACTGCTGCGCAAGGCAGTCGGCGTTTGACCTGCTGATGAAGGATGATGATTCCGGCCAGCGCGCCACCGGCGACGCCGGCCACAGGGAACGCCTGCGCGCCCGGCTCCTCAAGGGCGGCGGCGATGGTTTTCATGATTATGAACTGCTCGAATATCTGCTCGGGCTGGCGATTCCGCGCCGCGACACCAAGCCGCTCGCCAAGCAGTTGCTCGCCGAATTCGGCAGCTTGCCGGTGCTGCTCGCCGCGACCCCGCTCGAACTGAAACGCATCGACGGGTTGGGCGAAGGCACCATTGCCGCGCTGAAATTCGTCGAGGCGGTGGCGCTGCGCTCGCTGCGCACCGCAGCGCTCGACCGGCCGGTGCTGTCGGGCTGGCAGGCGCTGACCGATTATCTCCACGCCGCCATGGCGCACCGCGTCACCGAGGAATTTCGCGTCATCTTCCTCAACAACCGCAACGTCATGATCCGCGACGAAGCGATGGGGCAAGGCACGATCAACCAGGCGCCGGTCTATCCGCGCGAGATCGTCAAGCGCGCGCTCGAATTGGGCGCTTCGGGGCTGGTGCTCGTCCACAACCATCCCTCGGGCGATCCCCAGCCGTCGCGCGACGATATCGTCATGACCAAGGCGGTCAGCGAGGCCGGGCGGCATCTCGGCCTGGTCGTCCATGATCATGTCATAATCGGCCGCGGCGGCCATGTGTCGATGCGCGCGCAGGGGCTTATCTAGCTGACAGCACGGCCCTTGCCTGCTACGCCCGCGCCATGACCATTTACCTGCACGAGGGTGACCTGCCCCATGACGTCTTTGCCCCCGGCCCGATCGCGGTCGACAGCGAGACGATGGGCCTGCATCCGCATCGCGACCGGTTGTGCCTGTTGCAGCTCGCCGATGGCCAGGGTGACGAACATCTCGTGCGCTTCGCCAAGGGCCGGTATGACGCCCCGGTGCTGAAGGCCGTGCTCGCCGATCCGACCCGGATCAAGCTGTTCCATTTCGCGCGGTTCGACCTTGCCGTGATGAAGCATTACCTGGGCGTCAATGCGACGCCGGTATTCTGCACCAAGATCGCGTCGAAGCTGGTGCGCACCTACACCGATCGCCATGGCCTGAAAGACGTGCTGCGCGAAACCGTCGGGGTCGATATTTCCAAGGCGCAGCAATCGTCGGACTGGGGCGCCGATACGCTGTCGGACGCGCAGAAGGACTATGCCGCGTCGGACGTGCGCTTCCTCCACCGCGCCCATGCCGTGCTGGTGGAACGGCTGGCGCGCGAAGGACGCACCGAACTGGCGCAGGCGTGCTTCGATTTCCTGCCGGCGCGCGCCGATCTCGATCTCGCCGGTTGGGACGAGACCGACATTTTCGCCCACATGTGAGCCCGCTCGATGCCCTTCTCCCGCCGGTCACCCTGACCCGGCGCCAGCAAGCCGCGCTGCCGGGCAGCGGGCATGACCGGCTGATAGGCGTGCTCAAGCTGGCGCTGCCGGCAGCGGCGGTGATCGTGCTGCTCACCATCGTCATCTGGCCGCTGACCAAGGTGCAGGAATTCAGCTTTCTGCTCGCCAAGGACAAGGTGGCGATGGCGACCGAGCGGTTGCGCATCGATACCGCCGTCTATCGCGGCGAAACCGCGCGTGGCGAGGCTTTCATCATCAGCGCCGGCAGCGCCGTGCAGCGCAGCAGCGCGCTGCCGGTCGTCGAATTGCAGGACCTGAAGGCGCGCATCGCGATGAAGGACGGGCCGGCCGTCGTCATCGCGCCGTCCGGGCGCTATTTCATGAACGACGACAAATTGCAGATCAGCGGGCCGGTGACGCTCGATTCGGCCGCCGGCTACAGCCTCGATTCGGCGACCGTCGACATCGATCTCAACCGCCGCACGGTATCGACGGCGGCACCTGTCACCGGCAAATTGCCGATCGGCAGCTTTCGCGCCGGCAGTTTCAACGCCGATATCCAGGGCCGCAACGCCGTACTTGCCGGCGGCGTCCACTTGCGCATTTACGGCCGGGCGGGCAAGGCGAACTGATGACGACCAAGTTAATCCTGTTGCTTGCCGCGCTTGTGCCGATGACGGCGTTTTCGGCGCCGGCTTTTGCGCAAACATCGGCGCTGAAGGGTCTCGATACCGGCGCGCCGATCGATGTCGATGCGGCGCGGATCGAAATCCAGGATGCCGCCAACCAGGCGGTGTTTTCGGGCGCCGTGGTCATCCGGCAAGGCAAGCTGACGCTCAACGCCGATTCGGTGAAGGTGCTGTATTCGCGTGACAAGGCGGGCAACCCCGAAATGCAGCGGCTCGATGCGCGCGGCCATGTCAAGCTGGTGTCGCCGAGCGAGCGCGCCACCGGCAACACCGGCATTTATGACGTGTCGTCCAAGATCATCACGCTGACCGGCAATGTCACCCTCGATCGCGGTGGTTCCAACCTGGTAGGGCAACGGCTGGTGCTCAACCTCGTCAGCGGCCAGACCAGTTTCGACGGGCGCGGCGGCGGCACCGCGGCCGCACCCGGCACCAGCCCGGGGCGGGTTTCGGGGCGGTTCATCGTACCGCAGCGGCCGCCGGCGAAATAAGCGCCGCCAGGCGATTACGCGCGCCGGCCAGCGCTTGCGCCCACCGGTTTGTCCGGACAAACTGCACCGATGCAGACCCCCTTCGACATTCCCGGCCGCATCAAGTGCGGCACCATCGCCACTCCCGACATTACGGCAAGCCTGGCCGATTATACCGGCGTGCTCGGGCTTTCGATCATCGAGGATGCGCCTGTGCCCGCCGATCTGGCGGCGGCGTGGGGGGCGCCAGCGCTCGCCGGGCGGCGATCGGTGCTGCTGCGCCACGCCGATGGCCGGCCGTTTTTCCTGCGCCTCGTCGAAACCAGCCCCATCGCCTATGTGCCGCTGCGCAGCCATGGCTGGGCGGCGTTCGAACACACCGTTGCCGATTGCGACGCGCTGTTCGCCGATATCGAAGGATCGGCCTTCACGGTGATCGGCGCCCCCAAGCTGGTGCCGGGGTTCGACAATTTCATCCCTTTCCAGGTCGTCGGGCGGGCCGGCGAAGTGCTTTATCTCAACCAGGTGCTCAAATCGGGGATGACCGATCTCGATCTGCCGCACACGGCGGCGCGGGTCGATGAAATGTTCATTGCCATCCTCGCCGCGCCGGATCGCGCTGCCGCAGTCGCCTTCCATTGCGATGCGCTGGGTTTTGCCGCAGGTGACACCTGGTCGATCCCCTACAGCGTCATCAACAACAGTTTCGGCCTGCCCGCCGACACGATCACCGACATGACGATGACCAAACAGGGCCGGATGCCCGGTTCGGAGATCGACCAATATCCCGCTGCCGCCGTGCCGCGCACCGTGCCGCCGGGCGAACTGCCGCCGGGCAACGCCATGGTCAGCTTCATCTGCGCCAGCCTCGATGCGATCAAGGCGCCCTGCCTCGCCGCGCCGGCCCGCCGCGACGGCGCGCTTTATGCCGGCCGGCGGACAGCGGTGGTGCGCGGTGCGGCGGGCGAATTGATCGAACTGATCGAGGCCGAATGACCATCACCCGCCACTTCGTCGATGTCCGCAACCCCGATGGCTCGCAGCGCCGGGTGCACTACCGCCGCGCCGGATCGGGGCCGCCGGTGGTGCTGATCCACCAATCGCCACGATCGAGCGCCGAATATGAAGCGCTGATCGGCGACTGGGCGGCGCATTTCACCTGCCTTGCCCCCGATACGCCGGGTTTTGGCGAATCGGCGCCGTTGCCGATGGCACAGCCGCATGTGAATGATTATGCCGATGCTGTGCTGGCGTTCATGGATGCGCTGGGGCTGACGCAGGCCGGCGCCTATGGCACGCATTCGGGCGCGATCACCCTCATCACCGCGGCCAAGCGCGCGCCCGAGCGTTTTGCCGCGATTGCCGCCAATGGCTATGCGGTGTGGACCGATGCCGAACGCGCCGATTTCGGCGCCAATTATACCCCGGCGTTCGTGCCCTTGCCCTATGGGGAGCATCTCGCCTGGGTGTGGCACCGCATCCGCGAACAAAGCTGGTATTTCCCCTGGTATGCCGCCAGCGACGCCAATCGCCTGTCGGTGGCGCACGACAATCCGGTGACCAACCATGCGATGATCATGGACATTCTCGCCGCCGGCGCCAGCTATGCGCAGGGCTATGCCGCCATGCTGCAGGCGCCGCGTGACCTGCCCGAACCCGGCGCACCGACGCCGCCGGTGTATATTTCAGGCCGCAACGGCGATCCGTTGCAGGCGCATATCGACCGGCTGGGAGATTTGCCACCCGGCTGGATGGCCGAGAAAAAAGTCACCGAGGCGGAAGTCGAGGCGGCATCGCGTGACTGGTTGTTGCGCTTTCCGGTGGCGGCGAGCCCCGCGGCGACGGCGCCGGGCGACCAGGGCTATGTGACCGTGCCGGGCTTTGGCCAGTTGCACTGGATCGGCGATCCGGGCAGCGGCACCCTGGTCATCCATGCGCCGGGCAGCGCCGCGGAAATGGTCGCACGCCCGGGCACAGTGGCGATCGACCTGCCCGGGCATGGCCTGTCGGCGGGGTTCGGGACGGCGCCGGCGCTGGATGCACTCACCGATGTCCTGGCGGCGGCGCTGGCCGCGCTGCTGACGACGCCGCCGCTGCGGATCGAAGGCCCCGCCGGGTTGGCACCGCTGGCGACGCGGCTCGGCGCTGGCTTCACCGCCCTGCCGCCGACGGCAAAGACCTGGCCCGACCTGACGCCCGATCGCTACGGCAGCCACCTCACCCGCGTCTGGGGCATGGCCCGCGCCGAAGTGCCGTTCGCGCCCTGGGATGCGCCCTGCGCCGCCAATGCGCGGGCGTTCACGGCGACGGAATTCGATGCGTTCCGCCTGCACCGCCGCGCGCTGGCGGCGCTACGCGCGCGTCATGTGCCGGAGATGATCGCGCTGCTGGGGTAGACCGTCCTTCTCCCCTCCCGGAACGGGAGGGGCTGGGGGTGGGTTCTCTATGCCGACGAGCGCACCCTGCAGCACGACCCACCCCCGACCCCTCCCGTTCCGGGAGGGGAGAAACATGGCCTCAATAAAACGCCTGCAACCCGGTCTGGGCGCGCCCGAGAATCAGCGCATGGACGTCGTGCGTGCCTTCATAGGTGTTGACCGCTTCCAGGTTCATCACATGGCGGATGACGTGATATTCGTCCGAAATGCCGTTGCCGCCGTGCATGTCGCGGGCTTCACGAGCGATGGCGAGCGCCTTGCCGCAATTGTTGCGCTTCAACAGGCTGATCGCTTCGGGGGCGAGTTGGTGGGCGTCCATCAAGCGCCCCGCCGCCAGCGCCAGCGTCAGGCCAAGGGTGATTTCGGTCTGCATGTCGGCCAGTTTTTTCTGCACCAGCTGCGTCGCCGCCAGTGGCCGGCCGAATTGTTTGCGATCGAGCGTGTATTGCCGCGCCGCGTGCCAGCAGAATTCCGCCGCTCCCATCACGCCCCAAGCAATGCCATAGCGCGCATTGTTGAGGCAGCCGAACGGCCCGGCCAGACCATCAACGCCTGCCAGC
>JBBRVH010000087.1:0-13631 GCA_038246995.1 Sphingomonadales bacterium
AGCCCGCCGCTGCCTGCGGGCTTGGTGATGACCAGCGTGCCATCGGCGGCGCATTCGGCGATCGGGCTGCCGATCGTCGCCCAGCCCGGCACGTCGCGCCAATCGGTAAAGGTGCCGCCGGTCACCTGCGCGCCGCATTCGATCAAGTGCCCGGCCAGCGTGCCCGCGGCCAGCAGGTCGAAATCACGCGGCCCCCAGCCGAATTCATGGATCAGCGGCCCCAGCGCCAGCGCCGAATCGACGACACGTCCGGTGATGACGATATCGGCCCCGCCGGCGAGTGCCGCAGCGATCGGAAAGGCGCCGAGATAGGCGTTGCAACTGGTCAGGCCGTGCGCCGGAAAGGCAGCGCCGGTCGCCATGTCGGTAACACCGGCGGCAAATTCGGCGGCGCGGCCGGTCAGATCATCACCGGCAACGGCAGCGACCTTCAGGTCGAGCCCCAATTCGGCGATCCGCCGCCGCAGCACCGCCGCCAGGCCGGCCGGGTTGACGCCGCCGGCATTGGCAATGATCCGCACGCGTTTTTCGGCGATGGTCGCCAAATGGGGTCCGATATGGACGGCCATGAAATCGCTCGGAAAACCGCTGGCGGGATCGGCGAGCCGCATGCGGCCGAGCAGGCCCATCGCCCCTTCGGCGAGATAATCAAGGATGATGCAGTCGACCCCGGCGGTGAGCAATTGCGGCACCGCCAGCGCCGAATCGATGAAGAAGGCCGAACCGCCGCCGATCCGGATGATCCGATCGCTCACAGGCTGAACTGGCTGGTGATCAGCACGTCGATCCGGTCGAAATCGATGAAGCGCCCGCAGCTTTCCATCATGCTGGCCAGGTTGCGGTCGAACTTGGCCGGGTCCCCCACCGCGTCGAAGAATTCCTGCGGGTCGCCGAGCGCCGCCAGCGGGAAGCATTCCTCGACAAAACCGGCAAAATCCGGGCCGTCATCGTGGAGCCGCTGCACCAGCACATGCTGGACATATTCGAAATTGGCCTGGGTTTCGATGGCGACCTGGGTGTGCGTCGTCTGCCAGATGCGCCGCCAGTCGGCGTGCGACAGGCGCGGCGGCAGGCCGAGAAAGGTCGCTTGCGAAAACCCCCAGGTGCGCGTGCCGCGCACGGCCGGATGGGCGGTGTTGGGGATGATCGTCGATTCGACCGCGATCCACGCCGCGACCTTGGCGCTGTGCGCCGCCAGCGCCGCGTCGATGTCGCGCCGGAACCGCGCATTGGCGCTCGGCAACCAGAATTGCGCGATGGCGTGCATCTGCGGTCGGGTGTTGACCTGTTGCAGCCCGGCGCCCGGCGCGACGGTCGCGTCCTGCAGGTTGAGCCGCAACTGCTGCGCGCCCGCCGCCTGCAACTGCGCCGCCAGCGGGCCGAGCAGCCCGGCGTTGAAGGCCTCAGCCGGTTGCGCCTCGGGTTTCCACAGCGCCGCTATGATCTTTTCCATCGGGCTCCCCTCAATCGAAATTGGCCTGGCCGCCATCGAGCGGGATCGTCGCGCCGGTCAGGTAGCGCATTTCCGGCCCGCACAAGGCGACGATCGCTTCGCCGATATCCTGTTCGCAATCGCCGAAGCGCCCGGCCGGGATGGTCTTGAAAAACGCCGCGGCTTCTTCGGGGTTGTTCGCCACCCACCATTTCACCCCGGGCGATTCGGCGTGCGGGGCGATGGTCAGCACCCGGATGTTGGCCGGGCCCCATTCGGCGGCGGCAGCGCGGGTCAGCACGCGGATCGCCTGCTTGACCGCGCCATAAGGGCCATAGCGCGCCATGTCCCAGCGCACCCCGGCCGACGACGCGAGGTTGAAGATCGTGCCGCCACCGCGCGCCACCAGATGCGGGTGGACCAGCTTCATCAGGCGGAAGGTCGCCAGCGGCCCCGATTCGAACGAGCCGGTAAAGGCTTCGTCGCTGACCTCGAGCAACGTGCCGAGCGCAACTTCCTGGGCATTGTTGACGAGGATGTCGATGCCACCCAGTTGCGCCACCACCGCCGCCACCGTCCGCTCGCAATCCGGCGCACTGCGTACATTGCAGGCGATGGGGATGGCCGTGCCACCGCGTTCGGTGATGATCCGGCAGGTTTCGACCAGCTTGGCCTCGGTGCGCCCGGTCACGGCGATCACCGCCCCGGCGCGCGCCAGCGCCAGCGCGATGCCCTGGCCGACGCCCTGCCCCGCCCCGGTGATCAACGCCACCTTGCCCGAAAGGTCTGCCATGATCGCGATTCCCCCCTGTTTCGCAAAACTATTGCGCAAACTCTACGCATCCTGTTGACAGATGGCCATCATAAACAGCAATTGCGTTATCAGTTGGCAAGGAATACGGCAGACACGCAAATTCTTCGGGAAGGAAGCGGCCCATGGCCGACAGTGCGGCAGCATCGGCGTTCACGCCATTGACGATCGGGCCCCTGCGCCTGCGCAACCGTTTCATCAAATCGGCCACCAACGAGGGCATGGCCAAAGGTGGCCTGGTCACCAGGGGCCTGGCGAAATTCCATGAAAATGTCGCCGCCGGCGGCGCCGCGCTGACCACGGTCGCCTATTGCGCCACCAGCCGCGATGGCCGCACATTCGTGGACCAGGCAACGCTCGACGATGCCGCGATCGCCGATTTTCGTGCCCTTACCGATGGCGTCCACCGCCATGGCGGCGCCGCGATGGCACAACTGACCCATGCCGGCGCCTTCACCTTTCTCGACAAATCGCAATTGGCGGCGTCGCGACCGCTCAGCGCCAGCGGCGGTTTCAACAAGATCGGCGTGATGAACAACCGCTGGTTGAAAAAGGCGATGAACAAGGCGGAAATGGCCGATATGGCAGCCGAATTCGCCGCCGCTGCCGTGCGGGCGCGCAACGCCGGCTTCGACGCGGTCGAGCTCCACATGGGCCATGGCTATCTGCTCAGCCAGTTCCTGTCGCCCTTCTACAACAGCCGCTGGGATGGCTTTGGCGGCAGCATCGAAAAGCGCCTGAAGTTCCCCACCGAAGTGCTTGGCCGCGTCCTCGATGCCGTCGGCAAGGATCTGGCGGTGGTTGCCAAGTTCAGCATGACCGATGGCAAACAGGGCGGCAACACCATCGAGGACGGGGTTGCCATCGCGCGTGGGCTGGAAGCCGGCGGCGCCCATATGGCGGTGCTGTCGAACGGCCTCAACGTCGAATCGATCACGGCGATGTTCGGCTCGTCCTTCCCCAAATCGAACCGCGGCAAGCCGGCCAACCTCGCCATCGCCATCGGCATGTGGGTGCAAAGCTTTACCGAGCCGCAGGACGTGGTGTTCCGCGAAAATTACCTGCGCGATCATGCCCTGCGCATCCGCACCGCGGTGAAGATGCCGCTCGCCTATCTCGGCGGGGTGCAATCGCTGGCCGGGATCGAAACCGCCATGGCCGACGGCTTCGAAGCGATCGCGCTCGGCCGCGCGCTCGTCCATGATCCCGATTTCGTCAACCAGTTGCAGGCCGGCACCATCAGCCAGTCGGGCTGCACCGCCTGCAACCGCTGCGTGACCATGATGTATTCGCCGGGCGGCACCAGTTGCGTCATCCAACCCCCCAATGACGCCGCGCTCAACCGTGTGGCAGCAGGGGCAAGCGCATGAGTCTTGCAGGCCCAGGTTATTCAGGAAAAGTCGCGATCATCACCGGCGGCAGCGACGGTATCGGCCGCGCCACCGCTGCCTTGCTGGCGGGTCGCGGCGCCACCGTCATCATCTGCGCCCGCCGCGCCGACAAGCTTGAAGAAACCCGCGCCGCCATCGCCGCTGGCATTGACGATTCGGGGGGCAAGGTCGAGGCGATCCGGCTCGACGTGTCGGATTCGGTCGCCTTTGCCGCGATGGTTGCCGATGTCGCCGCCCGCCACGGCCGGCTCGACATGATGGTCAACAATGCCATGTCGGTACACTATGCTCCGATCGTCAGGCTGACGCTCGACCAGTGGCGCGCCGATTTCGCGGTCAATGCCGATGCCGCCTTCATCGGCACCAAGGCGGCGATGCAGGTAATGCTCAAGGCGGGAGGCGGCAGCATCGTCAACATCGCCTCGACCTGCGGTATCCGCGCGGCGCCCTATCTCGCCAGCTATTCGGCCTCGAAAGCCGCGATGATCCAGTTTTCGGCCGTCGCGGCGATGGAGGGCGCCCGCGCCGGGGTGCGCGTCAATGTCATCGTGCCGGGCCAGGTCAACACCGCCGCCAATGCCGACTATGCCCGGCTGAACCCCGACGCCGCCAAGGCCACAGCCGACGCCATCCCGATGGGCCGCGGCGGCGCGCCGGACGAGCTTGCCGAAGCCATCGCCTTCCTGTTGTCGGATGCCGCCGCCTATATCACCGGGGTCGCGCTGCCCGTCGACGGCGGCAAGGCCGCGCAAATGTATCTGCCGTCATGAGCAAGCGCGTCCTTGTCGTCGGCGGCACCGGCTTGTTGGGCGGCCATGCCGCGCTGCATCTGCAAGCGCTCGGCCATGACGTGACGCTGGCGGCGCGCCACCCGGCGCACCCCGGCTCGGCACTGGCGGCGTTGGCCTTTCTTGCCGGCGATTATGTGGCGGGGGATTTCCCGGTCGATCGCCTGGCGGGCTTCGACTGGCTGTTGTTCGCCGCCGGCAATGATCCGCGCCATATTCCGCCCGGCGCCGATGCGGGCAAGCATCTGATGGCCGCCAATCGCGATGCGCTGCCGGCGTTTTTCCGCGCTGCGCGCGCCGCCGGCATGGCCCGCGCGGTGATGATCGGCAGCTATTACCCGCAAGCGACCCCCGAATTGGTGGCGGGCAATGTCTACATCCAGTCGCGGCAACTGGCGTGCGCAGGCGTGCGCGCCGAAGCGACCCCGGATTTCGGCGTCTGCACCCTCAACGCGCCCTTCATGGTCGGCTGCGTCCCCGGCCAGCCGAGCGCGATCTTCGAGCCCTATACCGCCTATGCCCGCGGCCTCATCCCCGCCATCCCGCCCTTCGGCCCCGCCGGCGGCACCAATTTCATGTCGTGCCTGTCGCTGTCGGAAGCCATCGTGGGCGCTTTCGAGCGGGGGGAAAGCGGCAAGGCCTATCTGGTGGGCGACGAGAACCTGTCGTTCGCCGATTATTTCGGGCTGTTCTTCACGGCAGCGGGCAATCCGGCGCCGGTGCCGTCGCTCGACCAGGATCATCCGATGCTGCCCGATATCGCCATCCCGCAGGGGCGCGGCAATTTCATCGCCTATGAACCCGATGCCGCCGAGGTGGCGCTGCTCGGTTATCGCCGGCATGATGTGACGCGCGCCGTTGCCGAAGTGGTGCGGCAGTTCGGAGGGGCGGCATGAACGCGGTTTGGGACAGGCAGGTCGATGTGCTGGTCATCGGCTCGGGCGCCGGCGGGCTGCTCGCCGGGCTGGTCGCGGCGCACAACCGTGCCGAAGTGCTCGTCGTCGAAAAAGGCAGCGAATGGGGCGGCAGCTCGGCAACCTCGGGCGGTGGCATCTGGATTCCGTGCAGCGACCAGGCAAAGGCGCTGGGCCGCGAGGACAGTGCGGAGGAAGCCTTCACCTATGTGCGCAAACTGTCGTCGGCGAACGTGCCCGACAGCCATATCCGCGCCTTCATCGACAATGCCCCCGAGATGCTGCGCTGGGTGACCGCCAACACCGTCATCAATTATGAATCGCTGCCCTATCCCGATTATCATGTCGAAGAACCCGGCGGGAAAGACGGGTACCGCACCCATATGCCGACGCCGATCGATGGCCGGCTGCTGGGGCCCGACATGGTGACGCTGCGGTCCGCCTCGCCCGCCGCCAGCCTGTTCGGCTATATCAACTGGCAGTTCACCGAAACCTATGCGCTGCTGTTCCGCCCGCCGGGCTGGACGAGAGCCTTGGCAAAGATCCTGCTGCGCTATTATGGCGATGTCGGGCAGCGGCTGAAATCCGCCAAGGATCGGTATCTCACGCTCGGCAATGCGCTCGCCGGGGGCTTGCGGCTGGCGCTGAAGGACCGCGGGGTCGAACTGTGGCTCGAAAGCCCGATGACCGAACTGGTGCAGGAAGACGGCCGCATCACCGGCGCGATCATCCGCCGCCACGGCAAGACGATGCGGATCGGCGCGCGCAAGGGCGTGGTGCTGGCGGCCGGCGGCTTCGAACAATCGGCGACGTTGCGCGCCCGTTATGTGCCGTTGCAGCCCAATCCGGTGCGCAGCGGCGGCCAGACCGGCAACACCGGCGATTCGATCGTCGCCGCGCTGGCGGTGGGCGCCGCCACCCGCAACATGCACAGCACCTGGTCGGCGCCGGTGTTCTCGGTGCCGGGGGAAGAACGCGGGCGGCTGTCGACGATCGAGCGCGCGCTGCCCGGCTGCATCATCGTCAACCAGGCCGGCAAACGCTATCTCAACGAAGCGGCCTCCTACCATATCGTCGGCCAGCAGATGGTGGCGCTCGATGCCCCCGGCGCCGGCACGACCCCGAGCTGGGTGATCTTCGACCATCGCTTCCGCCACAAATATCCGATGGGGCCGCTGCTGCCGCTGCTCCCGGATTGGGCACAGGCGGCCGGCGTGCGCGCCATCCTGAAAAAGGCGCCGACGATTGCGGCACTGGCGGCGCAGCTCGGTGTCGATGCGACCACGCTCGGCGCCACGCTCGACCGTTTCAACGCCCATGCGGCAACGGGCGAAGACCCCGATTTCCACCGCGGTGCCGCCATTTACGACCGCATGTATGGCGATGCCGGCCACCAGCCGAACCCGTGCCTGGCGCCGATCACGCAAGCGCCCTTCTATGCCTTCCCGATCTACCCGGGTGATATCGGCACCAATGGCGGGCTGGTCACCGACGATGTC
Source organism: Sphingomonadales bacterium (assembly GCA_038246995.1). Classification (GTDB taxonomy): domain Bacteria; phylum Pseudomonadota; class Alphaproteobacteria; order Sphingomonadales; family Sphingomonadaceae; genus Sandarakinorhabdus. Next base: position 6,836 of record JBBRVH010000087.1, read on the forward strand.
GCGCGCGTGCTCGATTCCGCCGGTAACCCGATCCCCGGGCTCTATGCCGCCGGCAACAATGCCGCGACGATTATGGGCGAAAGCTATCCCGGCGCCGGCGCGACGCTCGGCCCGGCGCTGACCTTCGGTTATGTCGCGGCCCGCCATCTGACCGGCGCGAACGACTAATCCGCCCGCACCTTCACTTTCGGCGCTGCCGCCCCGCGCCGCATCGTCGCGAGGAACTGTTCCGCCGGCGCCGGCTCGGGCACCGGGCCGCCATGGTCGCCCGTCCGCGCCCAATATTCGGCAAAGCTGGGGAACAGCTTGTGGAAACCGCCGTCGCTCCATTCGGTCGCCGGCCAACGCATCTTGTTGTCACCCAGCGGCGGCTTGTTGAGGTCGGTCGCATACCAGTACAGCGGCAGCCGCCGCGCGAAATACCAGCGCCCGCCGTCGCGCACATAATCATCGACATACATCATCTGCATGATCACCCATTCGTCGCCGGTTTCATGCTCGTTCTTGGAATAGACGATGCCATGGGCGCGCGTTGCATCGTCGAATTCGATGATATGCCCGCCGATATGATGCGACGTGCCGGTAAAGGGCGATCGCAGCGTTCGGTCCATATAGGCGCGCAGCGCGGCGCGGCCGCTGGCACCCCCGCCGCTCACGCTACTACCGACGCGCACATCGGCGGGGAACAGCCCGACCATCGCATCCATGTCGCGCATGTCGAGCGCCAGCGCATATTTGGCCGGCAACTGGCGAATGGCGTCGAGCGCCTCCAGCCGTTCGATGCGTTCGAGCAATGGCGCCAGCAATGGGCCAAGCAACGGCGTTTCAGCCATGGTGACGGCGCCTCCTGTGACGCCGTCTATCGATCCCGGCACGATGAATGACAAGATAAAAGTCATTTTTCTGCGCGATTGATAGCTGGAAAGCAGCAGAAACTATCCATTGCGTAAAATGCCAGCGAAAAGTTTGCGGCTACCGACACGCCTTGCTATGCATCGGTCGTGCCGACGAGAGGAACCGCCATGTCGCAACCCCAGCCCCGCTTCATCATCCTGGGTGCCGGCATGTCCGGCATCCTGGCGGCCATCAAGCTGCGCACCGCCGGCCACACCGACGTCAGCATCTATGAAAAGGCCGATCGCATCGGCGGCACCTGGCGCGACAACAGCTATCCGGGGCTCAGCTGCGATGTCCCGGCGCATGCCTATACCTATGAATTCGCCCCCAACCCCGAATGGTCGGGCTATTACGCCCCCGGCCCCGAGGTGCAGGCCTATTTCGAAAAGGTCGTTGCCGATCACGACCTGATGCCGATCATCAATTTCAACGCCGAAATCATCCGCTGCACCTGGCGCGACGGTCCCGGCAACTGGCAGGTCGAAACCCGCGACGGCCGCATCGCCGAAGCCGAATTCGTCATCGCGGCAACGGGGGTGCTGCATCATCCCAAGATTCCCGCCATCCCGGGCCTCGAAGATTTTGCCGGGGTGAAATTCCATTCGGCGCGCTGGGATCATTCGGTGCCATTGGAAGGCAAGCGCATCGGCGTCATCGGCAATGGTTCGACCGGCGTCCAGCTCGTCACCGCGCTCGCCAAACGCGGCATCGAAGTCGTGCATTTCCAGCGCTCGCCGCAATGGATCATGCCGGTGGTGCAATTCGCCTATACCGAGGCCGAAAAAGCCGTGTTCCGGCAGAGCCGCGAGGCGATCGACGCCATTCGCTACGACCCCGTCTATTTCGGCAATATCCAGCGCTTCACCAAGGGCGTCATCGATATCGAATCGCCGATGATGAAGGAGATCGAAGGCTATTGCCTGATGAATCTCGAACAGAATGTCCGCGATCCGCTGTTGCGTGAAAAGCTGCGCCCCACCTATCGCGCCGCCTGCAAGCGGCTGATCTATTCGCCCGATTATTACGAAGCGGCGCAGCGGCCCAATCTGCTGACCATCACCAGCGGCATCGATCGCGTGCTGCCCGGCGGCATCCGGGACAACGACGGCGCCGTTCATGATCTCGATCTCATCGCGCTGTGCACCGGCTTTCATTCCGATCGCTTCGTCCGGCCGATCACGGTCGAGGGCCGCCGCGGCGCCACCCTCGAAGCCGCGTGGAAAGAACGCTGCAACGGCTATTACGCCATCTCGATTCCCGATTTTCCCAATTTCTTCATGCTCAACGGGCCGACCTCACCCGTCGGCAATTTCTCGCTGATCGATATCGCCGAACGGCAATGGGGCTATATCGAGCAGTTGATCGCGCGCGTCGCCGATGGCAATGCGCGGGGCATCGCCGCAACCGCAACCGCCCTCGCCGACTATGAAGACCGGCGCATCACGGCGGCCAAGGCAACCATCTTCGGCTCGGGCTGCACAAGCTGGTATCTCGATGCGCACGGCGTGCCGATCACCTGGCCTTGGGATTACGACACCTTCGCCAGCAAGATGGAAAAGCCCGATTTCGAAGCGTTCGAAGTGATCTAGGCCGTGAACCCATAAACTGGCCTCGATTGAGGCAGGGTTGAATGCACCGTTTGGCGTGGTATCCTCGTTTGCATGTTGTTCATTCTGACCATGCTGGCTGCAGCAAGTCTGTCTCCGCCGGTGGAGCCGTTAGCGGGGCATCTTCGTGCTGCGATCTGGAACGATCTCCAACTGAACGCAATGATCGGGAATGGTAATTGGCCAGCGTCGCTGTGGTACAATGCGGGTCAGCAAGATGTGAAGGCACCTAACCTCCACATTCTCGATCTGTCCTGTGGCAGCAATCGGGAAGGATATAGCTGCTCCTTCATGCTGCTGCGTGATGGCGGCGTGCGAACGGCCTTCAACGAAGCGGCCCCCGATCGGCTTGACTGCAGTGCGCAGTTCGTCCGCAGCAAAGAACCTGACGAATGGACGGTGAAGCATCGCCCGCCGCGCGGCCCTGGGCACAGCAGGACGAACATGCAATGCAAAGCTGCGCCCGCAGGCTGATCCTAAACGGCCGACTTTACTGCCAAGCAGAACACTGATTCAGTGCTGCCATGAGCCGATATGATCTGACCGACTTCGAGTGGCGCGTGATTGAACCGCTGCTGCCGAACAAGCCACGAGGTGTTCCGCGTGTGGATGATCGCCGCGTGCTGAACGGCATCTTCTGGGTGCTGCGATCCGGTGCACCGTGGCGCGACCTGCCGGAACGCTACGGCCCGCGCACCACCTGCTACAACCGCTTCAATCGATGGCGAGAGGCTGGCGTGTGGGACCGTGTGATGAATGCCATCAGCGCGGCGCACGACGGCCACATCCAGATGATCGACAGCACCTCCGTTCGCGCCCATCAGCAGGCCGCGACAGCAAAAAGGGGGGTGCAGATCATTGTCTCGGTCGATCACGCGGCGGGCTCACGACAAAGATCCACGTCGTCGTCGATGCGCAGGGTCTCCCGATCCGGCTCGGCCTGACCGCTGGGCAAGCGCATGACGGCCAGATCGCCGACACACTGCTCAACCACCTGGGACCGCGTACCATCGTCCTGGCCGACAAAGCCTATGACGCCGACCGCATCCGCGCACTGATCGAGGGCCAGGGTGCCACGCCCAACATCCCGCCCAAAAGCAACCGGCGCTGGAAACCGTGCTTCAGCAAGCGGCTCTACCGCGAGCGCAACCTGATCGAGCGCTTCTTCTCTAAGCTGAAGCACTTCCGCCGTGTCGCTACCCGCTACGACAAGCTCGCCGCCAACTTCCTTGCCATGGTCCAACTCGCCTCAATCAGGCTGTGGCTTCGCGCTTATGAGTCTACGGCCTAGACCAAACCAACTCCCTCCCCCCTGCGGGGAGGGCGAGAGACGCGCGAAGCGCGGCCCGGGTGGGGGTTGCACCTTTTGCTACCAGCGTTGCAACCCCCACCCCGCTCGGCTGGCGCCGAGTCGCCCTCCCCGCAGGGGGGAGGGAGTTTCGTTACGCCTTAGCCGCCGTTGCGCCCGTCATAGCCATTGTTATCGTTGCGCTCCATCCGCAGCCGCTGGCTCAACCGGTCGATGCGCGCATCGACAAGCGCGGCGTTGCGGGGCGTGATGTAACCGTTGCGATTCCGCTTGCTGCGGTCATAACGGCGGATGGCGGCGACTTCGGTCTGCGCACCGCGCGCTTCGGTCTGGCTCAACGACCGGTCCTGCACGCCGCGATCGATGCGCTGTTCGATACGGCCCAACCGTTCGGCCATCGGGCGAATCGCAGTCTGGCCATAGCCATTGCCGGCACCGATCCAGCGGCCCTGGTTGTCATAGCTGCCGCGCACCGTGCCCCGCTGCCAGCGGCCGTAATTGTCGTAATAGCCCGGCTGGGTATCGAACACCCAATTGCCATTGGCATCGCGGCGACCGGCCGGCGCACCGGCGATCCAGCGGCCATTGGCGTCATATTGACCGGTCGTCGGCCCGGCGATCCAGCGGCCGCTATTGTAATAACCCGGGACCATGCCATCGCGCTGGCCATAGCCATTGTTGCGATTGTCGTCATAGCGCTGGTCGTTGGCGCTGCCGCGCTGGTCATAGGCGCTGCCACGCTGGTCATAGGCGCTGCCGCGCTGATCATAACCACCCACCGGCATCCAGTTGCCGCGCGCGTCATAAAAGCCGCGTGTCTGGCCGGCGATCCAGCGCCCCGAACGGTCATAATAGCCCGGCTGGGCATCGGCGACCCAATTGCCATTGGCATCGCGGCGACCGGCGGCGACACCGCTGATCCAGCGGCCATTGGCATCATAGCGTCCGACCGCAGGCCCGGCGATCCAGCGGCCATTATCATAATAACCGCTGGCGGCACCGGTACGGAACTGGTTGTCGGCATCATAATAGCCTTCGGCCGATACCGGCACCCAGTTGCCGCGCTCGTTGCGATAGCCGCTCTGCGCGGTATCGGCATTGACCGCGATCCAGCGATTGTTCGAATCATAATAACCGCGCGGCGCGCCTTCGACCCATTGGCTGTCGCGATCGAAATAGCCCGTGGCGTTGCCGCCGCGCAGGTCGTTGCTGTGCCACGTCCCGGCCTTGTCGTAATAGCCATAGGCGTTGGCGCAATCCTGCCCCGGCTTGGCGATCTGGTTGCCGAGCAGCGCCCCGGCGCCGGCACCGATGACGGTGCCGAGCGTCTTGTCACCACGGCCGGCAATCACATTGCCGAGCACGGCACCGATGCCGCCGCCGGCAACCGTGCCGATGACGCGATTGTTGCTGTGCTGCTGGCAATTGGTCTGCGCGGCGGCAAGCGACGGGCTGGCGAGCAGGGCCGCCGCCAAGAGGAGATGTCGCATGGGTTTTTCCTTCGATACTGCTGTCCGGCGTGATGAACGCAGCGCGGCCTCGAAGGTTGCACGGCCCCAGGGTCGTAGCCCCCTCCCTCCCTCCTGCGGGGAGGGCGATCCGGTGGGTGGGGATTGCACCGGTGGCCACCTGCGAACCCCCATCCCGCGCGCGCCGGGAGGGGGGAGTTGGCGTGTAAATCCAGCGACGCCTGCCGCTTGTCCTCAAGCCCTGTCTTGGACATCGCGGTGCTGACATCGGGGATGGCCGGGGCTTGCCGGCGAACGACGCCGCAAGGGTGAAGATCTGGACAGGCGGCACCTGCGCCGCCGTGCCGGTATCGAGGCAAGCCGACCATGGCCCTCTCCCTTGCCAGGAGTTGGGGGTTGACATTTATCGCCTATTTGGTTACATTGGCACGTTTTTCGTCGTGCCAACCCCGCCCTTCCCCCGGAATTTTCAAAAACAGCATCCGGCGTGACTTTCGTGACTTTCTTAACGTTTTCCTGCACCACCGCCCCGCCATTCCCAAGCCGCCGCCGCACCGCTATAGCCGCCCCCGCAGCAACACCCGCAGCAACAAAGGCCCGCCCGTGACCAAGCCCACCGCCCCGATCAACCGCGTCGTCCTTGCATATTCGGGCGGGCTCGACACCAGCGTCATCCTCAAATGGCTGCAACAGACCTATGGCTGCGAAGTCGTCACCTTCACCGCCGACCTGGGGCAGGGCGAGGAACTGGAGCCGGCGCGCGCCAAGGCGGTGATGATGGGGGTGAAGCCCGAACACATCTTCATCGAGGACCTGCGCGAGGAATTCGTGCAGGATTATGTCTTCCCGATGATGCGCGCCAACGCCTTGTACGAGGGCCTTTATCTGCTCGGCACCTCGATCGCCCGGCCGCTGATCGCGAAAAAGCAGATCGAGATCGCCAAGGCGGTCGGCGCCGATGCCGTCTCCCATGGCGCCACCGGCAAGGGCAATGACCAGGTGCGTTTCGAGCTCGGCTATTATGCGCTGGCGCCCGATATCCGCATCATCGCGCCGTGGCGCGAATGGGATCTGAACAGCCGCGAACAGCTTATCGCCTTTGCCGAGGCCCACCAGATCCCGGTAGCGAAGGACAAGCGCGGCGAAAGCCCGTTTTCGACCGATGCGAATTTGTTGCACACCTCGTCGGAGGGCAAGGTGCTCGAAGACCCGTGGGAAGAAGTGCCGGATTACGTCTATTCGCGTACCGATGACCCCGAAACCGCGCCGGCCGCGCAATATATCACCATGGACTTCGAAGCCGGGGACCCGGTGGCCGTCGATGGCGTCGGCTATTCGCCGGCGTCGCTGCTGGCGAAGCTGAACGAACTCGGCAAGGTGCACGGCATCGGCCGGCTCGACCTTGTCGAGAACCGCTTCGTCGGCATGAAGTCGCGCGGCATGTATGAAACACCGGGCGGCACGATCCTGCACCTCGCCCACCGCGGCATCGAACAGATCACCCTCGATCGCGG
>JBBRVH010000088.1:0-13612 GCA_038246995.1 Sphingomonadales bacterium
GGCGGCAACCTTGATCTGTCGGGTGCCAACATCTGGGTCGGGTCCAGCGATCTGCTGGGGCAGCTTGCCAGCAATGTCGGCTTCGCCGGGCGCGATGCCGCGCTGGCAGCCGCGGCGGCAACGCCCGATCTCGTCGGCGCCATCGCGGCCGACAAGATCCTGATTTCGGCACAGGCGAGCTTCCTGATCCAGAACAGCGGCAGCCTGGCGCAAAAGGCCGGTTTCAGCGCCGGCAGCGGCGGCTTCACCATCCGGCCGAGCGGTACGAGCGCGCTCGATCTCGTGATCAACGGTCGCGCCCAGGATGCAACGGGCACCTTCCAGATCAACCAGAAGACCATCGATGTCATTCGCTTCGCCAGCGCCGCCGACGCCCCGGCAGGCTTTACCGCGACCTCGACGGTCAACACCTGTGTCGTCGGCAACATCTGCGGGCTCGCAGCGGAAGAAGGCGGGGAAGTGGTTGCGGCCATCGTCAACACGCTCGCCACCCTTGTCGAAGAAGTGCAGAAGACCCCCGAGGAGCAGGAAGAAGAAGCCAAGGAAGCGGCCGAAAAACTGCCCCAGATGCGCATCAGCCGCCTCGTCGACCTGTCGAGCGCCATCGAGGATGTGTCGATCACCGATCCGGTGACAGGCGGCGGCAACCCGGCGCTGTGGCTCGATTTGCCGGCCGGCGGCGGGGTGCAGCCATGACGCGCCGCCTGCTCGCCATCGGGCTTGTTGCCGCGCTCGCCACCGCGCTCGCCACCGCGCTCGCAACGCCGCTGCCGGTGGCGGCGGCCGACCTGAAACTTGTCGACAGCTTCCGCATCGGCAGTGGCGGGGTGCTGTGCACGGCGCAGAACCGCGTCGCCGATCCGGTGCTGGCAAGCATGTTCGACCGCGCCTATCGCATCACCTGCCGCGATGCGGCCGCGCCGGTCGGCAAGCTGTTCGCACTGCGCACGGGTGGCAAGGCTGATACCACCGCGGCGCGGCTGGCGGCGGGGCGCGGGGCCGATATTGTCTGCGCGGCGCCGGGGCCGGGCGATATTCCCGAAATGGCCGCCGATTTTCCGAGCCTGCGCCGTGCTGCCTGCGAACAGCAGGGCCTGGCCTATTCGGTCTATACCGTGACGCGCGGCAAGACGCTTTATGTCGCCGAAGGGCTGACGGGCTATGGCTCGGCGTTGCGGCTGGCGCTGCGGGCGCTCGTTGCCGATGCCCCGGTGACAGGCGATGTCGAAGTCGCCTCGACCGCGGCGGGCGATCCGGCGGCGTTCGCGCGCATCCAGGCCGGCAGTCTCGATCCAACCCAGGCGCTTGCCGAAGGCTATGTCCGCAACAATGCCGGCAGCTTTGCCGAAGCGTCGGAATTCTTCGACCTGCTTGTCGAGCGCAATCGGCAGGGCAGCCCGGGGTTCAACCGCAGCGCCGAATATCTGGTCAACCAGGCGTTGCAGCAATCCAACCTGGGCAATTTTGCCGAAGCCGATGCGCTGTTTGCCCGCGCCGGGGCGTCGCTCGATCGGACGGACCAGGTGGTGCTGCGGCTCGATCGCAATTTCCGCGTCATGCACGAGCTCAACCGGCGGCGTCCGCAGGCGGCGCTGACCGCATTGGAAACCACCCGCACCGTCGATCTGTCGGGGCTGGATCGCGACCGCGTCGCGGTCGGCTTCATCGATGTGCCGCTGTCGCAGAAGCTCAATGGCGATGATATCGGGCTGGGCAGCCTGTCCAAGGTCGAAGCGCGGCTGACGCCCGAGGAACGCAGCGCCATCCTCGATGCCCAGGGCATTTATCTGAAGGGTGCCGCGCTGCGCAGCCTGCGCCGCGATGCCGAAGCCCGCACCGCGTTTGACGATGCAGTGCGCGGGCTTGATGCGGTGCGCCAGGGTCAGGTGAAAAGTTCCGGCTGGCTCAAGGCCGGGGTCGCCACCGAACGTGCCATTATCGAGGAACGCGGCGGCCAGGCCGATGCGGCGCGCGCCTCGCTGACCGCAGCGGCGACGCTGTTCGGCACGGAATTTCCCAATTCGGCGGCTTACCTCGTGGCGCAGGCGCGGCTCGCGGCGTTGCTGGCGCGGCAGGGCGATGGCGAAGGCGCCACGCGGCTCTATCGCGACATCATCAAGGCCAGCCCGGGCACGCCGGGTGCCGGCCAGGCGGTGCGTGCGCTGGTCGGCCCGTATTTTGCGTTGCTTGTCGACAGCAGCGCCAAGGGCAATGCCGGCGCTGCCAATGATTTCTTCGATGCCAGCCAGATCCTCGTGCGCCCGGGAGTCGCCCAGACGCAGGCGGTGCTGGCGCGCGAATTGTCAGGGGGCAGCGACGCAGCCGCCAGCCTTTTCCGCCAGTCGGTCACGCTCTCGCGCGATATCGTGCGCGTCGACAGCGAAATCGCCACGCTTGCCGCCAAGACGGTGCCCGAGGCCGATGACGATGAAAAGGCCCAGGCGCTGCGCCAGCGCCGCGAAGCGCTGGGTCGCGACCAGACCGCCGTGCTCGCCAAGCTGTCGGATTTTCCGCGCTATCGCAGCGTCACCAACGATGTCGTGACGCTTGCCGACCTGCAGTCAAAATTGCGCCCCGGCGAGGCCTATTACAAGCTCGTGCTCGTTGGCGACGATGCCTATGCGCTGTTCACCAGCGCCGGCGGCGACACCCGCATCCTGCGCGTCGGCGCGACGAGCACCGAGCTTGGCCGCAGCGTCGCCGGGCTGCGCGATACCATCGTCAGATTCGAAAACGGCCGGCCCGCCACCTATCCCTTCGATGCGCTGGCGGCGCGGCGGCTGTATCTGGCGCTGTTCGGCCCCGTCGATGCGGCGATGCCGGCGGTGCGCCATTTGGTGTTCGAACCCGATGGCGCGCTGCTGCAATTGCCGGTCAATCTGCTGATCACCAGCGACGACGGGTTGACCGCTTATGAAAGGCGCCTGGAAGGCGATGGCGACCCGTTCGACATGCGCGGCATCGCCTGGCTGGGGCGCACGCGGATCGTCTCGACCGCGGTCAGCCCGCGTTCCTTCCTCGATGTGCGGGCGCTGGCACCGTCGCGCGGTGGCCGCGCCTATCTCGGGCTTGGCGAAAATGCCCGGCCCGTGGTTGCCGCCACGGCCATCCCGACGCGCGACAGTTGCGACTGGCCGCTCAGCGAATGGCGCAATCCGATTTCGCCGGTGGAACTGACCATCGGCGCCCGCCTTATCGGTCGTGGCAACGCCGAAGTGACCACGGGTGAGAAATTTACCGATACGGCGCTCATCCAGCGCGCCGACCTGCGCGATTTCCGGGTCATCCATTTCGCCACCCATGGCCTTGTCACCGCGCCGCGCCCCGAATGCCCGGCGCGACCGGCGCTGCTCACCTCGTTCGGTGGCACCGGGTCGGACGGGTTGCTGTCGTTTCGCGAAATCTTCGACCTTTCGCTCGATGCCGACACCATCATCCTGTCGGCCTGCGATACCGCCGGCACCGCAACTGCGGCCGCCACGCGCGATGCCGGGGTGGCGACCGGGGGCAATTTCGCCCTTGATGGCCTGGTTCGGGCGTTCGTCGGCGCCGGCGCGCGTGCCGTCGTCGCCAGCCACTGGCCGGTGCCCGACAGTTATGATGCGACCAAGACGTTGATTACCGGCCTGTTCACCGATGCCGGCGGCCAGAGCGTCGGCGAGGCACTGCGCGCGTCGCAAGTCCGGCTGATGGATGCGCTCGATACCTCGCATCCTTACTACTGGTCGGGTTTCGCCATCATCGGCGATGCCGCCAAGCCGCTCGCCAGCGGAGCGCCGGCAACGAGCAGCGCCGGCGCGGCGCCGGCGAAGACCGCCGTTGCAGGAAAATAGCATCCCCCCTGCTGACATTCGTCGTAACCGCCGTTAACCTGCGGCCAAGGGGGACGACCGGGTTCATGGACGGCAATGTCATCACGCAACGGCTGGCGGTGCTGCGCAGCGCGCTGGTCCAGGCCGGGCGGATCCGGCTGACAGCCACGCTCGGCATTCTGGCGCTGGCGGTGGTGGTCGGCCGGCTCGGCTGGGAATTGGGGCCGACGATCGGCATCGAACGCGCCTTGTACGATGTGCGCGTCGCGGTAACCGCACCTCGCGTCGAACAGGACAAGCGCGTCGTCCTCGTCGTCTTTACCGAAGATACCATCCAGGCGACCGGCAAACGGTCACCGCTCGATCGGGTACTGCTGGGCAAGGTTCTCGCCAATATCGACAAGCTGAAGCCGCGCGCGATCGGCGTCGATATTCTCATCGATTCGCCGCAGCCCGAGGACCCGTCGCTGCTCGCTGACCTGGCCACGCTGAAGACACCGACCTTTTTCGGCTTCACCACGATCACCGACAACGGCCGGCAGGTGATGACCTATCAGGAAGAGCATATGCGCAAGCTGTTCGCGCAGTTGGCGGGCGGGCCGGTCAAGCCGGCATCGATCCGGCTCGATGTCGATGATGACGATGCCTGGCGGTCATGGCCGGTGCCGGCCAAGGCGCCGCCGGCCCTGCTCGTCAACGCGTTGACCGGCACGGCCGGCAAAAGCCTGGGGTATGAAGGTTTTTCGGGCGCCGCCGTTTTCCGCCGCCCGCTCGACAAGGAGCGCCCGGTTTTCCAGTCGCTGCCCGTCGATCTTTTTGCCGATCCGGCAACGGCGGCGGCCTTTGCCGACCAGATCACCGGCCGCATCGTCCTGATCGGCGCGGACCTGCCCGAGGCGGACCGTTTCGTGACACCGATAACGCGGGTGACCGGCGAAACCACTCCCGGCGTGGAATTGCACGCAACGCTGGTGGCGCAGGCGCTCGATGGCGTGAAACTGGCGCCGATCCCGAGCTTGTATTTGTGGCTGGCGGCGGCGCTTGTCGTGCTGCTGGCGGCGATAACCGGCGGGTTCGACCTGCCGATCCGCATCATCGTGCCGCTGGGGCTGCTCCAGGTCGTCGGGATCGCCGCGGTGCCGTTCCTGCTCGAGAACACCCATCGCATCGATACCTATGGCTTGCCGGCGTTCGGTCTGGGGCTCGGCTGGCTGTTGTCGATCATCGCTGCCAGCACGACGGCGCGGATCATAGGCGCTGAACAGCGGCGGTTTGCGCAAGGCGCGCTCGGCAAATATCTGCCGCGCGACGTGGCGCAGCAGATCCTGCGCGAACCGGGGCAATTGCAACTCCATGGCGAACGCCGCGAAATCTATGCGCTGTTCACCGATATCGAAGGCTTCACCAGCCTGTGCCAGACGCTCGACCCGGAAATCGTCGCGACGATGCTCAACGAATATCTGGAGGTGATGTGCGTCACCATCCTCAAATATGGCGGCACCATCGACAAGTTCGTTGGCGATGCCGTGGTCGCCTTCTGGGGGGCGCCGCTGGCCCGGCCCGACGATGCGACCCGAGCCGCGCAATGCGCCGTGGCGATGAGTATTGCCGGCAAGGTGCTGATGAAGGAAGTCGCACTGGGAAAAAAGCTCGGCCGAACCCGCGTCGGATTACATTTTGGTAAGGCGATTGTCGGCAATTTCGGTGGTGAAGGCCGTATCCAGTACACCGCGTTGGGTGACAGCATGAACGTTGCTGCTCGGCTCGAAGGCGCCAACAAGCAGTTGAAGACCGCTGTGCTGGTGAGCCGCGAAGCTGCCGAACGCTATGATCTTACACAGTTTCGTCCGATGGGCCGGGTGCAGGTTCGTGGCCGCCAGGCGCCGATCGAGGTTTATGAACCGCTGGGTGTCGGCGGTGCCGTTGCCGATCCCGTGTTCGCGGCTCTTTACGCGCGCTTCGATTCGGGCGACCATCAGGCATTGGAAGAACTACGGGCGCGATCGCTGGGTGCACCGGATGACACAGCGCTTGCGTATCTCGTTAAACGTCTCGAACAAGTGGGACCAGGAGGAAGCCATGAACTCGATTAAATCTCTGGGCGCTTCGGCGCTGTCGTTCGCTGCCCTTGCTGCCGCAGCCGTTGCCATGCTGCCCGCACCCGCCCAGGCCGTGCCGATGGTGGTGCGTGCGGTCGGCCCGTCGGCCGCGGCCTACAAACCCGGGCAGAAGCTTTCGGATACCGCGACGCTGGTGCTCAAATCCGGTGATACGTTGACCGTGCTCGATGCCAAGGGCACGCGCAGCTTCACCGGCCCGGGCAGTTTCCGTTTCGACCAGGCCAGCGCAACCGCCGCATCGCCGACCGCCTTTGCCGAATTGCTCAGCCAGAAACCCGAACGCCGCGCGCGCATCGGGGCCGTTCGCGGCTCGGGTGGCGAAATGACCGGCAAGCCGACGCCTCCGGGTGTCTGGGCGATCGATGCCGCCGCCGGCGGCACCGTCTGCGCCGTCGATGCCGGCAAGCTGTCGGTGTGGCGCGCCGAGCCGATGGCCGCGGGCAGCATGACCATCACCCGAGTCGCCGATGGCAAATCGGCGGCCTTGCCCTTTGCCGCCGGCAGCGCCATCGCCAACTGGCCAGCCGCAGTCGCCGGCAGCGCCGGCACCTTCAAGGTCGTCAACGGTGCCGGCGCGCCGGCCATGCTGACCGTCAAGGTGCTCGCCAAGGCGCCGACGGCAGTCGATGAACTGGGCGCCGCGCTGCTCGAAAGCGGCTGTGCATCGCAGTTCGAACGCCTCGCCAACGCGACCAAGGTGGCCAACCCGGCGCCCTGATCTGCGGCAACACGGCAACCTGATGTCGGTGCTTGTTGCGCCGGAACGGCGGTGTTTGTTGCGCCGGTACGGCGGCGGCGGGGCAGGGCTCCACCGACGCCGTTTCGCATTTGCAGCATGGTCATGGCCTTTTGCGGCAAACTAGGGCAAAGGGGCGGCATGTCGTTTGAAAATCTGCCGCCGCTTCTCGCCGAAGCGCTCTCCGCCCGTGGTTATGCCGCCCCTACACCGGTCCAGGCCGCTGTCCTCCAGCCCGAAGCCGAAGGGCGCGATCTCCTCGTCTCCGCCCAGACCGGATCGGGCAAGACCGTTGCCTTCGGGGTCGCCATGGCGGCACAATTGCTCAATGATGACGGCCGCGCCGATCGTGCCGGCGCGCCGCTGGCGCTGGTCATCGCGCCGACGCGCGAACTCGCGCTCCAGGTCAGCCGCGAACTGATCTGGCTGTATGGCAAGACCGGTGCGCGCATCGCCACCTGTGTCGGCGGCATGGATGCCAGCAAGGAACGCAAGCTGCTCGGCCAGGGCGCGCATATCGTCGTCGGCACGCCGGGGCGCTTGCGCGATCACCTCGAACGCGGCGCGCTGCAACTGGGCAGCATCAAGGTCGCGATTCTCGATGAAGCCGATGAAATGCTCGACATGGGCTTTCGCGATGATCTCGAGCAGATCCTCGATGCGACCCCCGAGGCGCGGCGTACCTTCATGTTCTCGGCGACGATCCCCAAGCCGATCGTGGCACTCGCCAAGCGGTACCAGCGCGATGCGCTGCGCATCTCGACGGTCGGCGAGGACCGCGGCCATGGCGATATCGCCTATCAGGCGGTAACCGTGGCGCCGGCCGATATCGAGAATGCCGTCGTCAATCTGCTGCGGTTCCACGAGGCGCCGACGGCGATGCTGTTCTGCGCAACGCGTGACAATGTTCGCCACCTGCATGCCAGCCTGATCGAGCGCGGCTTCGATGCCGTGGCGCTGTCGGGCGAACATTCACAGTCGGAACGCAACCAGGCGCTGCAGGCGTTGCGCGATCGCCGCGCGCGCATCTGCGTCGCCACCGATGTCGCGTCGCGCGGGATCGATCTGCCCAATCTGTCGCTGGTCATCCATGTCGAATTGCCGCGCGATGCGGAGATCTTGCAGCACCGTTCGGGCCGTACCGGGCGTGCCGGCAAGAAGGGCACAGCCGTGCTGATCGTGCCTTATCCGGCGCGGCGCCGGGTCGATGGCATGTTGCGCGGTGCCAAGATCAACGCCGAATGGCTGCCGGTGCCGGGGCCCGAGGATATCCGCCGCAACGACCATGAACGCCTGCTCACCGCGCTGCTGGAAGTGCCGGAGGAGATTGACGAGGAAGATCGCGCGCTCGCCGAACGCCTGCTCGCCGAACGCAGCCCCCAGGATATCGCCGCGGCGCTGGTGCGCATGCACCGTTCCAAGATGCCCGGTGTCGAGGAATTGCTCGACAACAGCGGCCCGCCGCCGCGCACCGACCGCGGCATGAAGGAGGCACCGCGTGAAGGCTTTGATGACACGGTGTGGTTCCGCATGGACGTCGGCCGCCGCCTCAATGCCGATCCGCGCTGGCTGTTGCCGCTGATTTGTCGTCGCGGCCATGTCACCAAGGCCGAAATCGGCGTGATCAAGATCGGCCCCGAAGAAACCAGCTTCGAAATCCCGCGCGCGCTTGCCGATCGCTTCATCGACGCGCTGCGCCGCACGGAGGGCGAAGACCGCTCCCCCGAAGGCGGCATCCGCATCATCCCCGCCAACGGCCCGCCGCCGCGCGGCGCCGGCACCGGTCGGCCCAACCGGCCTGTGCTCGCCCGCACGCCAGGTGGTGGCGGTTTCGCCGGCAAGCCTGCTGGCCCCCGCCCGGGGCCGAACAACCCGACCGTGCGCGGCAAGTTCCGGCAGGGGTAGGGGCCGGGCAGGATCGGGCTTCAGCGGGGCCCGCGCCTGCCAGCGTGTTTTTGGCGGATATCTTCATCGGACGTTCGAGAAAATACGGCAAATGCTCGGACTGGCAGTGCTCGTTCGCTTTCAACGGAACGAAACGCACTCCGGTCTCGCGCACGGCGAGCCTTGTCCCAAAGATGGTAAAGCAGGTCAGCCAGCCGCGACCATCCATGATCCGCCGACGCATATCACCGATGGCAGCGCCAACCAGTCCTGCGCGGTTGCGGCGGTTATCCCGCCGGTGGGGCAAAAGCGTGCGGTGGTAAACGGCGCGCTCAGGGCCTTCAGCGCCGGAATGCCGCCGCTGGCGACGGCCGGGAAGAATTTGAAACGGTCGAGGCCGAGATCGAGGCCGCGCATGATGTCGCTTGCGGTGGCGACGCCGGGAAGCCAGGGGATGCCGCGTTCGCGTACTGCATGGCCCATCCGGTCGGTCAGGCCCGGCGAAACGATGAAACGCGCGCCGGCACTGATGGCAGCGTCGAGTTGCGCTTCATCCAGCACCGTTCCGGCGCCGACGACCGCGCCAGGCACGCGCGCCATTTCGGCAATGGCGTTGAGCGCGGCGGGGGTGCGCAGTGTCACCTCGAGCGCCAGCAGGCCATCGGCAACCAGGCGCTGCGCCAATGGCAGGGCGCAGGCGGCATCGTCGATGACGATGACCGGGATGATCGGGGCCAGGCGCATCACATCGTCGGTGTTCATGCCATTGCCCCTGCCAATGCCGCTGCTGCGCCGTACAGGCCCGGTTCGGGGTGCGTGATCTGCACCACCGGCAGCGCCGTCTGGCGGTCGGCATAGCGGCCCTTGGCGATGAAGCGTGCGGCAAAACCCGAGGCGGCGAGGCGCGGACCCAGCCGGGCGCCGATGCCGCCGGCGAGCACCACCGCTTCGGCACCATGCGCCAGCGCCAGATCGCCGGTGATCGAGCCCCAAATGCGGCAGAAAATCGCGACTGCCTCGTCAAGCAACGGGTCGCCACCCGCGAGCGCTGCGATCCACAGCGCCTTGTCATCGCGCGGCGGCAGCGCGACCCCGGCTTTTTCCGCCAGCGTTGCGGCGATGTCCGCCAATCCGGCGCCCGAAACCAGCCGCTCGATCGAGCAGCGGCCATGGCGGGCGGCGACGCGGGCGGCGATTTGCGCCTCGATGGCGTCGACGGGGGAAAAGCCGATATGGCCGCCTTCGGTGGCGATGACATGATAATGGCCGCCGTCGCGCAGCAGTTGCGCAACGCCGAGCCCGGTACCCGGACCGATGATGCTGGTATGGCGTATTGCTGCCAGCGTGCCGGCTGGGCCGGTAACCGTGCGAAAATGCGTCGCATCCAGCCCGGCGACGGCGTGCGCGACCGCTGCGAAATCATTGATCAGGATGACATTATCGAGGCCGAGATCGGCCTTCAGCGTTTCGGGCCGCACCACCCAGGCGCTGTTGGTGAATTTGTAGATGGCGCCGGGTGGTGCGGCGACCGCGATGCCGGCGTGGCGGGGCAGGGGCCGGCCAAGCGCTGCGGCAAAAGCCGCCCAGGCCGGCGCCAACCCGGCAAAATCTGCCGCGCGCAATATGACCGGATCGCCGAGCGCCACGACCCGGCCCGCCGTCACTTCGGCGAGGGCAAAGCGCGCATGGGTGCCACCGATATCGGCGGCAACGATCTCGATCACAGCCCCGCCGCGACCAGCATTGCCGACGCGCCGCGCTCGGCATCATCGGCGCCGAGCCGCATCATGGCGAATAATTCGCGCCCGGTGCCATCGGCGGCGGCGGGTGGCGCTGCCGGCGTGCGCGCTGCCAGCACATCGGCAGCGACGAGCAGTTCGAGCGTGCCGGCATCACCGCACAGCCGGATGATGTCGCCATCCATTACCCGCGCCAGCGGGCCACCATTGGCGGCTTCGGGGCTGACATGGATCGCGGCGGGCACCTTGCCGCTGGCGCCCGACATGCGGCCATCGGTCACCAGCGCGACCTTGAAGCCCTTGTCTTGCACCACGCCGAGTGGTGGGGTCAGCTTGTGCAGTTCGGGCATGCCATTGGCGCGCGGCCCCTGGAAGCGCACGACCACGATGACATCGCGATCGAGTTCGCCGGCCTTGAAGGCGGCGACGACATCGTCCTGGCTGGTGAAGACGCGGGCCGGTGCCTCGATGGTGTGGCGCGACACATCGACGGCGCTGGTCTTGAAGGTGCCGCGTCCCAGATTGCCGGTGACCAGCCGCATGCCGCCATCGCGGGCAAAAGGGTCGGCAGCGCTGCGCAATATATCGCTGTCGAGCGATTGCGCCGGGGCGTCGTGCCAGACGAGCTTGTCATCCTCCAGCGCCGGGCGGCGGCTGTGGTCGGACAGGCTGTCACCGGCGACGGTCATGATGTCGTCATGCAGCAGCCCGGCATCGAGCAGCGTGCGGATCGTGTAGCCGATGCCGCCGGCGGCTTCATAATGGTTCACATCACCCGAGCCATTGGGATAGACCCGGGCAATCAGCGGCACCGCGGCCGACAGCCGGTCGATATCTTCCCAATCGATGATGATGCCGGCGGCGCGCGCCATGGCGGGGATATGGATGGCATGGTTGGTCGACCCGCCGGTGGCGAGCAGGCCGACCGCGGCGTTGACGATAGCGCGCTCATCGATGCACAGCCCGAGCGGCCGATAGTCTCCGTCGCGGCCGATTTCGGTGAGGCGATGGACGGCGGCGCGGGTCAGCCGGTCGCGCAGCTTCGTTCCCGGGTTGATGAAGGCGGCGCCGGGCATGTGCAGGCCCATCACCTCCATCAGCATCTGGTTGGAATTGGCCGTGCCGTAAAAGGTGCAGGTGCCGGGTGAATGATAGCTGGCGGCTTCGGCATCGAGCAGTTCCTCGCGGCCGACCTTGCCTTGCGCCGCGAGTTGGCGGATGCGCTGCTTTTCCTTGTTGGGCAGGCCCGAAGGCATCGGCCCGGCGGGAATGAGGATGGCGGGGAGGTGGCCGAAGCGCAAGCTCCCGATGATCAGCCCGGGGACAATCTTGTCGCAGATCCCGAGCAGCGCCAGCCCTTCGAACATGCCGTGCGACAGCGCGACAGCGGTCGACAGCGCAATGGTATCGCGGCTGAACAGCGACAATTCCATGCCGGTCTGGCCCTGGGTCACCCCGTCGCACATGGCCGGCACGCCGCCGGCCACCTGGGCCGTGGCGCCGACTTCGCGGGCGAACAGCTTCATCTGTTCGGGGTAGCGGCCATAGGGCTGGTGCGCCGACAGCATGTCGTTGAACGAGGTGATAATGCCGATGTTCATGGCCTTGCCGCCGCGAATCGCGGGCTTGTCCGCTTCGGCGGCGGCCATGCCATGGGCGAGGTTGCCGCACGACAGGCGTGGCCGCTCGCTGCCGGACGCGGCCTCGCGCGCGATCAATTCGAGATAGGCGGTGCGACCGGTGCGGCTGCGGCTGATGATCCGGTCGGTGACGGCGGCGATGGTGGGGTGCAATGTCATCCGCCGACTTTAGCCCAAGGTTGCAGCGGCGGCACGTTGTTTCGCAACAGCGCGGCTTGACGCAAGGGGATGGAAAGGTTTATGGAACGTTAATAATTATGTCGGAATTCTTTACAAGCATCATGCGACGTGAAAAATCACCTCTAATCATATCATGGTGTCAGCATGGTTTCGGCTGTTGGCACGGATTTTGCTAATCTCGAAGCATGGGCTGGCATCTGTCAGAACAGGGGGAGACGTTCAGAATGAAGCATTTTTCGATTGCGCTGGCATTGGCCGCTGCTGTGGTTTTGCCGCTGGCCGGAGCGCAGGCCCAGCTTGTTGTCGGTGGGCCCGGCGTCTATGGCGATTGCGCACCGTTCGGCTGCACGCTGCGCTATCAGCAGGCCTATTCGAGCAGCCTGTTTTCCGGGCCGATCAATATCGGATCGCTGACATTCTATGACGTGTCAGACAGCGGCCAGACGATCGATGCTGCGACCTATACCTTGCGCCTGTCGACGGCGGCCACCGGGGTCGGATCGCTGTCATCGACATTTGCCGACAATATCGGCGGCGATGCGCAGCTGTTTTTCACCGGCGCGCTGTCCGGCCCCACGGCCCCGAGTTTCACGATCACCGGTGCTGCATTCCTGTATGAGCCGGGCCAGGGCGACCTGTTGCTGGATGTGACCAAGTCCGGCGGCGACAGTTTTTCGGCCTTTATCGACTATCGCAGCGATTTTGCCGGTTTCCAGCGGGTTTATGCGTTCGACAATGCGCCGACCGGCGCCATCGACAATAATTACGGGCTGGTGACGGGTTTCGGCACCGCGGCGGTGCCCGAGGCATCGACCTGGACCATGCTGATCGCCGGTTTTTGCATGGTTGGCGGCGCGATGCGTCGGCGGGTGGCACGGCTCGCCTGAACAGCCCTTGATCGACGCCTGAACAGGGGCGGTGACCACGCGGTCACCGGCCTTTTCGTGCGTGGCCATCGCTGATTGTCCCGAAATTGTCACGCGGCGCGGCCTTGACGCCAGCGCGTCGGCGACCCATATGCCCACCACTGTTGGCACTCGCACGATGTGAGTGCCAACAGCTGAGATTCAAACAGAAGTGAGGGCTATAATGACTTTCCGTCCGCTCCACGATCGCGTGCTCGTTCGCCGCATCGAAGCCGAAGAAAAGACTGCTGGCGGGATCATCATCCCGGACACCGCGAAGGAAAAGCCGCAGGAAGGCGTGGTCGTTTCGGCCGGCACCGGCGTGCGCGGCGATGACGGCACCGTCCACCCGCTCGAAGTCAAGGCGGGGGACAAGATCCTGTTCGGCAAATGGTCGGGCACCGAAGTCAAGGTCGGTGGCGAAGACCTGATCATCATGAAGGAAAGCGATATCCTCGGGATCCTCGGCTAAACGCCGTAACCCGTTCATCGCCAACAGATAAATAAAGGAAATCATCATGGCAGCCAAAGATGTGAAGTTCGGCCGCGACGCGCGTGAGCGCATCCTGCGCGGTGTCGACATTCTCGCCGATGCA
>JBBRVH010000089.1:0-13505 GCA_038246995.1 Sphingomonadales bacterium
CATTTCGGTGACGCAGATCGACACGCTGGTCACCGATCCTTTCGCTTTTTATGCGCGCGAAGTGCTCGGGCTCAAGCCGCTCGATCCGCTCGACCAGGATCCGACCGCCGCGACACGCGGCAACCGCATCCATGAAGTGCTCGAACGCTGGGTCAACAGCGGCCCTGGCAGCCCGGAACAGCTGCTGCGCTTCACCGAGGAAATGCTGGCCAGCGAAGGCTCGCATTTCCCGCTGCTGCGCGCGCTGTGGGGGCCGCGCGCCCGCCGCGCCATCGCCTGGGCGGGCGAACAGATCATCGCTGCCGATGGTGATGGCCAGACGCGCATGCTCGCCGAAGCCGGCGGCGAATGGCTGCTGCCCAACGGCATCACGCTCAAGGGCCGCGCCGACCGCATCGACCGCAGCGCCGATGGCGGACTGACGATCATCGACTACAAGACCGGCCGGGTGCCCGGGCCGACCGCGGTGCGCGACGGGCTGGCCAATCAATTGGGGCTGCTGATGGCGATGGCGGCGCGCGGCTTGCTCGCCACGCGCACCAAGGCGACGCTGACGGGTGATCCGGCGGCGCTGGCCTATTGGAAGCTTGGCGGCGGCACCGATCCCGGCAAGATCAGCGACCCGCTGCGCGGCAAGCCCGAACTGCTCGCTGCCGATCATGCGGCGGCCTCGGTTGCCATCGCGATCGCGCAAACCGATGCGCTGCTGCTCGGCGATGCGCCCTTCGTCGCCAAGAAAGTGCCGGGTTACGGCTGGAGCGATTTCGACCATCTCGCCCGGGTGGCGGAATGGCAGGACCGTCCCAAGCGCTTGCTGGTGGTGAAATGAAGCCGGTTACCAGGCTCGATCCGCTGAAGCCCGAACAGGCGAGTGCTGCCGAACCCCAGGCGCACGCCTGGGTGGCGGCATCGGCGGGCACCGGCAAGACGCAGGTCTTGTCCGCCCGGGTGCTGCGGCTGCTGCTGCAGGGCACGCCGCCGCACGCGATCCTGTGCCTGACTTTTACCAAGCTGGCGGCGGCGGAAATGCAGACGCGGGTGTTCGGCCGGCTGGCGCATTGGGCGCGGTGCAGCGATGCCGAACTGGCCAGCGATCTGCAGGCGCTGCGCACCGACGATGGCCCCGAGGCGCAGGCGCAGGCGCGGCGGCTGTTCGCCGAAGTGCTCGATGCGCCGCAGGGGCTGGCGGTGCAGACCATCCACGCCTTTGCGCAGGGGCTGATCGCCAGCTTCCCCGTCGAAGCCGGGGTGACGCCGGGCTTTGCCACCCTCGATGACCGGGCGAGCGCGCTGTTGCGGCGACGGCTGCTGACCGCGGCGATCGAGGCGGGCGATGACGATGCCGGCTTCATGGCCGATCTGGCGGCGATCAGCATCGCCAGTGGTGAAGGCCGGCTGGCGCAAGTCATCACCAAATTGGGCAGCCATGCCGAAGCGCTCGCCGGGCTCAACGTCGCCGGGATCGAGCCGATGCTGCGCCGCGGCTTCGGGCTGCCGACCGACAGCGACGCGCAGACTGCGCTGGCGGCAGCGCTGGCGCGCTTCGATGCAGCGGGCCTGACGCGGCTGGTAAGGGCCTTTCTGGGCAGCGGCGTCCCGACGGCGGTGAAGGCCGCGACCGAAGCCGAAGCCTGGCTGCTCGCCGCCGACCGCCCTGCCGCCTTCGACCGGCTGTGCCGCTTTTTCCTCACCGCCAAGAACAAGGACATCCGCAAAGCCAGCGCCGTGCCCGCCAAGGCCGACAAGGCCGATCCGACGCTCAAACCGCTGTTCATGGCGCTCGGCGAAGCGGTGATGGCGATCGTCACCGAACAGAATCTCCATGCCGCCGTCGCCCATGCCGCGGCGCATCTGCGCGTCGGGGTGCGGCTGGCGGCGGCCTGGGTCGATGCCAAGACGCGGTTGGGCGTCGTCGATTATGACGACATGATCGCGGCGGCCCAGCGGCTGTTGCAGGCGCCGGGCGCGGCCGATTGGGTGCGCTACAAGCTCGACCAGCGCATCGATCATGTGCTCGTCGACGAAGCGCAGGACACCAACACCCGGCAATGGCAGATCATCGAGGCGCTGACCCGGCCGTGGTTCGATGGCGATGGCGCCCGCGATGTCCAGCGCACGCTGTTCGTGGTGGGTGACTACAAGCAGGCGATCTTCAGCTTCCAGGGCTCGGACCCCGATGTCTATCGCGACCAGCACGACAATTTCGCGCAATGGGCCGCCGACAGCGGCGAAATCTGGCGGCGGATCGATCTGACCGACAATTTCCGCTCGGTGCCCGCCGTGCTCACCGTCGTCGATGCGGTCGCCGATTATGTCGGCCATTCGACCCTCGATCGCACTGGCGAGGTCAGGCCACACATCGCCCACCGCAGCGAAGGCGCTGGCGCCGTCACGCTGTGGCCGCCGGTGCAGGCCGGCGACGATGGCGAGGATGGTGATGACGACGCCTATGCCCCCAAGGCCGAGATAAAGCTGGCGCACCAGATCGCGCAGACCATCGCCGGCTGGCTGGACCCGGCGGCGCCGTTGCTGCTGCCCGCACGTGGCCTGCCGGTGCGCCCGCAGGATATCCTCGTGCTGGTGCGCAGCCGCAGCGGCTTTTCCAATGCGCTGGTTGCGGCGTTGCACGAATGGCGGGTGCCGGTGGCGGGTGTCGACCGGATGAAGCTGACCGATCCGCTCGCCGTCGCCGATCTGCTCGCGGTGGCGCGCTTTGCCCTGCAACCCGGCGATGACCTGACGCTGGCGGCGCTGCTCGTCTCGCCCTTTGTCGATATCGGGCATGATCGCCTGCACGCGCTCGCCGCCGGACGCCCGGGCAGCTTGTGGCAGCAGGTGCAGGCCAGCGCCGACCCAATGGTGGTGCGCGCGCAGGTCTGGCTGGCGCAGGTGCTCGGCTTTGCCGATTTTGCGGCGCCCTATGAATTTTTCGAACGCGTGCTGTCGGATAGCGATCTTGCCGGGCGCAGCCGCCTGCTGGCGCGGCTGGGGGAGGAAGCGCGCGACGCCATCGACGCGGTGCTCGACCAGGCGCTGGCGTTCGAGGCCGCCAATGCGCCGTCGCTGCAAGGCTTTCTCGCCTGGGTCGAGGCCGATGATATCGAGATCAAGCGCGATCCCGATGGCCCGCTGGCGGCGGTACGGCTGATGACGGTGCATGGCGCCAAGGGCTTGCAGGCGCCGGTGGTCATCATGGCCGATGCCACCCGCGCGCCGACCCCCGAACGCGACGCGCCCGTGCTGATGAGCTTCGACAATGGCCCTGAATTGCCGGTCTATCTCAAATCGCGCAGCGGCTTGTCGGGGCCGATCGCTGACCGCATCGACCAGTTGGAAGCCGCTGCGCATCGCGAACATTGCCGGCTGCTCTATGTCGCGCTGACCCGCGCCGAAGATCTGCTGTTCATCGGCGGCACGCTGCGCGCCAATGCGACCGAAGTGCCGCCGGACAGTTGGTACGCGACGGTGACCGAAGCCTTCGACACGCTCGATCACGATCGTATCGAAACGGCGGACTGGACCAACGGCAGCCTGTGCTTCGCCAGCGGCACGCCGAAACCGCCAGCGGTCGTGACGCAGGCGGTCGACCCCGCCGACAGCGTGCTGGTGCCGGCCTGGCTCGATACGCCGCCGCCGCTCGAAGCGCGGCCACCGCGGCCGCTGTCGCCCTCCGCCATTGCCGCCGACGATGTCAGCGCACCGCCGCAGGGCCCGGCCGCCAAGGCGGCGGCCCGGCGCGGCGCGGCGCTGCACGCGCTGTTTGAACGCCTGCCCGACCTGCCCGAGGACCGGCGGCGGGCTGTCGGCGAAGCCTGGTGCCGCGCCAGCGTTCCCGAACTCGATGCCGCCGAACTCGTCTCGACCGTTCTCGACATCCTGGCCGATCCGGCCTTTGCCGAGGTGTTCGCCCCGGGTGCGCTGGTGGAGGCACCGATTGCGGCGGTCGTCGGCACGCTGGTCATCGCCGGCAAGGTCGATCGCCTGCTGGTGCGTGATGCCGGCGTGACGATCATCGATTTCAAGACCGGGCGGCGGGTGCCGGCCAGTGCCGAAGCGGTCGAACCCTATTATCTGCGCCAGATGGCCGCCTATGTCGCCGCTCTCGAACAGGTGTTTCCGGGCCGGCCGGTGACCGCGGCGCTGCTCTATACCGAGGCACCGCGGCTGATCACGCTGCCCGATGCGCTGGTGCGGCTTCATTATCCCAAAGACGAAGTTTAGTTGAACCCGCCCCGGGTCGCGCCTATCTGTCGGAAATAGCCCCCAGATGGAGCCGAGCATGGCCACCAAGCAGATTACCGACGCCTCGTTCCACGCCGATGTCATCGCCAGCGACAGGCCGGTGCTCGTCGATTTCT
Organism: Sphingomonadales bacterium; assembly: GCA_038246995.1. Taxonomy (GTDB): domain Bacteria; phylum Pseudomonadota; class Alphaproteobacteria; order Sphingomonadales; family Sphingomonadaceae; genus Sandarakinorhabdus. Next base: position 4,359 of record JBBRVH010000089.1, read on the forward strand.
GGGCGGAATGGTGCGGGCCGTGCCGCCAGATCGGCCCGGCGCTCGAAGAGATCAACAACGAACTCGCCGGCGTCGATATCGTCAAGATCAACATCGACGACAACCCCGATGCCCCGACGCGCTATGGCGTGCGCGGCATCCCGACGATGATCCTGTTCAAGAACGGTGCCCCGGTCGCGACCAAGGTCGGAGCGGCGCCGAAGTCGCAGCTCAAAAGCTGGCTCGAAGCCGAATTGGGCTGAGGTCACGGTCGGGCAAATAAAGCCGTCACCCCCGCGAAGGCGGGGGGTCAGCGCCTGAATGCAGACACGCAAGCCATGGTATGGGCTATGGGCCTGCGCCTTCGCGGGGGTGACGACACGGATTGTGCATTAACGGGTTGTTGGTCAGACCGGCACCACCATCTGTCCCAACCGCGGGAAATGCACCGCGACCGGCCCGCACAGCGCCCCGGTTCGCAACACGCAGATGCCGGTCGGATCGAGCTGCGCCAGCCGCCCGGCCACGGGTTCGTCGTGCGAGCCTTCGGTGCGCACCAGGACCGGCTGGCCCGCGGTGAAATCGGGCGCGACGCTGCCGGCAGCCGCGGCGGGCGTGGCAGCGGCGGCAATGGCGATTGCATCGGCGCCGCTGATCGCCGTCGGCAGGCCATGGCCGATGGAGGCCACCCGCGCCGACCATGCCGCCAGCCCGGGCAGCGCCATGATCTCGGCGACCGTTGCGGCGGCGGTCGGGACCGATCGCACCAGCCAGATATTGCTGTAGAATGCCAGGTCGGCATGGCCCGGCGCGTCACCGCCCACGAACGCCCGGCCATCGGCAAGCGTCGCATCGAGCCAGTGCGCCGCGGTCAGCGCCTGTGATTTCAGATGCGGCTCGGCCCGGGCCAGCCCCGCCATGTCGAAGCCGAAGCGCGCCTTGCGATCGCTGTAGAACGCTTGCGGCAGCGCGCCGTCGGGCAGGGTGCCCATCGCCGCGCCGACATGGGCAAGGAATTGCGGCCCGCCGGCCCAGCTCGCCATGACCTTGTGGAGCGTGCCGAGCGGCGCCGGATACAGGCTCGGTTCGGGCTGGAGATGCTCCAGCGCCGCCAGGATCGCGGCGGTATCGCAATAGATGTCGGCCCCCAGTTGCAGCACCGGCGTGCGCGCATAGCCGCCGGTCAGTTCGACCAGGTCGGGCTTGGGCATGATGTTGGGGATGATCACCGATTGCCACGCCAGCCGCTTCAAGCCCAGCGCCAGCCGCACCAGTTCGGCAAAGGGCGAGGCTTCGTAATGGTGCAGGATCGGGGTCACGGCGCTAGCTCCGGTAATCGGCGTTGATGCTGATGTAGCCATGGGTCAGGTCGCAGGTCCATACTGTCGCGCGGCCCTGGCCAAGGCCGAGATCGACCGCGATGTCGATAGCTTCCCCCGCCAGATGCGCCGCGACCGGGGCTTCGTCATAGCCCGGCACGACCGCGCCCTTTTCGGCAACAAGGGTGGTGCCGAAACGGATGCCCAGCAAATCGCGCTCGGCGCGTTCGCCGGCCTTGCCGACCGCCATGACGATGCGGCCCCAATTGGCGTCACTGCCGGCGATCGCGGTCTTGACCAGCGGCGAATTGGCGATGCTCATCGCCACGACATGCGCGGCGCGGTTGTCCTCGGCGCCCGACACGGTGATGGCGATGAACTTGGTCGCGCCTTCGCCGTCGCGCACCACCAGTTGCGCCAGTTGCCGGCACAGATCGGCCAGCGCGGCGGCAAAGGCATCGGCGCCCGGTGATTCCCAACCGGTGATTTCGGCATGGCCGGCAGCGCCGGTGGCAAAGACCAGCACGGTGTCGGAGGTCGAGGTATCGCCATCGACGGTGATGCATGAAAAGCTGCGGGCATTGGCGGCACTCAACGCCGCTTGCAGGAACGCCGGCGCGACCGCTGCATCGGTGAAGATGAAGCCGAGCATCGTCGCCATGTCGGGCGCGATCATCCCCGATCCCTTGATGATGCCGGTCAGCGTGACCCGCACGCCGCCGACCATCGCTGCAACGCTGGCGGCCTTGGCAAAGGTGTCGGTCGTGCCGATGGCGCGCGTTGCCGCCTCGAAATCGGCCGTGCCGAGCGCTGCATGCGCCGCCGTTACCCCCGCCACCGCCTTGTCCTGCGGCAGCGGCACGCCGATGACGCCGGTGGAGGCGGCGAACACCTCAGCGACCGGACAACCCAGCAGCGCCGCCGCCGCCGCGCTCTGTGCAGCGGCCGCCTCGCGTCCCGACAGGCCGGTAAAGGCATTGCTGTTGCCGGCATTGACGACCAACCCGCGGGCGCGCCCGCCGGGCAAGCGTTCGCGGCACAATTCGACTTCGGGCGACGGGCAGCGCGAGCGGGTGGTGACGCCGGCCACCGCGGTGCCCGGTGCAAAGGCGACCAGTGTCACATCGGCGCGTGTCCAGGGCTTGTAGCCCGCGGTGGCGGTGCCGATGCGCACCCCGGCGATGCCGGCAAGTTCGGGGAAGGGGCGGGCAAGCGGCGAAACGGTCATCACGGTGTCTTGCCGGGCGCACGCTCCCTTGTCGAGGCCGGGCGTCGGGGTGGCGCATATTCCCAATGCCAGGGTTCGAAAACATAATTGGCAAAGCCGAAGCGCGCCGCATTGGTCACCAGCCAGCGATAGGCGAGCGTGCGCACCATGGCGCGGCGGTTGGCGTCGTTTGATGAATCAGGGCCGAAGCCCGGGGCGTGTCCGACGTGCAGGTCGATGGCGAGGCCGGTGCGGTGCGCCGAACAGGTGGCGCGCACGATGCCGTTGCAATTGCCCTCGGCCAGGCAGCGCAGATCGTCATCGACCGGCGCGCGATAGCCCGAAAAAATCCGGAACCAATCGGCATCGCCGCGCGGCAGTTCGCGGCGCGCGGCGGCGCGCAGCCGCCGATAGGCCGCGAGCGCATCGCGGTGCAGCACGATCGCCTTGCCGCCGTAATTTTCTTCCGTGCCCGCCGCGGCCAGCGCCGTGGCGGCGGGGGGCAGCGGGCATTTGCCGTCGCGAGTCGCCGCCACGAACGGCCGGGCCGCGGTCCAGCCGGCGTTCATCACGGCAAAGCCGGGGGCATCGACGATGCCGGTGGCGAGCAGGGCGTGCGCCGCCTGCCAGCGCGCCAGCGCGGCGGCAAAGCCCGGCGTGTCGGCGGCGCAACGCGTGGAGATTTCGGCGGCGATCTTGACGGCATAGATCGCCCAGCCGCGTTCGGGCCGGCGAAACGGCGCCCAGTCGAGCGCTTCGTAGCTGGCGGCGTTGGTGGCGGCCGCGGCGGCCGGGCCGACGCCGCAATCCGCCGCGCGCGCGGTTCCCGGCAGCGCCCACAGGGCCATCAGCAGCGCCCACAGGGCCATCAGCAGCGCCGCCGTTCCGATTATTCGCATCTTGCTCCGCCCCCCGAGGGAACTTTGTTCAGGCCCGCGGTTTCAACGTTGTTCGTCGATGATTGTTGCAAGCCCCGGAATCAAAAACATGCAGCGCCTGCTTTCCCTCGTGTCCGTCCTTGCCGTTGCCATGCCGGTGATGGGGCAGGTGCAACCCGCGACCCCGCCGGCGGCGGCACCTGATACTGCGCCCACCACGGCGCCGCCCGCCACGCCCGCGCCGCCGCCGGCGAGCCTGCTCGATCTGATCAATGCCCAGGGCATGGCCGGTGAAGGCGATCGCGGCGCGATCAAGCGCCAGTTGATCCGGGCCCAGGTCATCCTCGATCGGCGCCACCTGTCGCCGGGCGTCATCGATGGCGTGCCGGGGTCGAACCTGCGGCTGGCGCTGCGGGCGTTCCAGGCGGCGGCGGGCCTGCCGGTCAACGGCAAGCTTGATGTGCTGACCTGGGACAAGCTTGTCGCCACCGATACGGCGCCGGCGATCCGCGAATACACCATCGTCGTCGCCGATATCGCCGGGCCGTTCGCCGAACCGGTCAGCCCGGGGGATTTCACCGCGATGGCGGCGCGCCAGAGCATGACCTGGACCTCGGCGATCGAAGCGCTCGCCGAACGCGCCCATATGGACGAAGCGCTGTTGCGGGCGATGAACCCGGGCAAGGATTTCGGCGCCGCCGGCACGGTGATCTTCGTGACCGATACCGGGCGCAGCGACCTTGCCGCCGTGGCCGAAATCCGGGTCGACAAGGGCCGGAACGAAGTCACCGCGCTCGATGCCGCCGGCAAGATTATCGCTGTCTATCCCGCCACCGTCGGCAGCAGCGAGCGCCCGGCACCGTCCGGCACCTGGGCGGTGCGCACCGTCGCCCCGGCGCCGAACTATACCTTCGATCCCGCCCGGTTGAGCTTCAAGCCCCGGGGCGGCGCGACGGCCAAGCTGACCATCCCTCCCGGCCCCAACAACCCGGTGGGATCGACCTGGATCGACTTGACGCGCGATACCTATGGCATCCATGGCACCCCCGACCCGCGGATGATCGGCAAGGCGGCGAGCAACGGCTGCGTGCGGCTGACCAACTGGGATGCCAGGGAACTGGCGGCCGCGGTCAAGGCCGGCACCAAGGTGGTGTTCAGCGGCAGCGCCCGCAGCTGAAAGGCTGGCCCGATCGCCGGCCTGATCAGTTGACTCGCGCGGCATCTGCCCTTAAGCGCCGCATCTTGAATTTTCGGTCGGGGCGCATCCCGGTCGACCCCACAGGAATCTCGAAATGAAGCGTACTTATCAGCCGTCCAAGCTCGTTCGCGCTCGCCGCCATGGCTTTCGCGCCCGCATGGCGACGCCGGGTGGCCGCAATGTCATCCGCAACCGCCGCGCCCAGGGCCGCAAGAAACTTTCCGCCTGATTTTGTTTCGGCAAGACGGCGCCGGCCCGCGCCCCCGCCCTCGACGAAGGTCGCATACGCTCCGGGCCACCCAATTCCAGTGTACGCTGTGGGTGGCCGGGCGGGGGAGCGGGCCGGTGCCGTCCCGGCGTGAGCCACGATGACGCCGGAAACCATCCGGCTGCGGCGTGATTTTCTGGCCGCCAACAAGGCCCGGCGTGTTGTCATGCCGGGCTTTATCCTGTTGGTCCGCCCGCGCGACGATGGCGATGCCAGCATGCGCGCCGGCTATACCGTGACGAAAAAGATCGGCAATGCGGTGGTACGCAACCGCATGAAACGCCGCTTGCGCGCCCTGGCGCAGGCACTGCTGCCCGGGCAGGGGCAGGCGGGCGCCGATCATGTGCTGATCGGCCGCGAAGCCGGCATCGAGCGCGATTTCGCCGTGCTCGGCGCCGATCTCGAACGCGCGCTGGCCAAGGCGTTGAAGTGAAGCCTGGCCGATGAACCCGATCAGCCGCGTCCTCATCCTGCCGATCCGGCTGTGGCAAAAGACTTTTTCGGTCGTGTTGCCGCCGTCGTGCCGCTTCTCGCCGTCCTGCTCGGCCTATGCGATCGAAGCCTTGCAGCGCCATGGCCCGGTTCGCGGCGCCTGGCTAGCGGTGCGGCGGATCGGCCGTTGCCACCCCTGGGGGCCTTCGGGCTATGACCCGGTGCCGTGACAGGGTATAGGGCCCCGGATCGTCCGCAATGCCCGCCCGTTGCACTCGTTTGAAGAAGAGCCGTTTGTGAACCAAGACTCCCGCAACATGATCGTTGCCGTGCTGCTGTCGGCGCTGGTGCTGATCGGCTGGACCTATGTTTCGGAAATCTATTTTCCGGCGCCAAAGCCCGTCACGCCGGCCGTGACGGCAGCTGCGACCGCGCCTGCGGACGCAACCGCGCCGTTGGCCACCGGGGCTGCGGCGCCGGTCGTTACCGGGGGTAGTGCACCGGCCGCCGTGGCCGCCGCGACCATCGCCGATCGCGGCCGGGTGCTCGCCGCCAGCCCGCGCGTCGCCATCGATACGCCGCGCCTGCAGGGCAGCATCAATTTGAAGGGCGCACGCTTCGACGATCTCGTGCTGCCGACCTATCGGGTGACGATCGCCAAGGATTCGCCGCCGGTGCGGCTGCTCAGCCCGTCGGGCACCGCCGATGCCTATTTCGGCCAGTTCGGCTGGACCGGCGCCGGCGCCCCCCCGGCCGATGCGCTGTGGACGGCAAGCGCGCCGACGTTGACGATTGCCGCACCGGTAACGCTCGGCTGGACCTCGCCAGCGGGGCTGGTGTTCGAACAGGTGATCAGCGTCGACAAGGATTTCCTGTTCACCATTCGCCAGCGGGTGCGCAACCCGACCGCCGCCGCGGTGGCCGTGCAATCCTGGGGCCTCGTCTCGCGGCGCGGCGAAGGCAGCGAAAAAAACGCCTATAACCTTCATGTCGGGCCGTTGGGTGTCATGGACGGCACGCTCCACGACAGTGAAGTCAATTACGAAACGCTCAAGGACGATGGACCCAAGCGCTACACGACCACCGGCGGCTGGCTCGGCATCACCGATAAATACTGGCTGGCCGCGGTCGTCCCCGACCAGAAGGCCCGTGTCGAAGCCCGCTTCGCCGCTGCGCCCGGGGACCAGTTCCAGACCGATTTCCTGGCCGCCGGCCGCACGGTCGCCCCCGGGGCGACGGTCGAAACCACGGCGCGCTTCTTTGCCGGTGCCAAGGAAGTCGCGCTGCTCGATGGCTATATGAAGACGCTGGGCATCCCGCACTTCGACCTCGCGGTCAGCTGGGGCTGGTTCATCATCATCGCGCAACCGATCTTCTGGCTGCTCGACTGGCTGTTCAAGCTGACCAACAATTTCGGCGTCGCGATCATCGGCCTGACCATCGTCGTGCGCACCCTGATGTTCCCGATTGCCAACAAGCAGTTCGAATCCATGGCAAAAATGCGCATCGTCGCGCCGCGGATGAAGGCGATCCAGGAAAAATACAAGGACGACAAGGTCCGCCAGCAGCAAGAGATCATGACGCTGTACAAGACCGAAAAGGTCAATCCGGTCGCCGGCTGCCTGCCGCTCGTGCTGCAGATCCCGATCTTCTACGCGCTGTACAAGACGCTGCTCGTGTCGATCGAGATGCGCCACCAGCCGTTCGCGCTGTGGATCAAGGATCTGTCCGCGCCGGACCAGCTGACCCCGCTCAACCTGTTCGGCGCGATCGACTGGACCCCGCCGGCGATGATCGCCATCGGCGTCTTCCCGATCATCCTGGGCATTACCATGTGGTTGCAGCAGAAACTCAACCCCGCCGTCATGGATCCGGTTCAGCGCCAGGTCTTTGCCATCATGCCGTGGATGTTCATGTTCATCATGGCGCCGTTCGCCGCCGGCTTGCAGCTCTACTGGATCGTCAACAACCTGCTCTCGATCCTGCAACAGGCCTATATGCTGCGCAAATATCCGATGCCGGCGACGCCGCCCGCCGAAGCGACGGTGACGGTCAAGCCGACCCGGGTGACCAAGTGAGCGACATCCATGACGCGACCGAGGCACAATTCGATCCGGTCGCCGCAGCCAAGGCCGAAAAGGCCCGCAGCTGGTTGATCGAGGATGCCCGGCGGGTGTTCACCGGGCCGATCGAATTCAAGCTGTCGGCGCCGGCGCTGGAATTCCTGCCGCCGCCCGATGTCGGCGAAATCGCCTTTGCCGGGCGCTCCAACGTCGGCAAATCGACGCTGCTCAACGCGCTGACCGGGCGCCACGGCCTGGCGCGCGCCTCGAACACCCCGGGGCGGACACAGGAACTCAACTTCTTCGATGTCGGCGAACCGCGCATGATGCGCCTCGTCGACATGCCGGGCTATGGCTATGCCGAAGCGCCCAAGGACCTGGTGGCGCGCTGGAAACGCCTGATCTTCGATTATCTGCGCGGGCGGGTTGTCCTGAAGCGCGTGCTGGTGCTGATCGACGCGCGCCACGGCCTGAAGGCGGTCGATCTCGAGATCCTGACAATGCTCGACAAGGCCGCGGTCAGCTACCAGATCGTGCTGACCAAGGGTGACAAGATCAAGCCGACCGAACTGGCAAAAACGCTCGCCGGGGTGGCGGCCATTGCGAACACCCATGTCGCCGCCTTCCCCGAAGTGCTGGCGACATCGGCGGAAACCGGCACGGGCATCCCCGAACTGCGGGCCGCGATCCTGCTGGCGGCCAAGGGCTGATTCGTCTCCCTCCCCCCACGCGCAGCGTAGGGTGGGGAGGGCCGGGGTGGGGGTTTTGGCCACCTGCTTCCAAGACCCCCACCCCGACCCTCCCCACGCTACCGGCTGCGCCGGTGGGGGGAGGGGGCAGAGCATTGCTTGCGGCCCCCTGCCACCCCCCGTAAGACGGTGGCGGGAGAACGCGCCATGAAGATCATCATCGGAACCCGCACGCTGTCGAGCTGGTCCTTGCGCGGCTGGCTTGCTGCCAAACAGTCGGGGCTGCCCTTCACCACGCAATGCATCGAGATGGACACGCCGGAATGGCAGGGCGGCGAGGCCAAAAAGGCGCTGCCGTCGGGCAAGGTGCCACTGCTCATCGATGGCCAGACGCCGGTGTGGGACAGCATGGCGATGATCCTGTGGCTCGCCGACAAGGGTGGGCATGATCGCTATTGGCCGCGCGAATATCCGGCGCGGGCGCTGGCCTATGCGATGACCGCCGAAATGCATGCGGGCTTTGCGGCGCTGCGTTCGGCCTGCCCGATGAACCTGCAAAAGGCCTTTCCGGCTTTCGAAGCGAGCGAGGCGGTGCTCGTCGATGTCGCGCGCATCGATGCGCTGTGGAGCGAGGCGCGCACCCGCTTCGGCAGCGATACCGATCTGCCCTGGCTGTTCGGGCCGTTCAGCGCCGCCGACATCATGTATGCGCCGGTGGTTTATCGCATCCACCATTATCACCTGCCCGTGTCGGCGACCGCGCGCGCCTATGTCGATGCCATGCTGGCGCACCCCTGGATGCAGGAATGGAACCGCGACGCCCATGCCGAGGTGCTGCGCTACGATCTCTATCCCGCACCCGGCGGCGTCCCGGCTTGACGCCGGATACCAGCGCGGTAAGCCCGCGGCGGGGGAAACGATAAGTGCGGCCTCCCTCCCCCAGGCGGGGGGGGGGGCGGGCGCATCGCGCGGGGGGGGGGGTGGGGGTTCAGGCGTGGCGACGCTTGGTACCCCCACCCCGCTCGCTTCGCGAGTCGCCCTCCCCGCAAGGGGGGGAGAGGCAGTTGTGGGCTTAACGCGATGAAGGAGGGCGTCAAGCCGGGACCCCGCCCTC
>JBBRVH010000090.1:0-13390 GCA_038246995.1 Sphingomonadales bacterium
ATCGTCGGCATCAAGGACACCCGCAAGACGGTGTGCACCGGCGTCGAAATGTTCCGCAAGCTGCTTGACCAGGGCCAGGCCGGCGACAACATCGGCGCGCTGCTGCGCGGCGTTGGTCGTGACGACGTGGAACGCGGCCAGGTGCTCTGCAAGCCCGGCTCGATCAAGCCGCACACCGAGTTCACCTCGGAAGTGTACGTCCTTTCGAAGGATGAAGGTGGCCGTCACACGCCGTTCTTCGCCAACTATCGTCCGCAGTTCTATTTCCGCACGACCGACGTGACGGGCACCGTGGAACTGCCGGAAGGTACCGAAATGGTGATGCCGGGCGATAACGTCCAGCTCAAGGTCAAGCTGATCGCGCCGATCGCCATGGATCCGGGCCTGCGTTTCGCAATTCGCGAAGGTGGCCGCACTGTCGGCGCCGGCGTGGTTGCAACCATCATCAAGTAAGCGTATAGGGCCGCTTCCCCTGGGGAGCGGCCCGATTCGTCGGACGCACGATATACTCCAGCGTCGTTGATTTAGTGGCCGGTGCAGCCCGCTCATTCGTGGGTAGTGCCGGTCTTGAGCATTTGTCAGGTAGTCATGGAAACGCAGAACATCCGCATCCGCCTCAAGGCTTTTGATCACCGTGTGCTCGATATGGCCACGGGCGAAATCGCCGACACGGCAAAGCGGACCGGCGCTGCCATTCGTGGCCCGATCCCGTTGCCGACGCGTTTCGAGAAGTTCACCGTGAACCGCTCGCCGCACGTCGACAAGAAGAGCCGTGAACAGTTCGAGGTGCGCACCTACAAGCGCCTTCTCGATATTGTCGATCCCACCCCGCAGACGGTTGACGCGCTGATGAAGCTCGATCTCGCCGCCGGCGTGGATGTGGAAATCAAGCTCGGCAAGTAAGCCGGACAAAAATACGCGGAGCGAACTTTTGGCCCAACCTCGGGCCAGGCACGCCCCCCACCCCATTTCTGGGACGGGGCCTCTGATGAGAAAGGAATTGGTCATGCGCACAGGCGTGATCGCGAAGAAGATGGGGATGACGCGGGTTTTCCGCGATGATGGCCGGCACGTTCCGGTCACCGTTCTCGCTCTCGAAAATAACCAGGTTGTTTCGGTCCGCACCACGGATGTCGACGGCTATGTCGCTGTCCAGCTGGGTGCCGGCACCAAGAAGGCCAAGAACACCACCAAGCCCGAGCGCGGCCATTTCGGCAAGGCGCAGGTCGAGCCCAAGGCCAAGGTTGCCGAATTCCGCGTGTCGGAAGATGCGCTGCTGGAAACCGGTGCGACCATTTCGGCCGATCACTTCGTTGCCGGCCAGTTGGTCGACGTCACCGGCGTCACCCAGGGCAAGGGCTTCCAGGGCGGCATGAAGCGCTGGGGCTTCGGCGGTCTGCGCGCCACCCACGGGGTCTCGGTCTCGCACCGCTCGCTCGGTTCGACCGGCCAGCGCCAGGATCCAGGCAAGGTCTTCAAGGGCAAGAAGATGGCCGGCCACATGGGTGACAAGCAGCGCACCCAGCAGAACCTTGAAATCGTGTCGACCGATGTCGAGCGCGGCCTTTTGTTCGTCCACGGCTCGGTGCCGGGGTCGAAGGGTGGCTGGTTGCTGATCAAGGACGCGGTCAAGGTCGCGCGCCATGCCGATGCGCCTTATCCCGCGTCGCTGAAGCTTGCAGCAGTTGCAAATGATGATGTCGTTCCGGCGCCGGTGGAAACCGTCGTGGCCGACACCACCGAAAATACGGAGGCCTGAGGCACATGAAGGTTCAGGTCAAAACCCTGGCCGCGGCTGACGCCGGCGAAATCGAACTGTCGGAAGCCGTTTTCGGCAAGGAACCGCGGCTCGACATTCTGCACCGCGTCGTCACCTGGCAGCTTGAAAAGCGTCGTGGCACCGCCCGCGGAGCGCGCGAGCGTTCGGACGTGCAGCGCACCGGCAAGAAGCTGGGCAACCAGAAGGGCGGCGGTACGGCTCGCCACGGCAACCGTGCGGCACCGCAGTTCATCGGCGGCGGCAAGGCCCATGGTCCCCGCGTCCGTGACTTCAACCCGGGTCTCAACAAGAAGATCCGCACCCTCGGCCTCGCGACCGCGCTGTCGGTCAAGGCTGCCGAAGGCAAGCTGGTCATCCTGGAAGATTTCACCATCGCCGAAGCCAAGACCAAGTCGATGATCGCGATCCTCGCCGGTCTCGGCATCAAGTCGGGCCTGTTCATCGATGGCGCCGAAGTCAACACCGGCTTCCGCCTGGCGACCAGCAACGTTCCGCACATCGACGTGCTGCCGGCGATCGGCGCCAACGTCTATGATATCCTCAACCACGACACGCTGGTCCTGACCCGCGCTGCCGTCACGGCATTGGAGGCCCGGGTCAATGGCTAAGCCGCAGCCCAAGCCGATTGACCTGAAGCATTACGACATTGTCGTGAAGCCGGTCATTACGGAAAAGTCGACACTCGTCAGCGAATACAACCAGGTTGTGTTCAAGGTCGCCAATTCGGCGTCGAAGCCGGAAATCAAGGCGGCGGTCGAAGCCCTGTTCAGCGTCAAGGTCCTGAGCGTCAACACGCTCATCCAGAAGGGCAAGACGAAGCGCTGGAAGGGCAAGGAATATCGCCGCTCCGACGAGAAGAAGGCCATCGTCACGCTCGCCGACGGCGACCGTATCGATGTGACCACGGGGATCTGATCCGATGGCATTGAAGACCTATAATCCGACCAGCCCGGGCCGTCGCGGCCTGATCCTGGTCGACCGTTCGGGCCTGTTCAAGGGGCGTCCCGTCAAGCAGCTGACCGAAGGTCTGCGCAAGACCGGTGGCCGCAACAACATGGGCCATGCGACGGCACGCGGCATCGCCGGCGGCCACAAGCAGCTGTACCGCATGATCGATTTCAAGCGGCGCACCTGGGATGTCGTGGCCACGGTCGAACGTCTCGAATATGATCCCAACCGTTCGGCCTTCATCGCGCTGGTGAAGTATCCTGACGGCAACCAGCAGTACATCATTGCGCCGCAGCGTCTCGCAGTCGGTGACGTGGTCACTGCCGGCAAGAAGGTCGACGTCAAGCCGGGCAATGCCATGGAAATCGGCTCGATGCCGGTCGGCACGATCGTCCACAATGTCGAACTGAAGCCCGGCAAGGGTGGCCAGATGGCCCGCGCCGCCGGCGCGTTCGTCCAGGTTGTCGGTCGCGACAAGGGCATGGTCATCATTCGCCTCAATTCGGGCGAACAGCGTTATGTCCGTTCGGATTGCATGGCCACCGTCGGTGCCGTGTCGAACCCGGACAACAGCAACACCAACCTGGGCAAGGCCGGCCGCAATCGCTGGCTGGGCTACCGCCCGCTGACCCGCGGTGTGGCCAAGAACCCGGTCGATCACCCGCATGGTGGTGGTGAAGGCCGGACCTCGGGCGGCCGTCATCCGGTCACGCCATGGGGCAAGCCGACCAAGGGTGCCAAGACGCGTTCGAACAAGTCGACCGACGGGATGATCATCCGGTCGCGTCACGCCAAGAAGAAGAGGTAAGGCCAGATGAGCCGTTCCGTCTGGAAGGGTCCCTTCGTGGATCTCAACGTGTTGAAGAAGGCCGAAGCCGCGCAGGCTGGCGGCGGTGGGCGGGGTCCGATCAAGACCTGGTCGCGCCGTTCGACGATCCTGCCGCAGTTCGTCGGCCTTACCTTCAGCGTCTACAATGGCAAGAAGTTCATCCCGGTCTCGGTCAACGAAGACATGGTCGGCATGAAGCTGGGTGAATTCGCGCCGACGCGCAACTTCCCCGGCCACGCCGCCGACAAGAAGGGCAAGCGCTGATGTCGAAGCCGAAATCCCCCCGCAAGGTTGGTGATCGCGAGGCGCTTGCTGTTGCAACGTCGATCCGTGGTTCGGCCTACAAGCTGAACCTGGTTGCCGGGCTGATCCGTGGCCGCAAGGTCGGTGAAGCGCTCAACATCCTGCAGTTCTCGACCAAGGCGATGGCCGTCGATGTCCGCAAGGTGCTGGCGTCCGCGGTTGCCAATGCCGAGAACAACCATAATCTCGATGTCGACGCGCTGATCGTCAAGGAAGCCAGCGTCGGCAAGGCGCTGATGATGAAGCGCTTCACGCCGCGTGCGCGTGGCCGTGCCGCCCAAATCCAGAAGCCGTTCAGCCGTCTTCGCGTCGTCGTGCGCGAAATGGGCGATGACGCGGCGGAGAACGCATAATGGGTCACAAAACCTCCCCCATTGGTCTGCGTCTGCAGATCAACCGCACCTGGGACAGCCGCTGGTTCGCTGCGGGCGATGATTATGGTCGGCTGCTGCTCGAAGATTTGCGTATCCGCGAATTCATCCTGAAGAATCACAGCCAGGCCGCGATTTCCAAGGTGGTGATCGAGCGTCCCGCAAAGCTGTGCCGCGTGTCGATCTATGCCGCCCGCCCGGGTGTCATCATCGGCAAGAAGGGTGCGGACATCGAAAAGCTGCGCAAGCAGATCGGTTCGATGACCAAGAGCGACGTGTCGCTCAACATCGTCGAAATCCGCAAGCCGGAAATCGATGCCAAGCTGGTGGGCCAGGGTGTTGCCGATCAGCTCGAGCGCCGTATCGCCTTCCGTCGCGCCATGAAGCGTGCCGTGCAGTCGGCGCTGCGCCTGGGTGCCGAAGGTATCAAGATCACCTGCTCGGGCCGTCTCGGCGGCGCTGAAATCGCGCGTACCGAATGGTATCGTGAAGGCCGGGTGCCGTTGCACACGCTGCGCGGCAACGTCGATTACGCAGAAGCCCAGGCCCACACGGCCTATGGTGTCTGCGGGATCAAGGTGTGGATCTTCAAGGGCGAAATCCTTGGGCACGACCCGATGGCGCAGGACCGTCTGATGATGGAATCGCAGACCTCCGGCGTCCGTCCGGCTCGCTGAGGAACAAGTAGATGTTGCAACCAAAGCGCACCAAATTCCGCAAGCAGTTCAAGGGTCGCATTCATGGCGATGCCAAGGGCGGCACTGCACTCAATTTTGGCTCGTTCGGCCTGAAGGCGATGGAACCCGAGCGGATTACCGCTCGCCAGATCGAAGCCGCGCGTCGCGCGATTTCGCGTCACATCAAGCGTGCCGGCCGTTTGTGGATCCGTATCTTCCCGGATGTTCCGGTAACGTCGAAGCCTGCCGAAGTCCGCATGGGCAAGGGCAAGGGCAACCCGGAATTCTGGGTGGCACGCGTGAAGCCGGGCCGGATCATGTTCGAACTCGACGGCGTGCCGCATGAAGTGGCCGAAGGCGCGTTCGAACGTGCGGCAGCCAAGCTGCCGATCAAGGTCAAGATGGTTGTTCGCCTCGGTGAAGCCGTCGGCGTTCAGGACTGATGGAAATGGCACAGATCAAGCAAGCGGACCTCAAGGTCCAGACCGACGACCAGCTCGCAACGGCGCTCCAGGAGCTCAAGCGCGAGCAGTTCAACCTGCGCTTCCAGTCGGCCACTGGCCAGCTGGAAAAGCCGGGCCGTATTCGTGAGGTGCGCCGCACCATCGCGCGCATCAAGACGCTGCAGCACGGCCGCAAGGCCGTCGCCCAGCAGCAGGGAGCATAAGCCATGCCGAAACGCGTCCTGCAGGGCACCGTCGTGTCCGACAAGGGTGACAAGACGGTGGTCGTGCTGATCGAGCGCAAGGTTGCGCACCCGGTCTATGGCAAGATCATCCGTCGGTCGAAAAAGTATCACGCCCATGACGAGGGCAATGTCATCAAGGCCGGTGACACCGTCCGCATTGAAGAATGCGCGCCGTTGTCCAAGCTGAAGACATGGAAAGTTCTGGAGAAGGTCGGCTGATGACCGCTTCTCGCAATTTTGAAGAAGGATCGAACACATGATCCAGATGCAGACGAACCTCGATGTGGCGGACAACAGCGGCGCCAAGCGGGTGATGTGCATCAAGGTGCTGGGCGGATCGAAGCGTCGTTTCGCCGGCGTCGGCGATGTCATCGTCGTTTCGATCAAGGAAGCCGCACCCAAGGGCAAGGTGAAGAAGGGTGACGTGCATCGCGCCGTCGTCGTTCGTACCGCCAAGGACATTCGCCGCGCCGATGGCTCGGTGATCCGTTTCGATGGCAACGCCGCCGTGCTGATCAACAAGAACGAGGAGCCGATCGGCACCCGTATCTTTGGCCCCGTCGTGCGCGAACTCCGCGCCACGGGTCACATGAAGATCATCAGCCTTGCGCCGGAGGTGCTGTAATGAGCGCCGCCAAGATCAAGAAGGGCGACAAGGTTGTCATCCTGTCCGGCAAGGACAAGGGCAAGCATGGTGAAGTCACCAAGGTGAACCCCAAGGAAGGCAAGGTTATCGTTGGCGGTGTCAACATGATGACACGCCACAAGAAGCCCTCGCAGCAGGATCCCCAGGGCGGGCTCGAGCGTATTGAAGCGCCGATGCACGTCTCGAAGGTTGCAATCGAGGACCCGAAGACCGGCAAGCCGACACGTGTTGGCTTCAAGGTCCTGGAAGATGGTCGCAAGGTGCGTGTCGCCAAGCGGTCGGGAGAGTTGATCGATGGCTGACGTTGAAAACCTGACCCGGATGCAGCAACTGTACGTGGACAAGGTCCGCGCCCAGATGGTGGAACAATTCGGTTACAAGAACCTCATGCAGGTTCCCAAGATCGACAAGATCGTCATCAACATGGGTGTCGGCGAAGCCACGCAGGACAAGAAGAAGGTCGACAAGGCCGCCGAGGAAATGGCGCTGATCGCCGGGCAGAAGCCCGTGATCACCAAGGCCAAGAAGTCGGTCGCTACCTTCAAGCTGCGCGAAGGCATGCCGATCGGCTGCAAGGTCACCCTGCGCCGTGAAAAGATGTACGTAGTCCTCGACCGGTTGATCACCGGGGCCTTGCCGCGGGTGCGCGATTTCCGCGGGCTCAACCCCAAGTCGTTCGATGGTCGTGGCAATTATGCCATGGGCCTGAAGGAACAGATCATCTTCCCCGAGATCAACTATGACCGGATCGACAGCGTTCGCGGCATGGATGTGATCGTCACCACGACGGCCAAGACCGACGACGAGGCGCGCGCGCTGCTTGCAGCGTTCGGCTTCCCGTTCATCCAGCCTCCTGCAGAAAAGAAGGCTGCCTGATATGGCCAAGCTCTCCTCGATCAACAAGAACGAGCACCGCAAGGCGCTTGTTGTGAAATATGCCGGCAAGTTCGCCGTCCTCAAGGCGATCGCCAACGACGAAAGCCGTGACGATAACGAGCGCCTGATGGCGCGTCTGAAGATGGCGGAACTGCCGCGCAACGCCAATCCGACGCGGGTGCGCAACCGTTGCGAGCTTACCGGCCGCAGCCGTGCCTATTACCGCAAGTTCAAGCTCTCGCGCATCATGCTCCGCGAACTGGCCAACAAGGGCCTGATTCCCGGCGTGACGAAGTCGAGCTGGTAGGACCGCAAGATGTCGATGACCGATCCCCTTGGTGATATGCTCACCCGGATCCGCAATGGCCAGCAGGCCAAGAAGGATTCGATTCTCACCCCGGCCTCCAAGCTGCGTGCCCGCGTTCTCGACGTGCTGCAGCGCGAAGGCTATATCCGCGGCTATTCCGAAGCCGATGCCGGCACTGCAACCGCGGCGCTGCGCATCGACCTGAAGTATTTCGAAGGCAAGCCGGCGATCCAGCACATCGCCCGTGTCTCGAAGCCGGGTCGCCGCGTCTATTCGGGCGCCACCGAACTGCCGCGGGTCCGCAATGGCCTCGGTATCGTCATTGTTTCGACGCCCAAGGGTGTTCTGTCCGACGCGGAAGCGCGTGAGCAGAATGCCGGCGGCGAAGTCCTCTGCCAGGTATTTTAAGCCATGTCGCGTATTGGGAAAAAGCCCGTGCCGGTACCGGCCGGCGTCATCGCTTCGGTCGCTGACCGGGTATTGTCGGTCAAGGGTCCGAAGGGCGTCATGTCGATGCCGATGTCGGATGACATCAGCTATGATATCGGCGAAGGCCAGATTGCCGTTACCCCTGCCAACGAGACCAAGCGCGCCCGCTCCTTCTGGGGCATGCAGCGCACGCTGGTTTCGAACCTGGTTGTCGGTGTGTCGGACGGTTTCACCAAGGTGCTCGAAATCACCGGCGTCGGCTATCGCGCTTCGGTTCAGGGTACCAACCTGAAGCTGCAACTCGGCTACAGCCATGATGTCGATTTCGCCATTCCGGACGGCATCACCATCAAGACGCCGGACCAGACCACGGTCGAGATCACGGGCAGCGACAAGCAGCGCGTGGGCCAGGTTGCTGCCGAAATCCGGCGCTGGCGCAAGCCCGAACCCTACAAGGGCAAGGGTATCAAGTATCGCGGCGAGAAAATCTTCCGCAAGGAAGGGAAGAAGAAGTAATGGCCAAGCTTTCGCTTTTCGATCAGCGCCGTCGGCGCGTCCGCACGGCGCTGCGTGCCAGGGGCGGCGCGCGCCCGCGCTTGTCGATCCATCGCACGTCGCAGCACATCTATGCCCAGGTCATCGACGATGCCCGTGGCGTGACGGTGGCTTCGGCCTCGACGCTGGAAAAGGACGTTCGCGAAACGACCGGCGCGACCAAGGATGCCGCAGCAGCGGTCGGCAAGCGTCTGGCCGAGCGCGCCAAGGCAGCCGGCGTGTTGCAGGTTGTTTTCGATCGTGGCGGTTTCATCTTCCACGGCCGCGTCAAGTCGCTGGCCGATGGTGCCCGCGAAGGCGGATTGGAGTTTTAATCGATGGCTGATGAAATCCAGAACGCCGGCGCCCCCGGTGGCGCCCCCGGTGGCGAACGTCGCGGTCGTGGCGGTCCCGGCGGCGGCCCGGGCGGCGGTCGTGGCCGCGGCCCCGGTGGCGGCAATGATCGTGATCGTGGTGGCCGTGGCCGCCGTGATGGCAACACTCCGGCCGAAGCCGGTGGCGAGGACCTGGTTGAAAAGCTGGTCCACATCAACCGCGTCTCGAAGACGGTGAAGGGCGGCAAGCGCTTCGGTTTCGCGGCGCTCGTCGTGGTCGGTGATGCCAAGGGCCGGGTCGGTTTCGGCCATGGCAAGGCGCGCGAAGTGCCGGAAGCCATCCAGAAGGCAACCGCTGCTGCCAAGAAGGCGATGGTCCGCGTGCCGTTGCGTGATGGCCGCACCCTGCATCATGATGGCGTCGGCCATTTCGGTGCCGGTCGCGTCTATGTGCGTTCGGCCACCCAGGGTACCGGCATCATCGCCGGCGGCCCGATGCGCGCCGTGTTCGAAGCCTTGGGCGTTGCCGATGTGGTCACCAAGTCGGTTGGCACCAGCAACCCCTACAACATGATCCGGGCGACCTTTGCGGCGCTTGGCGAACAGACCAGCCCCAAGGCAGTGGCGCAGCGTCGCGGCAAGAAGATTGCCGACCTGATGGCGCGCCGCGGTGACGTTTCGGCACGTGTTGCCGAAGCCGATGCCGAAGCCGTCGCGTAAGGATCGAAGCAATGGCTCAAGTCAAACTCACCCAGATCGGTTCGCCGATCCGCCGCGCTCCCGATCAGGAAGCAACGCTCGTCGGCCTCGGCCTCAACAAGATGCACAAGACCCGCATTCTTGAAGATACCCCGTCGATTCGCGGCATGATCGCCAAGGTGGCGCACATGCTGAAGGTCGAACCCGTCGCCTGATCCTGCCGTCATCCCCGCGCAGGCGGGGACCCATCTCCCGAGAGTGGCCACAAGTGTCGACATTCAGGTGATCGGCCCCCGCCTTCGCTGGGGTGACGACCGAAATTTCCCATCCTGCGCGCCCAAAGCGAAAGCGAGTGCATCACATGACCAAGCTCAACGATCTTCATGACAATCCCGGTGCCCGCAAGAGCCGCGTTCGCGTCGGCCGCGGTATCGGTTCCGGCGTCGGCAAGACCGCGGGTCGCGGCCAGAAGGGCCAGACCTCGCGTTCGGGTGTCGCCATCAAGGGTTTCGAAGGCGGCCAGATGCCGCTGCACATGCGGCTGCCGAAGCGCGGCTTCAACAATATCTTCCGCAAGGATTATTCCGAACTGAACCTCGGCACCCTGCAGGCGATGGTCGATGCCGGCCGTCTCGATGCGACAGCGCTGATCGATGCGCAGGCGCTGGTCGATGCCGGCGTGCTCACCCACGTCCGCGATGGCGTCCGCCTGCTCGCCAAGGGCAGCCTTACGGCCAAGGTGACGATCAGCGTTGCCGGCGCCAGCGCGGCTGCCAAGGCCGCTGTCGAAGCCGCTGGTGGCACGGTCGTGCTGCCGGCGCCCAAGCCGGCGCCGCTCAGCCGCGATGAACAGAAGGTGGCGCGTGCCGTCGCCCGCGAAGTCAAGGCCGCCGCACTCAAGGCGGCAAAATAAGCGGATCGCCGCGTTTTGCGGAAATGACACATGGTAGAAACGCCGCGCATTGCCTATCTGATGGCCTTGCGCGGCGTTTTGCCGTCATGATGTCCCGGCGCTTTGCCGCTTTGAAGATCGGGTAGGAACATGGCGTCAGCCGCCGAAAAAATGGCCGCGAACATCAGTTTCGCGAATTTCTCCAAGGCGACCGAACTCAAGAAGCGCCTGTGGTTCACCCTTGGCGCACTGATCGTCTTTCGGTTGGTGTCGTTCGTGCCCTTGCCCGGCATCGATCCGACAGCACTCGGCGTGCTGTTCGACCGGACCCAGGGCGGCGTGCTCGATTTCTTCAACATGTTCTCCGGCGGTGCGCTGGAACGCATGTCGCTGATCGCGCTGGGCGTCACACCCTATATCACCGCCTCGATCGTCGTGCAGTTGCTCACCTCGCTGGTGCCCAGCTTCATGGCGTTGAAGAAGGAAGGCGATACCGGCCGCAAGACGCTTAACCAATACACCCGCTACGGCACCGTCTTCCTGACCGCCGTGCAGGGCTATGGCATCGCCGTCGGGCTGGAAAGCTGGGGCGCCGGCCAGGGTGTGTCGGCGGTGATCGATCCGGGCATGTTTTTCCGCGTCACCACCGTCATCACGCTGATCGGCGGCACCATGTTCCTGATGTGGCTGGGTGAACAGATCACCAGTCGCGGCATCGGCAACGGCATTTCGCTGATCATCATGGCCGGCATCGTCGCCAATCTGCCCGGCGCCATCGGGCAATTGTTCGAACAGGGTCGCACCGGCGCCTTGTCACCGGTTGCCGTGTTGATGGTCGCCATCGTCGCGCTGCTGACCATCGGCTTCATCTGCCTGATGGAGCGTGCCCAGCGTCGCATCCTCATCCAGTATCCCAAGCGCCAGACCGGCACACGCCAGTTCCAGGGCGACAGCTCGCATCTGCCGCTGAAGTTGAATACCGCCGGGGTCATCCCGCCGATCTTCGCGTCGTCGCTGTTGCTCATGCCGCTGACCATCGCGCAATTCGCAGCGCAGGGCGGCAGCGGGCCGGACTGGCTGCTGACCGTGACGACAGCGCTCCAGCATGGTGCGCCGCTCTATATGGCGCTCTACGCGATCGGCATCATTTTCTTCTCGTTCTTTTATACTGCGGTGGTGTTCAACCCCGAGGAGACGGCGGAAAATCTGAAGAAATATGGTGGCTTCATCCCGGGCATCCGCCCCGGCGTGCGGACGTCGGAGTATCTCGATTTCGTGCTGACGCGCATCACCGTGATCGGCGCGGCCTACCTTACCCTCATTTGCCTGTTGCCCGAATTCCTGTCGGCGCGGCTTGGCACCGGTCTCGCGCTTGGCGGCACTTCGCTACTGATCGTCGTCAATGTGACGATGGATACGGTTTCGCAGATCCAGAGCCACTTGCTTGCGCATCAATATGAGGGTCTCATAAAGAAGTCGAAGCTTAGGGGAGCGCGCCGTTGAATTTGATCTTGCTGGGTCCGCCCGGCGCGGGGAAGGGGACCCAGGCAAGCCGACTCGTCAAAGAACGAGGACTTGTCCAGCTTTCTACCGGAGACATGCTCCGGGCAGCCGTTGCCGCACAAACACCCGTTGGCCTTCAGGCCAAATCCGTGATGGAAAGTGGCGGTCTCGTTTCGGACGACATCGTCAACGGCATTTTGTCGGAACGGCTCGACCACGACGATGCCCGCCGCGGCTTCATCCTCGATGGTTATCCGCGCACCAATGTCCAGGCGCTGGCGCTCGACGCCATGCTTGCCGACAAGGGGCTGAATCTGGATCACGTCATCGAGCTCGAAGTCGACGAGGATGCCCTCGTCGACCGCATCACCGGCCGCTATACCTGCGCCAAATGTGCCGAAGGCTATCACGACCGGCACAAGCAGCCGCGGGTGGCCGGGGTCTGCGACGTCTGCGGTGGCACGGAATTCAAGCGCCGGCCCGATGACAATGCCGATACGGTGCGAACGCGCATGGCCGAATATCGCGCCAAGACAGCGCCCATCCTGCCGCATTACGAAGCGCGCGGGCTGGTTTCGCGCGTCGATGGCATGGCCGACATGGACGCGGTGGCAGCGAGCATCGACAAGGTGATCGACGCCTGAACCGATTGCGCGCCGTTGTGACACGGCGTAGCGATTGGCCATGGTGCGAACGCTCTATCTTGTCGGCGGCTTTGCGGCGTTGGGGCTCGGTGCGCTCGGCATCGTGCTGCCCTTGCTGCCGACGGTGCCTTTCATGATCCTGGCGGCATTCTGTTTTGCACGCAGCAGTCCGCGCTTTGAAGCGAAGCTGATCGAGCACCCGACCTTCGGGCCGCACATCGTGCGCTGGCGCAGCAATGGCGCCATCAGCCGGCGCGGCAAGCAGGCAGCCACCGTCGCTTTTGCGGTGTCGGCTGTCGTCGGCCTGGTGTTTGCGCCGCTGCCCTATGGGCTGGCGCCGCTGGCAGCGGGGCTTGTCGGCGGGGTCTGGATCTGGCGACGTCCCGAAGCCTAGGACGGGGCGATGCGGCGGGTTGATTTGGCGGCGCGGCCAATGTTGCTTGACTCCTGCCTTTGGCGACGCTAGCAGGCGCGTTCCGATTAACCGGAGAAATGACCCGGCAGGCTTTCTGGCTGTCCGGTTCTTGCTTTGAGATGGGGTGCCTGCCCAGCGCATCCTGTGGAGCTTGGAAGGAAATAATCTGTGGCACGTATTGCGGGTGTGAATATCCCGACCAACAAGCGCGTTGAAATCGCCTTGACCTATATCCACGGCATTGGCCGCACCACCGCCTCGCGGATCACCAAGGATCTTGGTTTCCCCGTCGAGCGCCGCGTTCAGGACCTGACCGATTCGGAAGTCCTGTCGATCCGCGAAATGATCGACCGCGAACTGACGGTGGAAGGCGATCTGCGCCGCCAGACAGCGATGAACATCAAGCGGTTGATGGACCTCGCCTGCTATCGCGGCTTGCGCCATCGCAAGGGCCTTCCCGTGCGCGGCCAGCGCACCCACACCAACGCGCGCACCCGCAAGGGCAAGGCCAAGC
>JBBRVH010000091.1:0-13387 GCA_038246995.1 Sphingomonadales bacterium
GAATTCATCGATCCATGGCTGCAACACCGGCATCACCGGCCCAAGCTGCGCGGCGAAGCGCTGCCATTGCCCGCCGCCATTATACAGCCCGCGACGCACCTGGCCGACGCTCGCGGTGCTGATATTGCGCTGGCGCGCGGTTGCGCCGAAATCGCGCAGGGCTTCGGTCCATTCGAGGCCGAGTGCGGTGCACAGGCGCTGCGTCACACCATCGAAGTCGGCAACCAGCTCTTCGTAACGCAGCTCGAACACCGGGTTGGCCATGCGTGCCAGGCTGTGACGCTGCAACCGCATCAGCGCGTCATAATGCCGGGCGGCGCGGGCCAGGCTGGTGAATTCAAAGGCAATCGGGCTTGCCGCAAAATTCTGGCGAAAGCAGCTGAGCAGGACGTCGCGCGGATCGCGGCGCATCACGATGATCGTCGCTGCGGGGAACAACCGGCCTATCAGTGGCAGGTCCATGGTCTTGAGCGGGTCCATGTCGACGAACAGTTGCGCACCGGGCGCGACGCCGAAATCGGCGACGCGTTGCCAATAAGCGGCGCGCAACTGCCCGGCGGTTGCGGTGTCGAGAACCGCCAACTGCGCGGGGCCGTCGGCGGGCAGGTAAAATCGTGTTTCGGCGGCCAGCAGCGTGGGCAGTTCCTCCAGCGTCGCCACTCCATCCGCACTGGCGAGGATGGTCTCGACCAATGTCGTCCCCGATCGTGGATAGCCGAGCAGAAAGGCATGGCCGCGCGTGTCCAACGCTCCGGGTGCTGCAAAGCGTTCCGGCCCGGCCAGCACTGCCGCGTCGATGCGGGCCACCATGGCGACAAGCGGTTCGGCCGCGGCCATTTGTGGAAAGCGATCGGGGAGCGACGCCTTGGCCGCTGCCCAGGCGTCATGCGCGCCCTGGGGGTCGCCGATCTTGGCCAGCGCATCGCCAAGCAATGACAGCGCTGCACTGCGATTGTCGATATTAACAACGGGATCGCCGAGCAGCGCCTGCAGGCGCGCCACCGCTTCGACCGCCGCTCCATCGGCAATATCGGCACGGGCAATCGCACAATGCGCCACGGCATCGCGCGAATCACGCGCCAGCGCCGCGCCGGCAAAGCGCCGGGCATCGGCACCATCCCCTTTTGTCGAAGCGATCGCTGCGAGCCCGGCAAAGGCCGCCGCCTGCCCCGGATCGAGCGTCGTCGCGCGGCCATAGCTTTGCGCCGCAAGGTCCAGTGAATTGCCCTGATGCAAGGCAAAGCCGCGTTCCAGCCAGGCCACCGCATAATCGGGCGCCAGCGCAATCGCCGCATCATAGGCCGCCAGTGCCTCAGCCAGCCGGCTCTGACGGCGCAGCGCCAGCCCCAGCGTCGTCAGCAACCCTGGATCTTCGGGCGCCAGTGCCAGCCCGCGCCGAACCAGTGCCTCGCCGTCCACCGGCTTGCCTGCTTCGATATCGGCCCAGGCGACAAGGTTCCACGCAAACGGATCGGGCGATCCCGCCGCCAGCGCCGCGCGCGACAGCGCTACAGCCGCAGCGACATCACCCGCGGCAAGCGCGGCATCGATCTGGGCGGCGCGGTCCATGCCGTCTGATAGGCGTGCGTTTGCCGGCGGGAAACTATTTTGAATCGGCGCCCTTTTCAGCCAGGGCCTGGCCTTCGGCACCGGCGAGGAATTTCGCCTGTTCGCCGACGTAGGCGCGTACCGATTCGATCTCGGCCGGGGTGAACCATTTCGAGAAGCTGACCATGCCGCGGTCCTTGAGGATGCCGCCATGGACGACCGCCGCCCAGGTTTCAGCGTCCGACAACGCGCCCGAACGCCGCAGGTCGGGCACCAGCCCGCTCGAGCGGGCACCGGCACCGTGGCAGATGCCGCAATTGCCTTCGAAGATATTGCCGCCCGCGGCGATCTGCTGCGCCGTGAACGGCCCTGCCGGCGGGTTGGCCGGGGCCAGCGCCGGCGCGTCATAGGCCGCCAGCTTGCCGGTGCCGCCCAGTTTGAACACCAGCATCCGGCCATTGGGCTGGATGCGCTGCGGCCCGTCGACATAGCCGGTCGACAGCGCATAGGCGCCGCCATAGCCTGCCGTCACCGCCACATATTGCGTGCCGTTGACCGTATAACTCACCGGCCCGGCCATCACGCCAGTCTGGGCATCGAAGCTCCACAAATTCTTGCCGGTGCTGGCGTCGAAGGCCTGGAACTTGCCCCGGGCATTGCCCTGGAACACCAGATTGCCTGCCGTCGCCAGCGCGCCGCCATTCCACGGGCCATCATATTGCACCCGCCACACTTCCTTTTGCGCCACCGGATCCCAGGCGAGCAACTGCCCCTTCAGGATCGCCCGTGTCGCGCGCGTTGCCTCGGCGCTGTTCGGCGGCGCATTGAGCGCCGCGACGACGGCGATGTTCCACGCCCCCTGCTTGTGGTTGTAGCCGGCATCGTTCTGATAGGCGAAAGGCACTTCCTGCGCCGGCAGATAGACCAGCCCCGTCTTGGGGCTGAACGCCATCGGGTGCCAGTTGTGCGCGCCAAGCGCCGACGGCGTGACCAGCGCGGTGCCGGTGCGATAGCGTTGCTCGGGCACTTCGATCGGCCGCCCGGTCGCCATGTCGACCCCGGTTGTCCAGGTTTGCGGCACAAAGCCCTTGGCGCTGATCAGCTTGCCGGTCTCGCGATCGATGACATAGAAAAAGCCGTTCTTGGGCGCCTGCATCAGCACCTTGCGGGGGCGGCCATCGATGGTGAGCGTTGCCAGCATGATCGGCTGGGTCTGGGTGAAATCCCAGGTTTCGCCGGGTGTGCCCTGGTAATGCCAAAGATATTTGCCGGTGTTCGGATCGAGCGCCACCACCGACGACAGGAACAGATTGTCGCCCTTGCCTTCCGATCGGACCTGGTGATTCCACGGGCTGCCGTTGCCGACACCGATATACAGATGATCGAGTTCGGCATCATAGACGATGGCGTCCCACACCGTGCCGCCGCCGCCCGCCGCCCAATATTTGCCCGACCAGGTGTCGCCGGCCTTGGCCTTGAGCACGTCGTCCGACACTTCGCCATCGGGGCCCTTCGCCGGATCACCGGGGATGGTGTAGAAACGCCAGGCCTTCTTGCCCGTGGCGGCATCATAAGCGGTGATATAGCCGCGCACGCCGAGCTCGGCGCCGCCATTGCCGATCAGCACCCTGCCCTTCACCACGCGCGGGGCGCCGGTGATGGTATAGGGCTGGTTCTTGTCGAAGGTCTGCTGGGTCCATTTCACCTTGCCGGTGGCGGCATCGAGCGCGATCAGCCGGCCATCAAGGGCACCGACGAAGATCATCCCGCCCCAGGCGGCAACGCCGCGATTGACGACGTCGCAGCATGCCGAATGGCCGCGATCCTTGGGCACTTCGGGGTCGAAACGCCATTTCACCGCACCGGTGGCGGCATCGAGCGCGACGACTTTCGACCAGGCCGAGGTCGTGTACATGACGCCATCGACAACCAGCGGCGTAGCTTCCTGCCCGCGATTGCTGTCGAAATCATACGACCAGGCCAGCCCGAGCTTGCCGACATTGGCCGCGCTGATCTGTTCGAGATTGGCGTAGCGCTGTTCGGCATAGGTGCCGCCGTGGGTCATCCAGTTGCCGGGTTCCGATGCGGCATTGGCGAGGCGCTCGGCATTGATGCTGGCGTAGCGGATCGGCCCGGCGGCGTCGCCATGCCCCGGCACCACCCATATCGCGCCGGCCAGCGCCAGCACGCTGGCAGTGTTCCTGATCCGCATAACCCATCCCCATCGGCTTTTTCGTTGCCAATACAATAGCAAGCCGCAGCGTTGCCGCAAGCGCTTGAATGTCTCAGGTGGCGGGAACAGGCCCCCCTGTCAGCCGGCCGGCACCGGCCCCCGGTCAGCCGGCCGGCACTGGAAGCGTATTGATCCACGCGTTGAACAGGATGACGATGCCCGCCACCACCATCAGGCCGGCCTTAACCTTGTTGCCGCCGGACTGGCGCAACAACCAGATGCCCATGGCCATCAGCGCGAAAGCCGCCGCCGCCGACAGACCGAACAGGATCGAGGGTGCCTCGTTCATGCGGGAACCCCTGCCAGCACCTGGTCGACGGCGCGGCGCCATGCCGTACGCCGTGCTGTGCGGATCATAGCATCACCTTGTGGCATGAAGCGCCTGTCGGGCGCCGACATTGCCTCGGCGGCCGCTGTCAGGCTGGTAAACATGCCGGCCCCGACCCCGGCGAGCATCGCCGCGCCAAGCGCCGTCGTTTCGATCACCCGTGGCCGCTCGACAGCGATCCCCAGGCTGTCGGCAAGATCCTGGCACAGCCAGTTGTTGGCGACCATGCCGCCATCGACACGCAGCGCCGCCGCCGTCACGCCATCGGCGGCGAGCGCATCGACGAGATCGGCGGTCTGCTGGCCCATCGCTTCCAGCGCGGCGCGCACGATATGGGCGCGGCTGGTGCCGCCGGTGATGCCGCTGATCAATCCACGCGCCCCCGGTTGCCAGTGCGGCGCCCCCATGCCGGCCAGCGCCGGCACGAACACCACACCGCCGCTGTCGGGAACGCTTTGCGCCAGCGCTTCGCTTTCGGCGCTGCTGGCGATCAGGCCAAGCCCGTCGCGCAGCCATTGCACCGCCGCCCCGGCGGTGAAGATCGCGCCTTCGAGCGCATAGGCCGGCACGCCACCCAATCGCCACGCGACGGTGGAAAGCAGCCGATGCGTCGACCGTGGCGGCGCGGCGCCCGCGTGCGCGAGCAGAAAACAGCCGGTGCCATAGGTCGCCTTCAACCGCCCGGGCTCCAGACAGGCCTGGCCGATGGCGGCAGCTTGCTGGTCCCCGGCGCTGCCGGTGATCGGGGTTTCGCCGCCCAACAAAGCCGTCGTGGCCAGCGGCCCGGCACAATCGACGATCGTTGGCAGGATCGTACGCGACACGCCGAACAGCGCCAGCAGGCCATCATCCCAGGCGCACGTCTCCAGATCCATCAGCAGCGTGCGCGAGGCATTGGTGGCATCGCTGACATGCGCCTTGCCGGCCGATAATTTCCAGATCAGCCAGCTTTCGACTGTCCCGACAAGCAACCGTCCGTCGGCTTGCGCTTTGGCAACCGCCGGCCAGTTATCGATTGCCCAGCGGATCTTGGTGCCCGAGAAATAGGGGTCGAGCAGCAGGCCCCTTCTGGCCTGCACCATCGGTTCATGGCCCTGCGCCTTCAACGCGGCGCAAATCTGGGCGGTGCGCCGGTCCTGCCAGACAATCGCGGGGGCGAGCGGTTCGCCGCTGGCCCTGTCCCAGAAAACCATCGTCTCGCGCTGATTGGTAATCCCGATCGTTGCGATGCGCGGCGCGCCGATATTGTCGGCAACTTCGATCAGGCAATCGCGGCTCATCCGCCAGATTTCCGCGGCATCATGCTCCACCCAGCCCGGCTGCGGATAATGCTGGGTCAGCGGCCGGCCGGCGCTGGCGACGATATCGCCCCGGGTGGTGAAGGCGATGGCGCGCGTCGACGTCGTGCCGGCGTCGAGGACGAGAATGAGATCGGGCATCATGCCGCCTTCCCTAAACCGCCTGCGGCGACTAGTTAAGCCCGCGCATGCCGGACGCGACCCTTCTTTCACGCCTTCATGACGTCGCCATCATCGGCGGCGGCATCAACGGCGCCGGCATTGCCCGCGATGCCAGCGGTCGCGGGCTGACCGTGGCGCTGATCGAAGCCAATGATCTTGGCGGCGCGACCTCGAGTGCGTCGACCAAGCTTATTCACGGCGGGCTGCGTTACCTTGAATTCTATGCTTTCGGGCTGGTCAGGAAGGCGCTCGCCGAACGCGAGGTGCTGCTCGACATCGCCCCGCAGATCAGTTGGCCGCAAAGTTTCGTGCTGCCGCATTCACCCGGCGACCGGCCCGAATGGATGCTGCGCGCCGGGCTGTTTCTTTACGACAACCTCGCCCGCCGCAAGATCGTGCCCGGATCAGCGCGGATCGACTTGCGGCAAGACCGCGCCGGGCGGGCGCTGGCGCCGCAATTCACCCGCGCCTTCCGCTATTGGGATGGCTGGGTCGATGATGCGCGGCTGGTCATCGCCAACCTCCAGGATGCGCGGGACAAGGGCGCACTGATCTTGCCGCGAACCCGCGTCGTTCGCGCCGAATTCAGCGATGGCTTGTGGACGCTTGCTCTTGGCGATGGCTCCAGCCTGCAGGCGCGGCGCATCGTCAACGCGGCGGGGCCCTGGGCGTCGGACGTGGCGCGCAGCGTGCTGGGCCGCAACGATGCCCCGGCGCTGCGGCTGGTGCAGGGTTCGCACATCATCACCAGGCGCGTCCATCTTGGCCGCGATGCCTTCATGTTCCAGCAGCCCGATGGCCGGATCATCTTCGTCATCCCCTATGAACGCGATTATTCGCTGATCGGGACGACCGAACGCGACATCGCCACCCCCGAAGCCGCCGCGATCACCGAGGCCGAAAGCGATTATCTGCTCGCCGCCGCCAATCGCTATCTGGCGCGGCCGCTGACCCGCGCCGATATCGTCCACAGCTTTGCCGGGGTGAGGCCGCTGATCCTCGAACAGGGCAAGGGCGATCGCGAAACGACGCGCGATTACCGGCTTGTCGAACATGATGGCGTGCCGGCGATGACCGTGGTCGGCGGCAAGATCACCACCTATCGCGTGCTCGCCGAGGATGTGCTGAAGCGCATCGCGCCGAAATCGAAACCCTGGACGGCGACCGCCGCCCTGCCCGGTGGAGCGGTGGAAAAACTTGGCGGTGAAACCGGTCAACAGGCCTTCCAGCGCTGGCTCGACCAACTTGTCGCGCGCCAGGAAAACTATGATCCCAGGCTCGTCAAGCGCCTGGCGCTGACGCTGGGCACCGCCGCCGAACCGCTGCTCGCCGGTGGCCTTGGCGCCAATGTGGGTGGCATGTTCGAAGCCGAACTAGACCATTATGTCCGCAACGAATGGGCGGTGTGCGCCGATGACGTGCTGTGGCGGCGTACCAAGATGGGGCTGCACATCGGCAACGCCGGCAAGGCCGATGTCGCGCGCTGGTTCGGCGAGGCGCCCGGGCCGACCGAGCCCGAACAGCCGCTGACACACCGCTTCGCCACCCCGGGGGGCTGACAGGGTGCGGCCCGAACCGCAACTGTCCGGCGAACGCTGGCGCCCGCAACCCGCTGTCGAACTGGCGCCGATGCCGGTGTCGCGGCGGCTGGTGGCCTTCATCATTGTCGTGGTCATCCATGCGTTGCTGGCATTGATGCTGCTCACCCTGGCGCCCGATTTCGCCAAGATGGCGGCATCGCCCAAGCTGTTCGAAGCCATTTCGATCAGCGAACCGACGCCAGTACCCGCCGAAAAGCCGCAACAGGCCGCCAAGGCGGCACCGAAATCGGCGGCCCCCATCGCCAAGGCGCCACCGGTCGATGTCACCGACACCCCCGAAACGCGGCCGTTCAGCGTGCATCTGTTCGAAGCGATCGACATCACCAAACTGCCCAACCGCCGTGACGAACTCGCCAACGCCGATGCCAGCGTCAGCGAAGGCAACGGCCGCGCCGGTGACAGCGTGGCAGTGTCGGGCCCGGGCGGCGGGCCCCAGGGCCAGACGCTGTACCAGGCCGAATGGCAACGCGAACCGACCAATGCCGAGCTGAATTACTATCTGCCGCGCGGCGCCGCGCGCAACAGCTGGGCGGTCATCGCCTGCCGCACGGTCGAGCGCTTCCGCGTCGACGATTGCGTCGCCATCGGCGAAGGCCCGCCGGGATCGGGCATGGGCGAGGCCATCCGCCAGGCGGCGTGGCAATTCCGCGTGCTGCCGCCGCGCATCAACGGCAAACCGCAGATCGGCAGTTGGGTGCGGATCAGGATCAGCTTTACCGAAGACCCGGACGCCAGGTCGTAAAGGCTCAGACCAGACCCGCCTCGGCCAGACATTCGGCGAATACGCCGGCTTCGACATTGCCGCCCGACAGGATGACGATCACCGTCTTGCCGGCGATATCGGCCCGCCCGGACAGCGCCGCTGCCAGCGCCACGGCGCCGCCCGGCTCGACAACCAGCTTCAGTTCGCGAAAAGCAAAGGCAACGGCGCGTGCCGCTTCGGCTTCGCTTACCGCCATCGCGGTCGCACCATGGGCGCGCAACGTTGCAAAGGTCAGCGGCGCCATCTTCAGCGTCTGCAGGGCGTCGCAACGCGTCGGCCCGGGGTTTTCCACCGGCACGATGATGCCGCCCGCCAAACTGCGCACGACATCGTCATAGCCTTCGGGTTCAACGGCGATTACCGGCAATTGCGAGCCTGCGGCAAAACCGCTCGCCAGCCCGCCCCCGCCGCAGCAGACGATGGCGAGATCGGCGGTGACTCCTTGCGCCTTCAGATCGGCAACCGCCTCGCGACCGGCGGTGCCCTGCCCGGCGATGACATGGGGATCGTTGAACGGCGGCACCACGACAGCGCCGCGCGTTGCCGCGATCCCGGCGGCAATCGCGTCGCGATCCTCGGTCAACCGATCATAGAAAACCACTTCGGCGCCATGACCGCGCGTGCGCTCCACCTTGATCGCCGGCGCATCGCTCGGCATCACGATGACGGCGGGCATGCCGAGCAGCTTGGCCGCCAGCGCCACCCCCTGGGCATGATTGCCCGACGAAAACGCCACGACGCCGCCACCGCGCTGATCGACCGGGATCGCCGACAAGCGATTATAGGCACCGCGAAACTTGAACGACCCGGTGCGCTGCAGATTCTCCGGTTTCAAAAAGATACGGGCGCCGGTCGCGGCATCGAGCGTATCCGATCGCAGCAACGGCGTGTGCACCGCCACGCCGGCGATCCGTGCGGCCGCTGTCACGATATCGTCATGAACTACAGGCGAAGTCATTGAAAAATGGCCTTTTCCGGTTTCAAACAGGCTATAGGCAAGCCTTTGAAACGCCAAGCGAAAACATCATTTTTTCGTGAAACAAAAAACCGCTTTACACAAGTGCAACGCAACCCTAGATACGCCCTCCGCTGCCCCATGGGACTTCCACCGCAAGGCAGCTTTGGTGCCGGCCTTCTCCGGCAACTTTGCTCACCCTGGAGGTCCCTTGAATTGCACGAAAACCATAACGCGCTGGGGGTAGCGCTCGGTCACAAGCCGACACAACCCATCACACTGGTTCGCCCGCACGCCGCGCACCGCGCTGCCCGTTATTTCCTCGAGAAATTTCCGGGTACGTCGATGTATGCGGTCAAGGCAAATCCCTCCCCCGACCTGATCCGGTCGTTGTGGGACGCCGGAATCACGACCTATGATGTCGCCTCGATCGCCGAGGTGCGCCTGGTGCGTGGCCTGCTGCCCAACGCGACCCTGTGCTTCATGCACCCGATCAAGGGCGAGGAAGCCATTGCCGAGGCGTATCACGTTCATGGCGTGCGCACCTTCAGCCTCGATTCGCTGACCGAACTCGACAAGATCGTCGTGGCGACCCGCCGCGATGGCGTCGATGCCACCGATCTCACGCTCTGTGTCCGGCTGCGGGTATCGTCGTCGCATTCGATGCTCAGCCTGGCGTCCAAGTTCGGCGTCGCCGCCGATGAAGCCGCGCCGCTGCTGATGGCCACACGCCAGGTTGCCGACGCGCTCGGCATCTGCTTCCACGTCGGTTCGCAGGCGATGAGCCCGCAGGCCTATGCCGAAGCGCTGGCGCAGGTGCGCGTCGCCATCGTCGGCGCCGGCGTCACGGTCGATGTCGTCGATGTCGGCGGCGGTTTCCCGTCGGTCTATCCCGGCATGGAGCCGGGCGCGCTCGATGCCTATTTCGATGTCATCAGTCGCGCCTATGAAGCGCTGCCGGTGTCCTATTCGGCCGAACTCTGGTGCGAACCGGGCCGGGCCTTGTCGGCGGAATATGCCAGCGTGCTGGTCCGCGTCGAAGCCCGCAAGGACGATGTGCTCTACATCAACGACGGTGCCTATGGCGCCCTGTTCGATGCAGCGCATATCGACTGGCGCTTCCCGGTCGCGCTGGTGCGCGAAACCGAATCGCGCGCCAAGCCGGTGGGTTTCAGCTTCTACGGCCCGACCTGCGACGACATGGACTTCATGCGCGGACCGTTCGAACTGCCCGCCGACATCAAGGCCGGCGACTATGTCGAAATCGGCATGCTCGGCGCCTATGGCTCGGCAATGCGAACGGGCTTCAACGGTTTCACCGCCGGTGCCACGGTCATCGCCCGCGATGAACCGATGGATACCGTCTATGGTGTCACGGAAGAGTCGCCGTCGCGCGTTATCCGCATCGGCTAAGGTGCCACCTCTCCCCTTGCGGGAGAGGTCGGACTCGCCGTAGGCGAGCCGGGAGAGGGGTTATTCCCTCGCCCAACAACCCTCACCCTCCCACGCCCAAGCGGGCGCGGGCCCCTCCCTCTCCCCTAACGGAAGAGGGGTTTGGAGATTTTCATGACCGATCAAATCAATCGCCAGCGCAAGGCCGAACTGTTGTCGACGCTTGTCGAACACATCGACATCAAGAGCTTCGACGCCCGCCCGATCATCGAGGGCATGGCCAAGATGAGCTTTACCTCGCGTGATCTTGCCCGCGCCACCGACATCTACAACCAGATGCTGCAGGACCCCGATTGCTCGATCTTCCTGGTCATCGCCGGGTCGACCAGCGCCGGCGGCTGCATGGATCTCTATGCCGAACTGCTCGCCAACAACATGATCGACGGCATCGTCGCCACTGGCGCCAGCATCGTCGACATGGATTTCTTCGAAGGCCTGGGCCACAAGCATTATCAGGCACTCGAAGTGCCCGATGACGACACGCTGCGCTCGCTGCTCATCGATCGCATCTACGACACCTATATCGATGAAGAGCAGTTGCAGGATTGCGACCACACCATCTACGAAATCGCCAACAGCCTCGAGCCCAAGCCCTATTCGTCGCGCGCTTTCATCCGCGAGATGGGCAAGTATCTGGCCGAGCATGGCAAGAAGGCCAACAGCCTCGTCAAGCTGGCGTATGAGCATGACGTGCCGATCTTCTGCCCGGCGTTCGTCGACAGCTCGGCAGGCTTTGGCCTGGTCAAGCACCAGGTCGACCGCGCCAGGGAAGGCAAGCCGTACATGGTGCTCGATGCCATTGCCGACTTCCGCGAACTGACCGACATCAAGATCAAGGCCGGCACCACCGGCCTGTTGATGATCGGCGGCGGTGTGCCGAAGAACTTCATCCAGGACACCGTCGTCTGCGCCGAAATCCTCGGTCATGACGATGTCCAGGTCCACAAATATGCGGTGCAGATCACCGTTGCCGATGTCCGCGACGGCGCCTGCTCGTCGTCGACGCTGCAGGAAGCGGCAAGCTGGGGCAAGGTCAACACCGGCATCGAACAGATGGTCTTTGCCGAAGCCGGCAGCGTGATGCCGCTGCTCGCATCGGATGCCTATCACCGCGGCTATTGGAAGACCCGCGCCAAGCGCGCCTGGGGCAAGCTGTTCGCCTGAACCAGTTCACCTCCCCCCGCCGGGGAGAGGTCGGACTCGCGAAGCGAGCCGGGAGAGGGGTAACGCCCTCCCCCATTTGACACTGCCGAACAAACGCATAGACCCTCCGTTCACAAACGGGGGGTCTTTTCACATGCACAGTCCAATTCTCGCGCCGGTCGTCGCACTTGTCGGCTGGACGCTCGTCATGCTCGTCTGGGCCGTTGTCGCACGGCTGCCGGAACTGCGCCGATTGGGCGTCGACATGAAGACCGTGCGCGGCAGCAAGCCCGGCGGGCTCGATGGCGTGGCCAGTGATTCAGCCCAGTGGAAAATGCACAATTACATCCACCTCGTCGAACAGCCGGTGCTGTTCTACGCCATCTGTGGCGTGCTGGCGCTGGCCGAAGCCGGCGGCGGCTTCAACGCCCAACTCGCCTGGGCCTATGTCGGCGTGCGCATCGCCCACAGCCTGGTGCAGGCGACGACCAACATCATCAAATATCGCTTTGCGCTGTTCGCGCTGAGCACCATCGTGCTGATCATGCTGACCGCCCATGCCGGCTTTGCGCTGCTCCACGCCGGCTGAGGCTCAGGCCTTCTTCAGAAACTCGGTCCGCAGCACCAGCCCCTTGATGCCGCCGGCCTTGCAATCGACCTCATCGGGATCACCAGTCAGGCGGATGCCCTTGACGATGGTGCCGCGCTTCAAGGTCGTCGACGTGCCCTTGACCTTCAGATCCTTGATCAGGGTGACATTGTCGCCATCGGCAAGGAGTGTGCCGTTGCTGTCGCGGGTTTCCATCGGTTGTCCTTGGTTGCGGGCAAAGCCATAGGCCGGCGCGCCGCAATCAGCAATTCTCATACTTCCAGTTGAGCTTCTTGCCTGCGGCTGCCTGTTCCACCGTTGTGGCAATACGCTTGCTGCACGTCGCCGGCTGTTTGGCGGCCAGCACCCATTCGATATAGTCAAGCCGCGCGCCCGGGGTGAAGGTGTCGAAATGGACCTGAGCCTCAGGCACTGCTGCAAGCGCCGCCAGCAGTTCATCGGGGGCCACCAGGGCCGGTTTGGGCGTCGCCAGCCGCGGCCGCATTGCCGCCTTGCCCGCCGCCGCCAGCATCGCCGCGGCTTGCAGCCGGGCCCGCAAATCGGCCGCGTCAGGCAGGTCGGCAATCGTTGCAAGCTTGCCGAACTGCCCCATGCCATCGCCGGTCGCCATCGGCGTGCCATCGAAAATATCCAAGCCGGCGTGCGCCTTGAACGCCGCCATCATCGCCAGCAAACGCTTGTTGACTTCAAAGAACGGCATGCCCCATTTTATTGTCTCGGTCGCATCAGGCACGGCGTCGTGAACCAGCACCCTGATGTGATTCAATATCGGCTGGGCGAAAACGGCCGCCTTTTCGATATAGGCGGTAATGCGATCGTCGACTGACATCGGCACCTCCCAATGGCGCGTCGGGTGCTATGCTGACATCTCAAATGGGGGAATATCAAGATGAAATCCGAAATCCTGCAACCGGTGGCCGTGCTCATCCTCTGGTCGCTGGTCATGTGGCTGTGGATGTATGCCACCCGCCTGCCCGCGATCGCCCGATCGGGGATCGATGCGAAAGCCATGGTCGGCAGCACCGCCGCCGATCTTGATGCCGCGCTGCCCGGGCCGGTGCAGTGGAAGGCGCATAACTACAACCATCTGATGGAACAGCCGACGATCTTCTATGCAGCGGCGCTGCTGCTCGCGGTGGCGGGCCAGGGCAATGGCCTCAATGCGCAGCTGGCCTGGGCCTATGTCGGCCTGCGCATCGCCCACAGCTTGGTGCAGGCGACGATAAACAAGGTGCCGATCCGTTTCGCCCTGCATTTCATCGGCACATTGCCGCTGATCGCACTGGCGCTGCAC
>JBBRVH010000092.1:0-13375 GCA_038246995.1 Sphingomonadales bacterium
GGGGTCGTCCATCGTCTTGCGCTTGCGGCGGCGGCGCTTTTCAGCGGCACAGGTCTGGTCGAAAACAATGACCGTGCAGCCCGGGGTCGCGGCGAATTCTTCCTGGATGGCGGGCAGGGCGGACCGGTCGAGCAGGCGCACGCTGGCGGGCAGGGTGACGCCCTTGTAGCGCGCCAGGTCCTCGGTGAGCACCGCGACCTTGACGGCATGTTCGGCAACCATCTGGGCGGCAATCTGGTCGACCGAAAGTTCGCCATCATGCTTTTGCCCGCCGGTCATGGCGACAGCATCGTTGTAGAGAATCTTGTAGGTGATGTTGACGCCCGCCGCGATCGACTGGCGGATGGCGAGCAGGCCCGAATGGAAATAGGTGCCGTCGCCCAAATTGGCGAAGACGTGCTTTTCGGCGGTGAAGGGCGCTTCGCCGACCCAGGTGACGCCTTCGCCGCCCATTTGCGTGAAGGTTTCGGCGCGGTCCATCCACAGCGCCATGATGTGGCAGCCGATGCCCGCCAGCGCGCGGCTGCCTTCGGGCGGCTTGGTCGAGGTGTTGTGCGGGCAGCCCGAACAGAAATAGGGGCTGCGCTTGATCGGCGTGATGAAGGCGTCGGACTTGGCGGTCTGGTCGCTGAAAAACGCCAGGGTTTGCCGGATCGTTTCGGTATCATGATAGCGCTGGATGCGCGCTGCGATGATATTGGCGATGACGCCGGGGGTCAGTTCATTGTCGGGACTGAACAACCAGTTTCCGGTTTCGTCACGCTTGCCGACGATGCGCGGCCGCACCGCCTCGCGCCAGTTGTAGAGCTGCCATTTGAGCTGGTGTTCGATGAATTCGCGCTTTTCCTCGATGACGAGGACTTCCTCCAGCCCTTCGGCAAAGGCGCGCATGCCATCGGGTTCGAGCGGCCAGGGCATCCCGACCTTGTAGACCCGCAGGCCGATATCGGCGGCGATGCGGGCATCGATGCCGAGTTCATCGAGCGCTTCCATCGTATCGGCATAGGCCTTGCCGGTGGTGACGATGCCGAAACGGGGGCGCGGCGTATCCCAGACGACGCGGTCGATGCGGTTGGCCTTGGCAAAGGCCAGGGCGGCAAAGCCCTTGAAGCGTTGCAGGCGCGTGTCTTCCTCGCGCCAGATGTCGCCGCCGCGGATGTGGATGCCGCCTTCGGGAAAATCGAATTCGGGAATGATGATCGAACGGGCTTCGCTGGCGAGATCGATCGTCGCGCTGGTTTCGACGGTATCGGCGGTGGCCTTGAAGCCGACCCAGGTGCCGGCAAAGCGGCTCATCGCCAGCCCGAGCAGGCCATATTCGACAAATTCATGCACCGATGCCGGGGCGAGGAACGGCACGAATGCCGCCTGGAAATTATGGTCGGATTGGTGCGGCAGGGTGGACGATTTGGCGCCATGATCATCGCCGACGATGGCGAGGACCCCGCCATGGGGCGAGGTGCCCGCGGCATTGGCATGCTTGAGCACATCCATCGCACGATCGAGGCCCGGGCCCTTGCCATACCAGATGCCGAAGACGCCATCGACGGTGGCTCCGGGGCGCATCCCGACATGCTGCGATCCCCAGACGGCGGTGGCGCCCAGTTCCTCGTTGACGCCCGGCACAAACACGATGTTGCGTTCCGCCAGCATTTTTTTCGCGCGCCACAATTCCTGGTCATAGGTGCCGAGCGGCGAACCGCGATAACCCGAGATGAAGCCGCCGGTGTTGAGCCCCGCCGCCTTGTCGCGCGCCTGCTGCACCAGCGGCAGGCGAACCAGCGCCTGCACCCCGCTCATGAAGACCCGCCCTTCGGTAAACCGGTATTTGTCTTCAAGCGTGACGGGCGGCAGGCCGGCGACCATGAATGGCAATCCTGTTGCAAGTGCGAAGTAGGTCAATAATACTGACCTTTCTGCGCCTAGGCAAGTCCTGTCAGCGCCCGATCACGGCTGGCCTTGGCGGCAAAAGGATGGTTCGCTGATTGCCCGAGTCGGGCAAGGAAAATCATGCCACTGCGCCAATCCCCCGACGACAGCCGCGCCTCGGTTCTGGCGGTTTCGTACAATATCCAGAAAGGCATCGGCGCCGATCTGCAACGCCGGCCCGAGCGTACGTTGGCGGTGCTGCGCGAAATGGGCGCCGATATCATGGTGTTGCAGGAGGCCGACCGGCGTTTCGGGGCACGGCAGTCGGCGCTGCCGCTCGATCAGATCCGCAGCGCCGGCTGGCGGCCGGTGCCGTTCGAGACCCGCCCCGATTCGATCGGCTGGCATGGCAATGCCGTGCTGGTCAGCGAACGCGTGACGATCATCGGCCAGGCGACGCTGCCGATCCCGGCGCTGGAACCGCGCGGCGCCGTGCTCGCCGACCTGGCGATCGAGGGTGCGCCGCTGCGCGTTATCGGCATGCATCTCGACCTGTCGGGGTTTCGGCGGCGCCACCAGGCGCAGGCGATCCTGGCGCATCTTGTCCGCCATCCGGGGGACCCGCCGGTGCTGGCGATGGGCGACCTGAACGAATGGCGCGCCAGCGCCGCTGCGATCGCCGATTTTTCGGCGGTGCTGACCCCGGTGCCGACCGGGCCGAGCTTTCACGCCCGGCTGCCGATGGCGGGGCTCGATCGCATCTTCATCAGCCCGGGCATCGGCGTGTCGGGATCGGGAGTTCATCACAGCGCACTCGCCAGCGTGGCATCCGATCACCTGCCGGTCTGGGCGCGGTTGGTGCTGCCCCGATGATGGCGGCGCTCGCCGGGGTCGGGCTGCTCGTGCTGCTGCACCGGCTGGCGTGCTGGCGCTATCGCCTGCCGGCGGTGCGGATTGCCGATGATGCGCCGCCGCTGCGTGTGCTGCCGCCGCAGCCGGTGACCCGCCCGGGGCTGACCGGCATTTACCCGCTCGATGATGCCCTGCAGGCCTTTGCGGCACGGGTGCTGATGGTGCGGCAGGCGCAGGCCAGTCTCGATGTGCAATATTACATCTGGCATCGTGACACCTCGGGGCTGCTGCTGCTTGATGAACTGCGTGCAGCGGCGGACCGCGGCGTGCGGGTGCGGCTGCTGCTCGATGACAATGGCATTGCCGGGCTCGATCCGGTGCTGGCGGCGCTCGCCGACCATGCCAATGTTTCGGTGCGCCTGTTCAACCCGTTCGTCATCCGCCGCCCCAAGGCGATCGGTTATCTGCTCGATTTTCGGCGATTGAACCGCCGGATGCACAACAAGAGCCTTACCGCCGATGGCCGCTTCACCATTTTGGGCGGGCGCAACGTCGGCGATGAATATTTTGGCGCGAGCGAACAGGCATTGTTCGCCGATCTCGATGTCTTTGCCACCGGCGCGGCGGTGGCCGATGTGGCCGCCGATTTCGAACGCTATTGGCAATCGGAATCGGCCTGGCCGGCAACGCAGTTCCTGCCGGTGGACGCGGCGGGGCTGGCGCGTTTCGATGCCGAGGTTGCCGCGCTCAAGCTGACGCCGCTGGCCCGCGATTATGCCGAAGCGGTGCGCGCGGGGGTGGCAAAGCAACTGGTCGCCGGCGATCTGGCGCTCGAATGGGCGCCGACGACGCTGATCAGCGACGTTCCTGCCAAGGGATTGGGCGATGTTGCCGAAAACCGCCTGGTCGGGCCGCGGCTGGTGGCGGCGATGGGCGAACCACAGGCCGAACTGGCGCTGGTGTCGGCCTATTTCGTGCCCACGGATGCCGGTATTGCCGCTTTTGCCGCCATGGCCGCAAGTGGCGCCGAAGTGCAGATCATGACCAATGCGCTGAAGACCAACGATGTCGCGCTCGTCCATGCCGGTTATGCACCGAGCCGCAAACCGCTGTTGCGCGCCGGGATCAGGCTGTGGGAGATGAAGGGCGCCGACCCGGCAAAACGCGCCCACCTGCGCTTCCGGCGCCGCAACCCGGTGCAAAAGGGCGGCACGATCTTCCGTTCGAGCGGGTCGGCGCTGCACGCCAAGACCTTTGCCATCGACAGGCGGCGGATTTTCGTCGGCTCGTTCAATTTCGATCCGCGTTCGGTGCGCCTGAATACCGAAATGGGATTGATGATAGACAGTGCTGTGCTCGCCGGGCGGCTGCAGGAGATGTTCGACGCTGAT
This sequence comes from Sphingomonadales bacterium, assembly GCA_038246995.1. Taxonomy (GTDB): domain Bacteria; phylum Pseudomonadota; class Alphaproteobacteria; order Sphingomonadales; family Sphingomonadaceae; genus Sandarakinorhabdus. The sequence goes on from JBBRVH010000092.1 coordinate 4,113, forward strand.
ATCGCCGGGGTCGCTTATGAAGTGCGCTTGCGGGGCCGCCGACTGGTCTGGGCAGAGGCGAGCGAGGCGGGCGAGATCATCCACAGCAGCGAGCCGGGAACTGGGCCGTTGCAGCGCGCGATGATCTGGGGGCTGTCGCATTTGCCGGTGAAGTGGCTGTTGTAGCGTGTTTTCGTGCTACGCCGGGTCAAGCCCGGGGTGACAGGAAACTAATCCAGCCCGGTGATCATCCCGCTGGCATCGACTCCGATGCGGTTCGCCGCCGGTTGCTTGGGCAGGCCGGGCATCGTGTTGATGTCGCCGCACAGCGCCACGACAAAGCCGGCGCCGGCCGACAGGCGCACCTCGCGGATCGGCAGCAGATGGCCGGTGGTGGCGCCGCGGATCGTTTCGTCGGCGGTGAAGCTGTACGGCGTCTTGGCCATGCAGACAGGCAGGGCGCCGAAGCCCTGTTTTTCGAAAAGCGCCAACTGCCGCGCCGCCGCCGGGCCGAGCGTGATATCGGCGGCGCGATAGATTTTCTGCGCAACGGTGCGCAGCTTGTCGGCGAGCGGCAGAGCGTCGGCGTACAAGGGATGGAACGCTGCGGTGCCGGTATCGGCGAGCGCTGCAACGCTGCGCGCCAGTGCTTCGGCACCCGCCGCGCCTTCGCCCCAATGGCGGCACAGATGCGCCGGCACGCCGAGCACTTCGCGGCAATGATCGAGAACCATGGCGTGTTCGGCGGCGGTATCCGACGTGAAGACATTGAGTGCGACGACGACCGGGATGCCGAAGCCGGCCATGTTCTCGACATGGCGTGACAGGTTGGCGAGCCCGGCCGTCAGTACAGCCGGGTTTTCATCGCCCAGTTCGGCGAGCGTCGCGCCGCCATGATATTTGAGCGCGCGGACGGTCGCGACGATCACCGCGACATCGGGGGCCAGCCCGGCGCTGCGACACTTGATGTCGCAGAATTTTTCGGCACCAAGATCGGCTCCGAAGCCGGCTTCGGTCACGGTGAATTCGCCCAGCGCCAGTGCCGCCCGGGTGGCGACGACCGAATTGCAGCCATGGGCGATATTGGCGAAGGGTCCGCCATGGATGAGCGCGGGGGAGCCGGCGATGCTCTGCACCAGATTGGGCAGCATCGCTTCGACGAGCAGCGCCGCCATCGCACCCGCCGCGCCGATATCGCCCGCGGTCACGAACGTCCCGGCGTCATCACGCCCGATGCGGATGCGCGCGAGCCGTGTTTGCAGATCGGCCAGATCATCGGCGAGGCACAGGATCGCCATGATTTCCGACGCGACGGTGATATCGAACCCCGTCTCGCGCGCCGGGGCATTGCCCGGCCCCATGCCGGTGGCGATCTGGCGCAGCGCGCGGTCGTTCATGTCGAGCACCCGCCGCCAGGTGATATGCCGCGCATCGAGCGGCAGGCCGGTCGCTGTCGGCAGGCGATAGTGCAGGGCGTTGTCGATCAGCGCCGCGAGCAGATTATGCGCCGAGGTGATGGCGTGGAAATCACCGGTGAAATGCAGGTTGATCTTGTCCATCGGCAGCACCTGCGACTGGCCGCCACCGGTGGCACCGCCCTTGCGCCCGAACACCGGCCCCAGCGACGGTTCCCGCAGCGCGATGACCGCGCTGCGCCCGATGCTGTTGAGCGCGTCGCCGAGCCCGATCGTGGTCGTTGTCTTGCCCTCGCCCGCCGGGGTCGGGTTGATCGCGGTGACGAGCACCAGCTTGCCGGGGGCAGCGCCGCGCAGGCGCGCCAGCGTCGGTGCCGACAGCTTGGCGACATGGTGGCCGTGCGGCACGAGATCGTCGGCGCCAAGCCCGATGCCGGCGGCGATCCCGGTGATCGGGCGCAGCGGCGCGGCGCGGGCAATTTCGATGTCACTGGCCATGGTGGTTTTTCCCCGATTCCGGCCTGCTCTATCGCATCGTTCGCGGAAATCCAGTCACAAGCCGCCGGCTGGCGAGGTGCGGCGAAAAGCCTGCTATCTCTGCAGCCGCTTCTGCTATGCAGGCGCAAATTGCCGCAGTGGATTGCCGGTTTAGGGGCCTGCCATGTTCGAAGCCATTTCCGCACTGACACTGGCGCGGATGCAGTTCGCCTTCACGGTGTCGTTCCACTTCATTTTTCCGTCCTTCACCATCGGCTTGGCCAGCTACCTGATGGTGCTCGAAGGCCTGTGGCTGCGCACTGGCCGCGACGTGTACCTGCAATTGTTCCGTTATTGGCTGAAGGTCTTTGCCATCACTTTCGGCATGGGCGTCGTTTCGGGCATCGTCATGGCCTATCAGTTCGGCACCAACTGGGCGGTGTTTTCCGACAAGGCCGGGCCGGTCATCGGGCCGTTGATGGCGTATGAGGTGCTGACCGCGTTCTTCCTCGAAGCCGGCTTCCTTGGAGTCATGCTGTTCGGGCTCGAAAAGGTCGGCAAGAAACTGCATTTCGTGGCGACGAGCATGGTCGCGCTCGGCACGGCGATCTCGACCTTCTGGATCATCGCGGTCAACAGCTGGATGCACACCCCGGCGGGCTATGCGATCAATGGGAATGGTCAGTTCTACACGACCGACTGGTGGGCGGTGATCTTCAACCCGTCGATGCCCTATCGCCTCGCGCATGTGTTGCTGGCGGCGTATCTGACCACCGCGCTGGTTGTTGGCGGGGCAGGGGCCTGGCACCTGCTCAAGGATCGCCGCGAGGTACGTGAGCCACGCGAAGGCACGCGCATCATGTTTTCGATGGCGATGTGGATGGCCGCCATCGTCGCGCCGTTGCAGATCTATGCCGGCCACGCCCATGGCGAAAACACGCTGGAATACCAGCCCGCCAAGATTTCGGCGATGGAAGGCCATTATGAAAGCTATCCCGGTGGCCCGGGTGGCGGAGCGCCGCTGATCCTGTTCGGTATCCCCGACGATGTGAACCAGATCATGCGCCACAAGGTCGAGATTCCGCAGGTCGGCTCGATCATCCTCAAGAACGATATCGAGGCACCGCTCGACGGGCTCGACAAGGTCGCGCCGGAAAACCGCGCGCCGGTGGCGATCACCTTCTGGTCGTTCCGCATCATGGTCGGGCTCGGCCTGCTGATGCTCGCCATGGGGGTGTGGAGCCTGTGGGCCAGGCTGCGCGGCACGTTGCACGCCAGCCCGTGGCTGCACCGGCTGGCGCTGGCGATGGGGCCGTCGGGCTTTGTGGCCGTGCTCGCGGGCTGGACAACGACCGAGGTCGGCCGCCAGCCGTTCACGATCTTTGGCTTGCTCCGTACCGTGGACAGCGCTTCGCCGCTCGCGGCGCCGGCAGTGGCAGCATCGCTGATCGCCTTTGTCATCGTCTATTTCGCGGTTTTCGGAGCTGGCACCTGGTTCATCATCAAGCTGATGGGCCATGAACCGCATCCGGGCGAAGCCGGCCCGACACGCGGCGATTCGGGCCGTGCCGGTGGATTGGCGATCAACCCGCCGATCGGCACCGAAACAGCGCTGGCGGAGTAGCGGCATGGCCCCCAACGACACACTCTCGCTCGTCTGGGCCGGTATCATCGCGCTGGCGGTGTTCGGCTATGTGGTGATGGACGGCTTCGATCTGGGGCTGGGCATCCTGTTTCCCTGGCTTGAAAAGGGTGATCACCGCAACACTGCGATCAACACCATCGCCCCCGTCTGGGACGGCAATGAAACCTGGCTGGTGCTGGGCGGTGGCGGGCTGTTCGCGGCGTTTCCGCTGGCTTATGCGATCGTCATGCCGGCGGTGTATGCGCCGTTGATCGCCATGCTCGTCGGGCTGATCTTTCGCGGTGTCGCCTTTGAATATCGGGCCCGCACGACCCGGCTGTGGATCTGGGACCGCGCCTTTGCCGGCGGGTCGATGCTGGCCGCTTTTTCGCAAGGAGTGATCCTGGGGGCGATCCTGCAGGGTGTGAAGGTCGAGGGCCGGGCCTATGCCGGGGGCTGGTTCGACTGGCTTTCGCGGTTTTCGGTGTTGTGCGGGTTTTCGGTGGTGGCGGGCTATGCGTTGCTGGGGGCTTGCTGGCTGATCTACAAGACCGAAGGCCGGTTGCAGGACAAGGCCTTCGCGCTGGCGCGGGTGACCGGCGCTGCAACCCTGTTTGCGGTGGCCAGCGTCAGCCTCGCGACGCCGTTCCTCAACCATGATTATTTCAGCCGCTGGTTCACCTTGCCGGGGATGATCTATGTGGCGCCGGTGCCGATCCTGGTCGTGGTGGTCTCGTTGCTGTTTGTGCGCGCGCTGCGCCAGCGGCGCGAGGGCCAGCCATTTCTGCTCGCGCTGGCGCTGTTCTTCCTCAGCTTTACCGGGCTTGGCATCTGCATGTTTCCCTATCTGGTGCCGGGAAAGGTGACGATCTTCCAGGCCGCGACGGCGGAAAATTCGCAGATCTTCATGCTGGTCGGGGTCGCGATCATGCTGCCGATCATCATCGGCTATACCGCCTATGCCTATTGGGTGTTCCGCGGCAAGGTCGGCCATGATGGCTATCACTGACAAGCCACCGGCGAATCGCCGCGCCGGCGAGACGAAACGCCGGCTTTTGTGGTTCGTGGCGCTCTGGGCGGGCGGAGTCGGCTCGGTGGCGCTGGTCTCGCTCGTCCTGCGGGCGTGGATTGCGCCCTGATCGTCGCACGCCGCGCTTGAAGCCGGCGCCGACCCGTGATTTATTTTTGACGCCGCTGGCCGTTGGTGGTTGGTGGCGTGGATAGTCGGGGGGATGGCGATGGCGGATTGGCAGTTCTGGACGCTGTGGACGGTTTTTGTCTTCCTTGTCGTCTTCAACTTCCTGCCGGCGGTGATCGCCCAGGTCGATCGCCACCCCGAACGCGACACCATTGCGATGTTGAGCGTGATTTCGCTGTTCTCCTTCGCGCTGTGGCTGGCGCTGATGTACTGGACGGTGCGCGGCACGCGGGACGACGCGGTCATCAATCGCTTCCTCGGCAAAAGCTATAACCGCCAATTCGTGCACTTCGGCATTGCCGGCATCCTGGCGTTCGGCATGGGGTCGGCGCTGGGGGCGATGGACTTTGTCTGACAGCGCGGCGGCGATTATATCGGCCATGATTGCAGGCGCGGCCTTGCGCCCGCCACCTGCGTTGCTATAGACGCGCGCTTCACTCCTAAGCGGGCGTGGCGGAATTGGTAGACGCGCTGGTTTTAGGTACCAGTGTCGAAAGACGTGGGGGTTCGAGTCCCTTCGCCCGCACCAGTCAGCCCATGATTCGAGCCGGAAAGACGAGATAGACAGACATGCAGATCGCCGAAACGTTGAACCAGGGCCTTCGCCGCGAATATTCGCTGGTCATTCCGGCGGGTGCGCTCGCCGCGCGTGTCGATGCCCGGCTGGCCGAAGTGTCGAAGACGATCCGCATGCCGGGTTTCCGCCCCGGCAAGGTGCCGCCGAACCTGGTGCGCAAGATGCACGGCGAAGCGCTGCGCGGTGAAGCGCTGCAGGCGGCCGTCAACGACGGTGTCCAGCAGTTGTTGACCGAGCACAAGTTGCGCCCGGCCAACCAGCCGCAGGTCGATCTCGAAGGCGATCTCGCCGATGGCAGCGACATCGGTTTCAAGGTTGCATTGGAAGTGCTGCCGACGGTCGACGATCTCAGGATCGATGATCTCAGCCTCGAAAAGCTCATCGTCGGTGACAACAGCGCCGCCATGGACGAAGCGCTGACGCGCCTCGGTGGCCAGGCGCAGCGCACCGAGCCGGCCGCGGCCAAGTACAAGGCGAAGACCGGCGACACGGTGGTGATCGATTTCGAAGGCCGTGTGGATGGCGAACTGTTCGACGGCGGCAAGGGTGAAGGCATGCGCGTCACCATCGGCTCGGGCCAGCTCATTCCGGGCTTCGAGGACCAGCTGGTGGGCGCCAAGGCCAATGACACCAAGATCGTCAAGGTAAGCTTTCCCGACGATTACAATGTCGCCTATCTGAAGGGCAAGCCGGCCGAATTCACCTGCCTGGTGCAGGGTGTGGAAACGCCGGTGGAAACCAGGTTCGACGATGAATTCGCCAAGATGTTCGGCATCGATTCGATCGATGCGCTCAAGGACATCCTCAAGGACCAGCTCGATGCCGAACTGGCCGGGCTGACCCGCACGCATATGAAGCGAAAGCTGCTCGACACGCTGGCAGCGCGCCACGATTTCGATGTGCCGGCTTCGATGGTCGACGGCGAATTCGATCAGATCTGGGGCCAGCTCGAACAAGAAGCCGACCAGGATGCCGACCCGGTGACGGCGCGCGCCCAGATCGAAGCCGAGCGTGGCGATTATCGCCGCATCGCCGAACGCCGCGTGCGCCTCGGCCTGTTGCTCAGCGAAATCGGCCAGCGCAACAGCATCACCGTCAGCCAGCCCGAAATGAACCGCCTGATCGGCCAGGAAGCTGCGAAATACCCCGGCGAACAGCAGAAGGTCGTCAAGTTCTTCCAGGAAAATGCGATGGCTGCCGCCCAGTTGCGTGCGCCGCTGTATGAAGACAAGGTGGTCGATTTCCTGCTCGCCAAGGCCGAAATCATCGAGCGCAGCGTGACCCGCGCCGACCTGGAAGCTGCGATCGAGGACGAGGACGAAACCCCCGGCACCGCCCATGTCCATGATCATGGCCATGCCGGCCACGTCCATGGCCCCGATTGCGATCATGACCATGATCACGCGCCGGCCAAGCCCAAGAAGGTCGCCAAGGCCAAGACCAAGGCTGTAGCCGAAGCACCCGTCGAAGCGGTTGCCGAACCGGTTGCCGAAGTGCCGGTGAAAAAGGCCGCCAAGCCCAAGGCTGCCAAGGCCGAAGCCGAAGCGCCTGCCGCTGCAGCCGAAGCGCCTGCCGCTGCAGCCGAAGCGCCTGCCGCTGCAGCCGAAGCCGCGCCGGCCAAGCCCAAGCGTGCCAGGAAGACTGCCGAATAATCGCAAGCGCCGCGGCTCCGTGCCGTGGCCAGGACAGGAGACGGGGTGGTGCCGGCCGGCATCACCCCGTTTTCATGTGGACAAGTCGGCAACAATGCCGCTGCCTTTGCCGCAGCCGGCGTTCACCCCCTTGAACTTCCGCGCCAAACGTCCGACGTTGCCACCGATATGGAAAGGGTTCCCATGCTCGATATTCACGCCGGCCTCATCCCCATGGTCATCGAGACCTCCAACCGCGGGGAGCGCTCGTTCGACATCTATTCGCGCCTGCTGCGCGAACGCATCGTTTTCGTAACCGGCCAGGTCGAAGATCATATGGCGTCGGTGATCGTTGCCCAGTTGCTGTTCCTTGAATCGGAAAATCCGAAGAAGGACATCTTCATGTACATCAACTCGCCGGGTGGCGTGGTGACAGCCGGCATGGCGATCTATGACACGATGCAGTACATCCGCCCGCGCGTCGGCACGGTTTGCGTCGGCCAGGCCGCATCGATGGGCAGCTTCCTGCTCGCCGCCGGCGAACCGGGCATGCGCGTGGCGCTGAAGAACGCCCGCATCATGATCCACCAGCCGTCGGGCGGCGCCCAGGGCATGGCATCGGATATCGAGATCCAGGCCCGCGAGATCCTGCGCACCCGCCACGCGCTCAACGAACTTTACGTCAAGCACACCGGGCAGGAGCTCGACACCATCGAACGCGCCATGGACCGTGACAAGTTCATGTCGTCGGACGAAGCCAAGGTTTTCGGGTTGATCGACGAAGTCGCTGAAAAGCGGCCGCTGCCGACCGATGCCGATGCCCTGAAGGCGGCGTGATCGCCGACGGTCCTGGCGGTGCCCGGATTTACGGGAACGGCAGGACCGGCTTATCAGTTGCAATGATTGCGTGCATCGGTGCTCTTGCCGATAACGTACTTGTAACGCTACACTCGCCATCACGCGAGGAAGGAAAGTCATGACCAAGCTGAGTGGGGGCGATTCGAAGAGCACGCTCTATTGCAGCTTCTGCGGCAAGAGCCAGCACGAGGTGAGGAAACTCATCGCCGGGCCGACGGTGTTCATCTGCGATGAATGCGTCGAATTGTGCAACGACATCATCCGCGAAGAAACCAAGACGGCGCTGGTGAAAAAGGCCGGCGACGTGCCGACCCCGCGCGAGATCTGCAAGGTGCTCGACGATTATGTGATCGGCCAGACGCACGCCAAGCGCGTGCTGTCGGTGGCGGTGCATAATCACTACAAACGGCTCAACCACGGCGGCAAGGGTGCCGAGGTCGAACTCGCCAAGTCGAACATCCTGCTGGTCGGGCCGACGGGTTGCGGCAAGACGCTGCTCGCCCAGACGTTGGCGCGCATCCTTGATGTGCCCTTCACCATGGCCGATGCAACGACGCTGACCGAAGCCGGCTATGTTGGCGAAGATGTCGAGAACATCATCCTGAAGCTGTTGCAGGCGTCGGACTACAACGTCGAACGTGCCCAGCGCGGCATCGTCTATATCGATGAAATCGACAAGATTTCGCGCAAGGCCGATAATCCGTCGATCACCCGCGACGTTTCGGGCGAAGGCGTCCAGCAGGCCCTGCTCAAGATCATGGAAGGCACCACCGCCTCCGTGCCGCCGCAGGGCGGGCGCAAGCATCCGCAGCAGGAATTCCTGCAGGTCGACACGACGAACATCCTGTTCATCTGCGGCGGCGCCTTTTCGGGGCTCGATCGCATCATCGGTGACCGCCTGCAGGGCAAATCGATCGGTTTCGGCGCCCATGTCGCCGCCCCGGACGAGCGCCGCGTCGGCCAGTTGCTGATGAAGTGCGAGCCCGAGGATCTGTTGCGTTTCGGGTTGATCCCCGAATTCATCGGGCGCCTGCCGGTCATCGCGACGCTGGAAGACCTTGATGAAGCCGCGCTGATCAAGATCCTGACCGAGCCCAAGAACGCCCTGTCGAAACAATATGCCCGCCTGTTCGAGATGGAGGGCATGAAGCTGACCTTCCAGACCGATGCGCTCTCGGCGATTGCCAAGCGCGCCATCGAACGCAAGACCGGCGCGCGCGGCCTGCGCTCGATCATGGAATCGATCTTGCTCGATACCATGTTCGAATTGCCCGGGCTTGAAGGTGTCGAGGAAATCCTGGTCGACCAGGAAGTCGTTGCCGGCACCAAGGAACCCGTGCGCCTGCTGGTTGCCGACAAGGCTGCCTGACGCCGGAACGGCGCTGTCCAATTCGCCTGAACGGCGCTGTGAATTCGCCTGAACGGCGCTGTCGAATTGGCCCGTCCCGCCATGCGGGGCGGGCTTTTTTCCGTCCCGATCAGGCCGGGGGGCGGGTACGCCTAC
>JBBRVH010000093.1:0-13024 GCA_038246995.1 Sphingomonadales bacterium
TATAGCGGGGCGAAGGGCAGGGGGCAAGCGGCATGTGCCTGCCGCAAAACTCTGCACCGATCAGCTGGCGAATTGTTCGAGCACGATGCGGTCATCGAGCGCATAACCCGGGTCGAACAGCAATTCGAGGCTGATCGATTTGTCGGTAACCACCCGCACGCTGGCGACATCGCGGACTTCGCGCTGGTCGGCGACCGCCGAAACCGGGCGCTTCTTGGCCTCCAGCACGCGAAATTCGATGACGCTGGCCTGGGGCAGCAAGGCACCGCGCCAGCGCCGGGGCCGAAACGGGCTGATCGGCGTCAAGGCCAGCAGATCGGATTGCAGCGGCAGGATCGGGCCGTTTGCCGACAGATTATAGGCGGTGCTCCCCGCCGGTGTCGCCACCAGCACGCCGTCGCAGATCAATTCTTCCATGCGGACCTGGCCGTCGATGGCGATCTCGATCTTGGCGGTCTGCCGGGTTTCGCGCAGCAGCGAGACTTCGTTGATGGCGGGCGAGGTGATCGTTTCGCCGCTGATGGTCACGGCGGTCATCATCAGCGGGTGCAGCGTGAAGCCGCGCGCCGCCGCGATCCGGGTCGGCAGGTCGTCCTCGGCAAATTCGTTCATCATGAAGCCGACCGTGCCGAGGTTCATGCCGAACACCGGCTTGGGCTTGCTCGCCAGCAGCGCTTCGTGAAGCACATGGAGGAGGAAGCCATCCCCGCCCAGCGCGACGACGATATCGGCGTCGGCGACCGAAACGAAATCATGGCGATTGCGCAGCGCTGCGCCGGCGGCTTCGGCGGCTTCGGTGTCCGAAACCAGCAGGGCGAGGCGGGCGGGCAGCAGCGTGTCAGCCACCGGTGACGCTCATGTGCCTGGTGACCGCCGGGGCCGCAGACCGCCGATCGATGACGAAATCATGGCCCTTGGGCTTGCGGGTGATGGCTTCGGAGAGTGCCGCATCGAGCAGTATGTCATCGCTGCTGGCGCGCACGACGCTGCGCAGGTCGGCGACATCGTCCTGCCCGAGGCACATGTACAACTGCCCGGTCGCGGTCAGCCGGACACGGTTGCAGCTTTCGCAGAAATTGTGCGTCAGCGGCGTGATGAATCCCAGCCGCTGCCCGGTTTCGCCGATGCGGACATAGCGCGCCGGGCCGCCGGTATTATCGGGCAGATCGTGGAGCGTGAAGCGGCGGGCAAGATCGGCGCGGACCCGGCTGAGCGGCAAGTAATGATCGACGCGATCGACGCCGATTTCGCCCAGCGGCATGGTTTCGATCAGCACCAGATCATGGCCCTGCGCCGCCGCAAAGGCCAGCATCGCTTCGACTTCGCCATCGTTGACGCCGGCGAGCGCGACCATGTTGAGCTTGATGTGCAGCCCGGCGGCCTTGGCGGCAGCGATGCCGTCGAGCACCTGCGGCAGCCGGCCCCAGCGGGTGATCTCGGCAAATTTTGCCGGGTCGAGCGTATCGAGGCTGACATTGATGCGGCGCACCCCGGCGGCGAACAGATCGGGGGCAAAGCGCGCCAGTTGCGAGCCATTGCTGGTGAGCGTGAGTTCATCGAGCGCGCCGCTGTCGAGATGGCGGCCGAGCCGGCGGACCAGATCGACGATGCCGCGCCGCACCAGGGGTTCGCCGCCGGTAAGCCGCAACTTGCGGGTGCCGCGCCGGATGAACGCCGAGGCGAGCCGGTCGATTTCCTCGAGGCTGAGCACTTCGGCCTTGGGCAGGAAGGTCATCGCCTCGGGCATGCAATAGACGCAGCGAAAATCGCAGCGGTCGGTCACCGAGACGCGCAAATAGGTGATCGCCCGGCCGAACGGATCGACCAGGGGGGCCGCCGGCGGTGCCGCCATGTCGGGCGGAAGGAGCAGGGTGCTGGTCATCGTTGGCGGCAACGTGGCGATGGCAGGGCGTGAAGTCCAGCCAATTGCGCATGACTTTGCGCGCCATCGCACTGAATTAGTCGCCCCTGGTCGCTTCACAGCGCTGGCGATTGGCCCTAGATTGTTATTTCGCGCGGCTGCCCGGTCCGGCCTGTCAAGGAGTGTGCATGCCCATAAACGCGGCCGAACCGGTGTTGATCGTGTCGCCGCGCTATGCCGATGAAGTGGCCGCTGCGACCAGCGATGTCGGCGTGGTGCCACGGGTCGAGCGCCGCCCCGAACGCGCCGCCGAACGTTTCGAAGCCGAACCGGCGCGTCTGGTCGTCATCGATGCGCGCGGCGCGCTGGCGCAGGGGCTGGCGGCGGCGCGATCGCTGGGCGCGGCGGTCAAGGCACGCCACGGCGCCATGCTGGTGCTGCTGTCGCGCGCCGATGGCACCGCCGCCGGCGCGGCCCATGATGCCGGGGCGACATCGGTGCTGGTCAGCCCGTTCGGCAGCGCGACCTTTGCCGATGCCTTGCGGCTTGCGGTGCGCCATGCCGAACGGCTTTCGGAAGCGGCGATCGCGCTTGCCGAAGCCGGGCCCGGCGCTGTCGCGGCTCAGCGGCGCCATGATGAAATGACCGGGCTCGCCACCGGCGACCAGATGCAGGGCTGGATCAGCGCGGCCTTGCAGGATGCCGATGCGGCGCAGCCGGTGTTCGTGCTTGCGGTCGGCATCGTGCGCTTTGCCCAGATCAATGCTGCCTATGGCCGCGCCGTTGCCGACCGGGTGCTGGCGGCGGTGGCCCAGCGGCTCGGCCAATCGGTCGATGCGCGCAGCCCGGGACGCGACCTGGCGGAACGCCGCATGCTGGCGCGGCTGGCGGCGGCCGAATTTGCCGTGGCGGTGAACGGCCCGGTGTCGCTGGCCACGGTGCGGCGGCTTGCCGAAACGCTCGCCGGTGCTTTTGAAACGCCTTTTGTCGTCGATGACTATGTCATCCATCTGTCGGCGCGGATCGGGATCACGGTCGGCGACGCCGGCGCCGAAGGCGATGCGGCGTCGCTCATTCGCCAGGCCAGTTCGGCGCTGGCGCTGGCCCGCGGCGGCGAAGCCGGCACCATCGAGATCTTCCAGCGCGACCCCGCCGGCGATCCGTTGACCCGGCTCGCCGATCTCGAATCCGACCTGCACCGCGCCATCGAAGGCGACAACATCGCGATTCTGTTCCAGCCGCAGCTGGCGCTCGGCACCGGCATGATCACCGGGGTGGAGGCGCTGGTGCGCTGGGAACATCCCACGCTCGGGCTGTTGCCGGCCGAAACCCTGCTCGGCACCGCCGCCACCGCCGAACTGGCGATCAAGCTGGGGCGCCACATCCGCGCCCGGGCGATGCGCGAGGCCGCAGGCTGGATCGGCCCGGCGTCGCGGCTGCGGCTGTCGGTCAACGTCACCGCCGCCGATCTGGCCGATCCGGGCTTTGCCGTTGCGCTCGAGGAAGCGCGGGTGGCCGCCGGCCTGCCGCGCAGCCGCCTGACGCTCGAGGTTACCGAAGGCGCGTTCATCACCGATATCTATGGCGCCGTCGAATTGCTCGCCGCGCTGCGCGCCGATGGCATCAAGATCGCGCTCGATGATTTCGGCACCGGCTATTCCTCGCTGGCCTGGATGGCGCGGCTGCCGATCGATGTCATCAAGCTCGATCGCAGCTTTACCCTGGGGCTGACCGGTAGCCCGCGCGAACGGGTGGTGGTGGAAACCATGGTGCGGCTGTCGAAGCAATTGGGCATGACGGTGATTGCCGAGGGCGTGGAGGACGATATCCAGCTCGATGCGGCGCGGCTGGCGGGCTGCGACGGCGTGCAGGGCTTTCGCGTTGCGGCAGCGATGGCGGTCGAACCCCTTTTGGGCTTTTGCGACGATTGGCACCGCCGCCGCACCGAGACATGAACGATATTCTCAGCGATATGGTGGCCATTCCCGGCGGGCGGTTTCGCATGGGCAGCGACACCGCCTATCCCGAGGAAGCCCCGGCGCACACTGTCGAGATCGATGGCTTTCACATCGATGCGCGGGCGGTGACCACTGCGCAGTTCGGCGCATTCGTGGCGGCGACCGGGCATGTCACCCTGGCTGAAACCGTGCCCGATGCCGCCGATTACCCCGGCGCCCGGCCCGAGATGCTGTTTGCCGGCAGCCTGGTGTTCCACAAGACCCGCGGGCCGGTCGACACGCGCGACTGGTCGCAATGGTGGCGCTTGCAGCCGGGGGCGAACTGGCGCGCGCCCTATGGTCCGGGGTCGGGGCTGGCCGGGATGGAGGATCATCCCGTCGTGCAGGTCGCCTATGGCGATGCGCTGGCCTATGCGCGCTGGGCGGGCAAGGACCTGCCGACCGAAGCCGAGTTCGAATATGCGGCGCGCGGCGGGCTTGATGGCGCCACCTACGCCTGGGGCGAGGTATTTCGCCCCGGCGGCAAGCACATGGCCAACACATGGCAGGGGAAATTCCCCCACCAGAATGCCGGCGAGGACGGCTGGGAAGCCACCGCGCCGGTCGGGTCATACCCGCCCAACGGCTATGGCCTGTACGACATGATCGGCAATGTCTGGGAATGGACGCAGGACTGGTACCAGCCGCGCCATGCGGCCGATGCGGCAAAGGCCTGCTGCGTGCCGAAGAACCCGCGCGGGCCGGCGGCGGGCACGATGGATCCGGCGGCACCGATCCCGCAAAAGGTGCTCAAGGGCGGCAGCTTCCTGTGCGCACCAAGCTATTGCCAGCGCTACCGCCCGGCGGCGCGCCATGCCGAATCGATCGATACCGCCACTTGCCACATCGGCTTTCGCTGCGTGCTGCGCGGCTAGGTCGTGAACTCAGCTATTTCAGCAGCGTCTGCTGCCAGAAGGTCAGCGTCGCCAGGAATTCATAATCGCGGTTTTCCTTCTTGCGATAGCCATGACCTTCGTTGGCGGCGAGGATGTGCCACGCCTGGCCGCCGTTCTTGCGCACCGCATCGACCATCTGGCTGGCTTCGGACGCCGGCACGCGCGGATCATTGCCGCCGGTGACGACCAGCAGCGGGATCTTCAATTCGCTGGCGCGGGTGAGCGGCGAGATTTCGGCCAGTTTCAACCGCTGGCCGGGGTTGCGTTCATCGCCATATTCGACCCGGCGCAGATCGCGGCGATAGCCTTGGGTGTTTTCGAGGAAGGTGACAAAATTGGAAATCGCGACAATGCAGACGCCGCTGCGCAGCCGGGCGCCATACCGGATCGCCGAGGCGTAGCACATGTAGCCGCCATAGCTGCCGCCGGTGACGGCGATGCGCGCCGCATCGATATCGGGGCGGGCGGCGAGCGCATCGAGCATGGCACCGATGTCCTTGACCGAATCCTCGCGTTTGTAGGGGCCGTTGTCGAGCCCGACGAAGCGCTTGCCATAGCCTGTCGAGCCGCGGACATTGGGATAGAAGACCGCGATGCCGAGTTCGTTGACGAGATAATTGTCGGTGCCGAGATAGCCCGGCTGCGACTGGCCTTCGGGGCCGCCGTGAATATCGATGATCAGCGGCCGCTTGCCGGGGAATTTTGCCGGGTCGGGGCGGGTGAGGAAGCCCGAGACCGGCAGGCCGTCGAAGGATTTGACCGTGACGAGTTCGGCCTCGCGATTGCGCGACGGGTCGAGCCCGCCGGTTTCGGAAAAGGTCCAGCGGGTGGCGGCGAGGGTTTTCGGATCGACGCTCCACGCATCGGCGGGCGAGGTCGCGCTGGTCATGGTGAAGCCGACGTCACCCCAAGGGGCGATTTCGATGCCGCCGACGATGCCGACGGGCAATTTCGGTTCGGCAATGATCGCGCCTGATTTCGGATCGACAAGGTAAAGCTTGCTGATGCCGGCTTCGTTGCGGGTGACGGCGATGAAGCTGCCATCCTTGGCGATATCGAATTCATCGATATCCCATTGCGCCGGCCCGGAGACGAGCTGCCTGAAGCCGTCCTTCGCGCTGATGGTGCCGAGCCGCTGGAAATCATTGCCGGCATCGGCAGTGACATAGATCGTGCCATCGGGCGCATATTTGGCGCCATTGTAGCTGGCATCGGGGCCGGGGCGGTTGAGGCGGGTGAGGACGCCGGTTGCCAGGTCGACGCTGTAGAGATCGGATTTTTCGACCGATTGCCCGTTGCTGACGATCGCGGTCGTGCCATCGGGGGCAAAATCCCGGAAACGCCAGCCGCCGCCCTTCAATTCGACGAGCTTGCGATCGGATTTCGGATCGGCCGGATCGATCAGGTACAGGTCGCTGTCGGTGCCGTTGCGGCGCGACGAGCTGTAGCCGATGGTCTTGCCATCCCGCGACCAGACCGCACCGGTGTTGCGGCTCTTGCCATCGGTCAGCAGGCGCAGCCGGCCATCGGCGAGGGTGAAGAGCTGGAAGAATTCATTGCCGCCGATATCCTTGCCGACAAGCAGGGTCTTGCCATCGGGGGAATAGCTGCCGCCGGGAACGGGCTCGGACTCGAAACTGATCTGGGTGCGGTCACCGCCGGGTCGGGCAACCTTGTGCAATTGCTGGGCATTGCCGAAGCGCGTGGTGACCAGCATGCCGCGCGAAACCGGGTCCCAGGCCTGGAAGGCGGCGAAGCGGTTTTCAAGATAGGGCCGGACAGCATCGGCAAGACCGGCGGGGATGGCAGGCACGCCCTCGGCGGTGATCGCGGCGGGGATCGGAATCGATTGCGCCTGCGTCGGGGCAACCGAGGCTAGCATCAGGGCGAGCAGGGCAGGGCGCATCGATACCTCGTGATCTTGTTGTCGATCATCTTGTAGCGGCCGGGCGGTCGCTCGCAAGGGCGTGCGGCACCGATGGTGATTGCGTGCAACATTACGATCAGTTTATGTTCACCGTCAGCTTCGCGACAAAAGGGCAGTTATGTCGGGACAGGACAACAGCAGTGGCAGTGGCAGTGCTGGTGCCGGTGCGGCAACGGGCATGCTGGCAAGCTGGCGCACGGACGTGCCGGCATCGATCGTGGTGGCGCTGGTGGCGCTGCCGCTGTGCCTGGGTGTTGCCCTGGCATCGGGCGCGCCGCTGTTTGCCGGGCTGATCGCCGGGATCGTCGGTGGCATCGTCGTCGGCGCGGTCAGCCGGTCGCCCTTGTCGGTCAGCGGACCGGCGGCCGGGCTGACGGCGATCGTCTTTGCCGCCATCGAAAAGCTGCCGAGCTATGATGTGTTCCTGCTCGCCGTCTGCCTCGCCGGCGCCATCCAGATCGGTTTTTCGCTGACCAAGGGCGGCGTGCTCGCCGAATTCGTGCCGTCGTCGGTGATCACCGGCATGCTGACGGCGATCGGCCTGATCCTCATTCTCAAGCAGGTGCCGCACGCGGTCGGCTATGATGCCGATCCCGAAGGCGATTTCAGCTTCTGGCAGCCCGATGGCGGCAACACGCTGTCGGGGCTCAGCCATGTCCTGCAGAATGATATCGTCTGGGGGGCGGCGCTGATCGCGGCGATCAGCCTGGCGTTCCTGTTCTGGTGGGACAAGGCGCGGCCCACGCAAGGCTCGTTGCGCTTGCTGCCCGGGCCGCTGGTGGTCGTTGCCTTCGGCATCGGCGCCAATGCCCTGTTCCAGGCGGTGGCCCCGGCGCTGGTGGTGGCGCCGTCGCACCTGGTCAACGTGCCGATCTCGGCCACGCCGGCGGCGTTCTTCGCACTGTTCCGGCTGCCCGATTTCAGCGCGGTCGGCAATCCGGCCGTCTGGACCGTCGCGCTGACGCTGGCGATCGTTGCCAGCCTTGAATCGCTGCTCAGCGTCAAGGCGGTCGACGAACTCGATCCCAAGCGCCGCGTCACCGACAAGAATCGCGAACTGCTGGCGCAGGGCACCGGCAATCTCGTGTCGGGGCTGCTTGGCGGCATCCCGGTGACATCGGTGATCGTGCGCAGCTCGGCCAATGTCGAGGCCGGTGCCGATTCGCGGCTGGCGACGATCCTGCACGGTGTCTGGCTGTTGCTCAGCATCGCGCTGATCCCGGTGGTGCTCAACCTCATCCCGCTGTCGGCGCTGGCCGCCGTGCTTATCGCCACCGGTTACAAGCTGGCCAAGCCCAAGCTGTTCGTCGAGCGCTGGGCCCAGGGCATGACGCAGTTCATTCCCTTCATCGTCACCGTCGTCGCCATCCTGCTCAGTGATCTGCTCATCGGCATCATGATCGGGCTGCTGGTCGGCTTTGCCTTTGTCATCTGGCGCAGCCTTGCCGATGTCATCACCTATGTCGAAACGGCGGAATCGGTGATGGTGCGGGCGCGGCGCAACCTGTATTTCATCCACAAGCCGCAATTGCAGGCAGCGCTGGCCCGGGTGCCCGACAATCACACCGTGCTGATCGACCTGTCGGGCACGAATTATGTCGATCTCGACAATATCGATATCATCAACGCCTTTGTGAAAGGCGCCCCGTATCGCAACCTGCGCGTTGTGGTGAAGGGCGATCCCCGCGGCAAGCTGGCCCCTTTGATCACCGCGCCGCTTACACGCGCTCGCGCCACCTGAGGAACACGCCATGCATGAAGTGACCCAGTTGATGCTCCACAACCGCGCCTGGTCGGCGGAGCAGCTTGCCGAAGACCCCGAGTATTTTTCGCGCCATGTCGCCGACCAGAAACCGGTGTTCCTGTGGATCGGCTGTTCCGACAGCCGGGTATCACCCGACCAGTTCACCCAGGCCTTGCCCGGCGGGCTGTTCATCCACCGCAATATCGCCAATCTGGTGCAACCCGGCGACGGCAATCTGATGGCGGTGATCGATTTTGCCATCGGCGTCCTGAAGATCGACCGGATCGTGGTGTGCGGGCATTATGGCTGCGGCGGCATCAAGGCGGCGCTTGCCGGGGCGCCGACCGAGGGTCCGTTGGGGGAATGGCTGGCACATGCCCGCGATGTCTGTGCCGATCACGCGGCCGAAATCGCTGCGCAACCCGAAGGCGACGCCCGCATCAACCGATTCGTCGAATGCAATGTTCGTGACCAGTTGCTGCATGTCGCTGCAACGGCTCCCGTGCGGGCTGCCTGGGCCGATGGGCGTGATCTGCGGCTGCACGGCTGGGTCTATGATTTGCGCGATGGCCTGCTCAAGACCTTGCTCGAAATTGACGCGAAAACGCCGCTCGATTCGGTGTCGGTGCCGGGCAAGGTGCTGGTCTGATCGGTTGAAAAAAGTGTCGCCACGCGGGAACCGTCGCGCTTGGCGGTTGCACGGGCGCGGCGGCTGCCGCTAAACGCTGTCGCGGCGGCCCAACGCAGCGTCCGCCGCCCGGGGACCCGTGTCATGTCGAAGCTTTCTGCCGCCATCCAGCGTATCAACCCCAGCCCGACGATCGCGGTGACCAACAAGGCTGCCGAGCTGAAGGCCGCCGGCCGCGACATCATCGGGCTGGGCGCTGGCGAACCCGATTTTCCAACCCCCGATTTCGTCAAGGAAGCCGGCATCGCCGCAATCCGCGGCGACCAGACGAAATATACCGCCGTCGATGGCACGCCCGAGTTGAAAAAGGCCATCCAGGCCAAGTTCAAGCGCGACAACAATCTCGATTACGGGCTCGACCAGATCACGGTCAATGTCGGCGGCAAGCAGACGATCTTCAACGCCCTGCTGGTAACGCTCGATCCGGGCGATGAAGTCGTCATCCCGGCGCCTTATTGGGTCAGCTATCCCGATATCGTCGCCTATACCGGGGCGACGCCGGTGATCATCAACTGCACGATCGACAGCGAATTCAAGCTGACGCCCGGACAGCTTGATGCCGCGATCACGCCGGCGACGAAATGGCTGATCTTCAATTCGCCATCGAACCCGACGGGCGCGGCCTATACGCGCACCGAATTGCAGGCGTTGACCGCGGTGCTGATGAAGCACCCGCACGTCATGATCCTCGCCGACGACATGTATGAACATATCGTCTATGATGATTTTGAATTCACCACGATCGCCGAGGTCGAACCCGGGCTGTACGATCGCACGCTGACGGTCAATGGCGCTTCCAAGGCCTATGCGATGACCGGCTGGCGCATCGGTTTTGCCGGTGGCCCGGCGTGGTTGATCAAGGCGATGGCCAAGCTGCAATCGCAATCGACGTCGAACCCGTGCTCGATCTCGATGGCGGCGACCGTCGCGGCGCTCAATGGCGACCAATCGTTCCTGGCGACGCGCAACGCGGCTTTCCAGAAACGCCGCGACCTTGTGGTGTCGATGCTCAACCAGACCCCGGGGCTGCGCTGCCCGCGTCCGGCCGGCGCCTTTTATGTCTATCCCGATTGCAGCGGCCTGATCGGCAAGACGACGCCGGGCGGCAGCGTGCTGACCGACGACGAAGCGGTTGCCGCGTATCTGCTGGAAAGCGAAGGCGTCGCTGTGGTGCATGGCGCGGCGTTCGGCGGTTCGCCGGCCTTCCGCATTTCCTATGCGACGTCCGACGCTGTACTGGAGGAAGCCTGCAAGCGCATCCAGCGCGCGGTGGGCAATCTGCGCTAAAGCGGCTTGGCGCCGAGCGCTCACTGCTGGTAATCAGTTTACAATCGTGGTAACCGATAGCAGTCGGTGCTGCCGCGCTGCCAATGGCGGGTTCATAAATACAGTACCAATCCATCGTACCAGTGCAGTTGGTGCTGGAACTGCGGAGTCGGACCCGATGAGTTTTTCCGAACTGCTAGGCGCTGCCGATGCGGGCGACTTCGCCCGTGAATTGCTGTTCAATATCGGTGAAGCGACTCCCGATTTCATTTATGCCAAGGACATTCACAGCCGGATGATCTTTGCCAATCGCGCCGTGCTCGAAACGTTCGGCAAGACCTGGGCTGAAGTTTGCGGCAAAACGGATATCGAATGGCACGACGATCCCGCAGAGGGTCGTGCCTTGGTCGCAACCGATGCCCGCATCATGGCGGCCGGCAAATCGGAAACGCTCGAGGAAACGGTGACAAGTCCCGAAGGCGAACAGACCTATCTGTCGACCAAAAGCCCGCTGCGCGCCAAGGATGGCCGGGTCATCGGCCTGTTCGGCATCAGCATGAACATCACCGTGCGCAAGAACGAGGAACGGATGCGGCAATTGCTGGTCAATGAACTCGATCACCGCGTGCGCAACACGCTGACCGTCGTCCAGGTGATGGCGCGCCAGACGTTGAAGAAGGCCGGTATCGAAAAGACCGTCTGGGATGCCTTCGAAGCGCGATTGCAGGCGATGGTGCAAGCGCATGGCGTGCTGACCCGCGAAAGCTGGCAGGGCGCCGACATTCAGCAGATCATCGCCGAAGTCCTCGCCGTGCACGGCGATGACCATGTCGATCGCTTCGATATCGAAGGCGCTGAGGTCTGGATCGATGCACAGAATGCCCTGGCGCTGGCAATGACGCTGCACGAACTGGGCACCAATGCCGTCAAGTACGGCGCATTGGCGCTACCGACCGGCCGGGTGATGATCAGATGGCATGTCGACCGGTCTGATACCCATCCGATGTTCGACCTGCATTGGCAGGAAACCGGCGGGCCGCGCGTGCAGCCACCGACCCGGCGCGGTTTCGGTTCCAAACTGATCGAGCAGGCGTTCGGCGCCGCGGGGCGTAACATGGTGAAGGTCGATTATGCTCCGGATGGGGTTATCTTCAACGCGCGCCTGCGCCTTGAACCGCGGCCGGTCATCAACTGACGCCGCGTTGTTTTGCGAGTTGCAGCCCGGGCGGGGCGATGGCACGACCCGGGGACAACGACAGGGGCTGCAAATGAAATTCGACGATGTGATCATGGGGCGCCGCAGCATCCGCGGTTACAAGCCCGATCCGGTGCCGCGCGCGCTTGTCGAGGAGATATTGGCGCTGGCGATGCGCGCGCCATCATCGATGAACACGCAACCGTGGAATTTCACCGTGCTGACGGGGGAACCGCTCGATCGCATTCGCGCCGGCAATACCGAGCGGAACCTCGCCGGGGTGCCGCACAGCCGCGAGTTCCGCATCGGCCAGGCCTTTGCCGGGCCGCATCGCGAACGCCAGGTCGGCGTTGCCAAGCAATTGTTCGCCGCGATGGGGATCGCGCGCGACGATACGGCGATGCGGCAGGATTGGGTGCTGCGCGGCTTTCGCCAGTTCGATGCCCCGGTGTGCATCATCATCACCTATGATCGCGCTGTCGATGGCAGCGACGACACGCCGTTCGATTGCGGCGCGGTGGCGACGGCGCTGGTCAACGCCGCCTGGTCGCGCGGGCTGGGCGCGGTGATCAATTCGCAAGGCATCATGCAATCGCCGGTGGTGCGCGAACATGCCGGGATCGCCGATGATCAGGTCATCATGAAGAGCATCGCGCTGGGTTGGCCCGAGGAAAGTTTTCCCGCCAATGCGGTGGTTTCGACCCGCAAATCGGTGGCCGAGGCGACGCGGTTCGTCGGGTTCGATTAAGGCCGCGCTAGACCTCCAGCGCGCCTTGTGCGCCCTTTTGGTGGCTGGTGCGTGTTTCGACACGGCTGGCCTTTTTGACCGGGCTGATGAGTGGCGGCAGTTTCGGTTTCATCCCCTGGAACAATTCTGCCAGCGTCACGAACTGCAAGGCCGGAAACCGCCCGAAATCGGTTTCGATGATCGGTTGTGAGGCGGCTTCGTCGCGCATGCCCTTGGTCGGCAGGCCCTTCATGATGAACAGGCCAAAGCGGTGCTTGTCGCGCTCCATCACCCTTCCAAGATCGCGAACCATGTTGGGGTTCACATTGTCCCCGGCCTTGACCGAAATCACGCCGGTTTCGATGCGTTTGCCGCCGTCGATGGCGTAGTTGAACCAGCCATCGACGCCCTTGTCGCCGCCCTTTTTATCGCGCGGAAAGCCGCCGACCTGCCAGCACACCCATTGCTGGAACTGGTGCGGATCATCCAGCGCGAGGCGTTCGGCGCTGGCGAGGTCTTTCGGCACACCAATGGTTTCGAAATCGATGCCGGGATAGCCTTCCCTCATCCGGTTTTCGATCATGCCGATAGCGATATGGGTGACGTCGATGCCGATCCATTGCCGCCCGAGTTTTTGCGCAGCATCGACAGCGGTGCCGCAGCCGCAGAATGGATCAAGCACGACATCGCCGGGGTTGGATGAGGCGGCAATGATGCGTTCGA
>JBBRVH010000094.1:0-12991 GCA_038246995.1 Sphingomonadales bacterium
CCAAGGGCCACCCGGCAGCCCAGCTCCGCGACGACGCCCTCAGCCGCGCCCGCTTCGATTTCCGCTGGCGCGACCAGTTCAACCTGTCGCTCGACCCCGAAACCGCGCTCAAATTCCACGACGAAACCCTGCCGGCCGAAGGCGCCAAGGTTGCCCACTTCTGCTCGATGTGCGGGCCGAAATTCTGCAGCATGAAGATCACGCAGGATGTGCGCGATTATGCGGCGAAGCAGAACAGCGCGGAGATGCTGGAAGCCGGGATGGCGGAGAAGAGCGCGGAG
Organism: Sphingomonadales bacterium; assembly: GCA_038246995.1. Lineage (GTDB taxonomy): Bacteria > Pseudomonadota > Alphaproteobacteria > Sphingomonadales > Sphingomonadaceae > Sandarakinorhabdus. The sequence continues at coordinate 282 of JBBRVH010000094.1, forward strand.
TTCCGGGCGAAGGGTGGGGAGATTTATCTGCCGGCGGCGGAGTAGGCGCATGCGTCTAGTCCAGGGAAACGGCCATGAAGCTTAGAGAGCGCGTTTTCGAGCTGCTACAAGCGACGCCAGAAAAGCGGTTCAAGGCGCGCCAAATCGCGCTTTGGATACATGACAATTATCCAGAGGAAACAAACAGCAAACTCTCAAAAAGCAGCTATCTCACGAGCGAGGCGGATTTGCTTGGTCAGATCGTTGCCGAGATCGGTGGAAACCGGCCTTCTTGGCAGACAAAATTTCCACAACTTCGCACAACGGAAGGCCGTCCGAGACAGTATTATTGGTCTATCAAAACGGATGCCGAGGAAGTTAGTGCCGCAGAAGGCGCTTCCGATCTGGTTGAAATTGAAAAGCTTGAAGACTTTCCAACAAGTCCAAAGTTATTGGAGCATGATCTGTATCCAATGCTGATCAAGTTTGTTGATTCTGAGGTAAATGCAGATGCAATGAGAATCAACGAGAGTACAGCGTCCAATAAGAAGGGGCCTGGCGTCAACAGATGGCTTTATCCAGATGTGGTTGCAATTGAGGCACTGACGGTCGGGATGAACAAGGAAGTGGCAGAAGCCGTCAGACATAGTGGTGACCGGAGGGCACGCCTCTGGTCCTTTGAGGTCAAAAGACTCCTAAACCGCTCCAACGTTCGCGAAGCCTATTTCCAAACAGTCTCAAACTCGTCTTGGGCCAGCTTTGGGTATCTGGTTGCGGCCGAAATTGAAGGCGCTGACACGATCAAGGAAATACAGATGCTCTACAGCGTTCATGGCATCGGTCTCATTGAAATTGACATGGATAGTCCGACCGAGAGCATAATTCGTATTCCTGCTCGCGAGAGAATTTCAATCGAGTGGTCTATGTGCAGCCGACTCGCGGACGAAAACAAGGATTATGCATTATTTATAAAAAAGGTACGTCAGTTTTATCAAACTGGTGATCTGTAGTGCGGCTCGGCTAGACCTCGCTATGACATGATTCCTGCGACACCGGGATGGCGGAGGGTTGGGAGTTCCGGGAACAGTATTCTTAGCGGCCCCTCTCCCGCATGCGGGAGAGGCGAGACCCGCAGCTTCAAGTGGGTGGGTCCGGTAACTGCCTCAAACCAATTCAATTGCGCTTGCAATTCAAACTGCCAACCTTAGTTTAATTTAGGCTGTGAGGGCTGCACGTTGGCAAGAAAATCGATTTCAAGATCGAGTGAGGCGCAACCGCTTAGCGGGATGATGCTCGCATTGGCGACGCTTTATGACGCGCGCGGCAATTTCGCTGATTTTTTCGACGATCTCTTGGGCGATCTGTCAAGGAAATTCCGGGGATAGTACACTTAATTGCCTCTCTCCTGCTTGCGGGAGAGGCAGCGTGCAAGGTGATGGTGTGGTTGATTGTCGGGGTTGAGCGCTGGCGGGGTGAGAGTGCACCCTCTCCCGCTCGGCGCGAGCGCCAGGTCGACCGCTCCCGCAGGTGGGAGAAGAGTAATCTTAAACGGGGGCTGGAGCAGCAGGCCCCAGCTGCCGGAGGCTCTTTCCCTTCCAACGCCCGAACCGCCAGCGCCAGCGCTTTCGCCGGCTTCCGCCGCACCGCGGCAAAGCCCGCATGTGAGAGAAATATGGTGTCCTCGGAGCCCGTCAAAACGGTCAGTGCCTTCAGGACAAACGCATGCATTCGTGGCCAACCGGTCCGTACGCCGAACATCGCCCCGGGGCGGTACAAATCTTTCGGGGTGACCGTGCCGCACCGGCCGCGCTACCCTTTGCACCGGGATAGGCTACAGGCACGACAATCGATGGCGGACGGCACCGACTTGCTGACCGGGAAGGAAAAGGCAGCGCTGCGCCTGCTGCTCGCCGGGCATGACGCCAAATCGATGGCGAACGCTCTCGGCTTGTCGGTCCACACCATCAACGAGCGGCTGCGCGAGGCACGCCGCAAGCTCGGCGTATCGAGCAGCAAGGCCGCCGCGCGCATGCTGAAAGACGCCGAGGACGCGACCCCGCAAAACCTTGCGGACAAGCCTTTGGGGGATGCAGCGCTGGCTGTCGTCGCCCAGCGTTTCGACACCGGCCCGATGCCGCCGCACCCTGCCCGCCGCATCGCTTCGGCCGTTGGAGGGACCGCCATGCTCGCCATCGTCATCGTTACTGCTCTCGCCGTCACCGCGCCACCGGCGTCATCGCCGCCGCCAACCAACGCCGCCACCGCGCCGATCGCCGAAAGCGACGCCAGCCGCGCCGCCCGCGACTGGCTGGCGCTCGTCGATGCGCGCAACTGGCCGGAAAGCTTTGCCGCCACCGGGGCGGTGTTCCGCCGGGCCAACAGCATCGCCACCTGGCAGGCCGCGGCCGAGGCCGTTCACGCCCGCCTCGACCCCGCGCAATCGCGCCAGCTGCTCGCCGATCACGATGTTCCCGCCCCGCCCAAGGGATCGCGCACCGTGCGTTTCCGCAGCAACTTCGCCGACGGCGAAACCCGGACCGAAACGCTGTCCCTGACCGGCGAAAGCGGCGGCTGGCGCGTGGTCGGCATCTACGTCGAATAAGCCGCAATCGCGCCGGGCTGTGAGTTTTGTGACTTTCGGGGCGCGTCGTCGCCGGGCCTAATCCCCCGGCGACACAACGGAAGACCCCGGGGAGAACGACCATGGCCTATGACGATTACCGCCTGCTCCACATCGTGCGTGATGGCGCCATTGTTACGGCGACCATCGATGCACCGCCGATCAACGTCATCACCGGCGACTTGTTCGCCGAACTGGCGCGGCTGTCCGAGGAGCTCGAGGCCGATCCCGACACGCTCGTTTTCGTACTGAAAAGCGCCGATCCCGATTTCTTCCTGGCGCATTTCGATGTCGCGGCGTTGATCGCCATCGCCGACGGCCCGCGCTCCGCGATGGAGGAAACCGGCAACGCCTATCACGCCATGTGCCACCGCTTCGCCAATATGGACAAGGTCACCATCGCCCAGATCGAAGGCCGCGTCGGCGGCGGCGGCGCCGAGCTTTCGATGAGCTTCGACATGCGCTTCGGCGTCATGGGCAAGACCATCATCAACCAGATGGAAGTGCCGATCGGCATCCTGCCCGGCGGCACCGGCACGCAGCGGCTGCCGCGCCTCGTCGGCCGCGGGCGGGCGCTCGAGATCACGCTGGGCGGCGGCGATCTCGATGCCGAAACCGCGCAGGCCTGGGGCTGGCTGAACCGCGCGCTGCCGGCGGGGGAAATCGACGCGCATGTGGCCGCCCTTGCCCGGCGCATCGCCGGTTTCCCCGCGGCGGCGGTTCGCCTCTCCAAGCAATCGATCGGCAATGCCAGCCTGCCGATCGACGAAGGCTGCCGCATCGAGGGCGAATTGTTCGCGACGCTGCTGTTCAGCGATTCGGCGCGAGCAAAGATGCGGCGCTTCCTCGAACTCGGCGGCCAGACGCGCGAAGGCGAAATGCGCGTCGCCGATCTCAGCGCAGAGGTCGCCGGCTGAAGCGGGCCCAAGGCGGCGGCGCGGCGGCGGCGCGGTGTCAGCGCAGCGGCGGCACGGCGCGTCTGGCTGGCGCAACTGCCGTGCGCTTGCTGCAAACCGAACGCGGCTTCTACTGCACCGTGTCGGTTGCGGCTTCGCGCGCGGCCCAGCGTTCCGAACAGGCGTCGTCGGATTGCGTGATGCGCAGGGTTTTCTCGGCAGTCTGGGACATCGAGATCACATGATCGACACCTTCGACGGTGATGGTATATTGCCCATCCTCGGTGTACTCGATGAAGCCCTTCTTGCGCAGATACCAGGCATGAAACTCGAAATGCTCTTCGGAACATTTCAGCGTCCGCAATATATCGTAGCTGCCGGCACCTGGAGAACGCGCAGACTCACGCCGCTTCTTGTACAGGTACATCAGAATGTTGCGATGCATGGTGGCGTCGCTGATCGCGGCAGTGTCTTCGGGACTGCGCGCTTCTTTCGGCGCGAAGGAATAGCCGGTGTTACGGCTATATTGCAGGTCGTAGCGTGAACGCTTTTCCGGGCGCCTCAACAGGCTGTAGGCCTCGGTGATGCTGTTGAAGCGGTCCGGGTCGGCAGTCTCCGGATGATCCGGGTGGTACATTTTCGCGAGATGGCGATAGGCGATCTCGAGCGTGCGCGGACTGCACATGGGGTCGATCTGTAGGTTGGCATAATAATCGACGAAGTACTGATCATCTTCCACTACAAAACCTCCTGGCGGGAACCCGTGACGCCTCGACCCGCCAATCCGGTAACGTGCCGCACCCGATATGCATCCACGGCCGCAAACTTGTCAAAGCCGAAATAGTTCGTTCAGGGATGGTTTTGACCCGGCCCTGCGGCCCCGGCGGCTTCGGTTCCGGGGCGGTCCGCTCCGGCAACCGGCATAGAGGATTCGCGCGCCTCGATCGGGCAGTCGAGCCGGCAGGCAGCGATGTCGCCGATGCTGGCGCGGCTTGCTTCAAGAGGCCCATGCGACTATGTCGAAGCCGTATCGTTAACGGATGGAGCTGAAATGACGGGCCGGTTTCGATATCTTCTGGCATCCTTGCGCAACGACCGTTCCGGCGCCGCTGCCATGGAACTCGCGATATTACTTCCAGTGCTGGCGACGATGTTGTTCGGCCTCAGCCAGGTGGGCTTTTTGTACTTTACCTATAATTCGATGTTGAACAGTGCTCGGACGGGAGCGCGCGAGATCGCCTTCGGCCGTGATGAGGCAACGGTTCGCACCTCGGTGCGCAACCAGCTGCCGGCCTGGGCGGCCTCGTCCGCTACCATCACGCTCACACCCAATGACGGCGGCGTCGCGCATGTCCTGATTTCGATCCCGGGGTCGTCGGCATCGTTGCTGAATATGGTGCCGATGCCCACCACGATCGACGCTGAAGTCGCGATGCCGCGGGTTGCAGACAAATAGGCCGCCGCAGCGTGCCGGACGTGACCCGCAGCTGGCAGAAGGCCGGGCGAAGGAGAATATCCGGCACGGCGGATCGCACCTGTAGCCGCCTATTGAAGCTATTCGGTTGTTATCGCAATGGCCGGCACGGACGACGAGCATCGCAGATAGGTACGCTTATCCGCTTCGGTCCATCAAACTGCCGGACATAGAGTGATTGACCGGCGCTTGATCGTCCTGGCCAATTGCCAAAGACGGCGACGCGGATCTTCTTCCGCCTCGATCAGGAAACGAGACGAACGAAAGCGTCTCCAAGTCGTCCGCTCGCCGGGCAGCGCATGACAATCCGGATGTCGTCATAATCGCTGTCGGTCCAAGCCGGCTGCAACCAGTTGGAGTTCGCGCCGGACTGACCGGGGGGACGATCTTCGAACCCGAAATACATGAACCGACCGGGCTCGCACGGCTTCGTTTCACGCTTGCGTGTACTCGCGCGGTTCTTGCCGGACGGAATCTGCGAGCCGGTTGTTCCGGGCGTGCACTTTGCCACAGAATCGCACAAGACGGTTTCAAGGACATTCTTGCCTTGCAGATCCATCGTTTCGACACCCTCATTCAGCAAGGTGTCGGTGTAGTAATTGAACTCCGGCCGGCCGGGCTTGACCTTGTCGATCGTGGCATTGGGGTTCGCCCACAGTTGCGGGTAGTTCTTCGCATGACGGATGTTTCGCATGCGAATGCTGAGTGTTTCGCCTTCATTTGTGCATTTCGGCCACGGCGCCGGCTTGACCGGGTTGGCCGTGATGATGCCGCCGCTAATCGAAACCATGTTCGTTCCCGCCGCGACATTGTTTGCAACGAGCAGCATCTGGGTGCGCCGGGAAGCGATCGTGCCGGTCCCCTTTGTATCGAAGCAATATGCATAGATTTCGTTGTAGTCGCCAGCCTCGGGGTCAAGCGTCTCACTCTCGGGCGGCTGGTAGAATACGTTGACCGGCCGTGCCGCGATCGCCTGCACGCGCAAGATCGGCGTCGGGACACCCAGCATCTGCGAAAGCGCCTGCACGACCGGATTGCCGCGCTCCGACGAACGCACCCCCCGCACGCGCACTGCATTAACCGTGGAACCACTGCCGGGGACGAAAGTCGTACCGTCGTAAACGCCGAGCGTGATGTCGGTGGTCTTGGTCATATTGTCGTAGCCGGGGGGCAGATTGTCTTCGATATGGCCGACGGCCGCACCCACGACGTTACCGCCCTTTTCGATCTGGTCTGCGCCCGCCAGCGCCGCTCCGTCGACCGAGATCTGCATGCGGTTGGAGGTGATGCGAGCCATCGCCAGATCGATGCCGAAGGCCACGGACCCGACCATCACCGGCGTCGACAAGGCAAAGATCAAGGCCGTGCCGCCAGCCCGGTTGCCATATAAACGCGCTGCTTCGCCAAGCCAGCGCGCAAAGCGGCCATGGTCAGGAAACATAGGGCAATTCCTGCTTCATCGTGACGTTGGCAACCAAAGGCCAGGGCGATACGGAGCCGAGCAATGTGACCGGCGAGGCATGATCCGATCCGAGCGCCACGCGCACCTGGATCAGGTTGATATTGGGATCGGTGGGTGCCGACTGCGTAATCGTTACCGTCACGTAGTCACGCGCCCACCCCGGCATTGCCGCCTTCAAATCCGCAATCGCTGTCGACTGCGCCTTGGTATTGACCGCGACCGAGCGCGCTACGCGCGACGCCTGATGCTGCATGGTGCTGTACGAAAAAAACACCGCACCCATTTCGATGACGCCGAAGATCAGGGTCATGAACAGCGGGATGATCAGCGCGAATTCCATCGCGGCAGCGCCTCGCCGGCAGCGAAGCGCGGCAGCGTCCATGCGCCTCCCAATCGTTCCGAACGCCATTGATTTACCCCACAGAAACTTCTCGTACACCCTTTTGGTGTATCGCATCTACAATGACACGGGTCAAGTATCGTTTGAGGGGCAATGCGATCGTGAAGGTCCGACCCCTCAGCGTGGAAATTACAAACGCATTACAAGAAGCGAATGTGTCCAGTGCGGCGTGAAGTGACGATGACATCCTGAAGACAATGATTGGCGACAGAATAACAAATCACCGAAAAGTCGGTCGCCCTGTTCGGCTTGCCTGCACCCCCGTGTCGCGCCGCTTGCCTGCACGAGCCCGCGAAAAACCGGCTCCCCGGCGGTCGAGGCGGGCGCGACACTGCATCTGTCTGGACGCGGCGACGCTGCCGACGCGAACCCATTCCACTTCGCCGAAGCAGCGCGGCGACATCGCAGCCGATGGTGCGCCGACGCTATTCGGCAGCGATCTGCATCGGCGCGACCTGCACGAAGCCCTTGCGCCGCGCTATCCGCGCTTCGACCTCCGGCCGGAAGTGGCGCATCAGCCCCTGAATCGGCCAGGCCGCCGCATCACCGAGCGCGCAGATGGTGTGACCCTCGATCTCGGTGGTGACTTCGAGCAGCAGGTCGATCTCGTGCGGCTCGGCATCGCCGGTGACGAGTCGTTCCATGACGCGCCACATCCAGCCGGTGCCCTCGCGGCACGGCGTGCACTGGCCGCAACTCTCGTGCTTGTAGAAATAGCTGAGGCGGGCAATGGCGCGAACGATGTCGGTGGACTTGTCCATGACGATGACGGCGGCCGTGCCGAGACCGGATTTCAGGTCGCGCAGCGCATCGAAATCCATCGGCGCATCGATGATCTGGTGCGCCGGCACGAGCGGCACCGACGATCCGCCGGGGATCACGGCGAGCAGATTGTCCCACCCACCGCGGACGCCGCCGCAATGGGTTTCGATCAGTTCGCGAAACGGCACGCTCATCGCTTCTTCGACGACGCACGGCTTGTTGACATGGCCGGAGATCTGGAAAAGCTTGGTGCCCTCGTTCTTCGGGCGGCCGATGGCGGCGAACCACACCGGACCGCGGCGCAGGATGGTCGGAGCGACGGCGATCGATTCGACGTTGTTGACCGTTGTCGGGTTGCCGTAAAGGCCGGCGCCGGCGGGGAACGGCGGCTTCAGGCGGGGCTGGCCCTTCTTGCCTTCCAGGCTTTCGATCATCGCGGTTTCCTCGCCGCAGACATAGGCGCCGGCGCCGCGGTGGACGACGACGTCGAAATCATAGCCGGAACCACAGGCGTTCTTGCCGATCAGCCCGGCGGCATAGGCTTCGCGGACCGCTGCGAACAGGGTTTCGGCCTCGCGGACATATTCGCCGCGGATGTAGATGAACGCTGCCGAAGCGCGCATCGCAAAACCGGCAACCAGCGCGCCTTCGATCAGCTTGTGCGGATCGTGGCGAATGATCTCGCGATCCTTGCACGAACCGGGTTCGGATTCATCGGCGTTGATGACGAGATAGCTCGGCCGCGCCGGGTTGGGCGTCTTGGGCATGAAACTCCACTTCATGCCGGTCGGGAAACCGGCGCCGCCACGGCCGCGCAGGCCCGACGCCTTGATTGCATCGATAATCGCATCGGGACCCCCGGCAAGCAGGCTGGCCGTATCCTCCCAATCACCGCGCCGGCGGGCCGCTTCCAAATTCCACGGCTGGAAACCGTAGAGATTGGTGAAGATACGGTCTTTGTCGAGAAGCATCAGAGTGTTTCCACAAGGTGGAGGAAGGCAGGCACGCCCGGTTCAGCCATCGGCCACCGCCAGCAAGGTCGTCGGGCCACCTTCGGGGCAGCTGGCGGTGCGACCGATCTGGCTGCCGCTGGCCGGCGTTTCACCGCGGGCCAGCGCCTCCAGCAGCGCGATGGTGGTCGCGTAGGTCAAATCCTCGTAGTTATCATCGTTGATCTGCACCATCGGCGCATTGGCGCAGGCGCCGAGGCATTCCACTTCCGAAAGCGTGAACATGCCGTCTGCCGTGGTGGCGCCCTTGGCCACACCCATGAAATCCTTGCAGGCCTTCATCACATCGTCGCTGCCGCGCAGCTGGCACGGCGTGGTGCCGCACACCTGCACCTGGAAGCGGCCGACCGGCTTCAGATTGTACATGGTGTAGAAGCTGGCGACTTCATAAGCCCGGATATAGGGCATGCCGAGTTGCGCCGCGACGAATTCGATCACCGGCACCGGCAGCCACGCGCTCCCGGTGACATCGCGCATCTGGCCCTGCGCCAGCCACAGCAGCGGCATCACCGCCGAAGCCTGACGGCCGGCGGGATAGAGCGAGATGATGCGCGTCGCCTCGGCAGCGTTTTGGGAAGTCCAGGCGAAATCGGCGAATTCGCGCACGGTAGCGCCAGGCTGCTGGCGAAAAACCGGGGTGTAGGTGGAAGAACTCATCGCGACCGCTCAGGCATCGACCAAGCCGAGGCGCGTCTCGATACGATCGAGCCGATGCTCCATGCGATCGATGCGCTTGCGCGTGCCGGAGACGGTGACCTCCAGCGACACAATCCGTGCCGACATGCTCGACGACGCTTCCTTCAGCCCCGCCAGCCGGCCCTCGACATCGCCGAGCTTCGGCTGAATGCAGGAAAATTGGGCCTGCATCTTGCCAAGAATATCAAGGATCAAAGTGCCATCCACGTCAGCCATTGTCGCCATCCACCCGCGAGGAACGACAGCCTATCACCGGTCGACCTCGCCGAAAACGATATCGAGCGAGCCGAGCATCGCCGGCGCATCGGCCAGCATATGACCCTTGCACAGGAAATCCATCGCCTGCAGGTGCGCCATGCCGGTGGCGCGGACGTGGCAGCGATAGGGCTTGTTGGTGCCATCCGACACCATGAAGATGCCGAATTCGCCCTTGGGGCTTTCGGTCGCGACGTAAACCTCACCGGCGGGCACGTGCATGCCTTCGGTATACAGCTTGAAATGGTGGATCAGCGCTTCCATCGATCGCTTCATCTCGCCGCGTGACGGCGGGCTGACCTTGCGGTCGAGCGTGGCGTGGCGGCCGGCGGGCATCTGGTCGAGGCACTGGTAGATGATGCGCAGCGACTGGCGCATCTCCTCCATCCGCACCATGAAACGGCCATAGCAATCGCCGTCGTCCGATACCGCAACGTCGAAATCCATCAGGTGATAGGCGTCGTAGGGCTGGCTCTTGCGCAAGTCCCAGGCAACACCGGAAGCGCGGATGCACGGGCCGGTGAAGCCCCAGCGGATCGCATCTTCCTTCGAAATCACGCCGATATCGACATTGCGCTGCTTGAAGATGCGGTTGTCGGCGACAAGCCCCTGCATCTCGTCGAGGACTTTCAAGAACTTGTCGGCCCAGTCGCGGATGTCGCCGAGCAGGCCATCGGGCATGTCCTGGTGAACACCGCCGGGGCGGAAATAGGCGGCGTGGAAACGAGCGCCCGAGACGCGCTCGTAAAAGCCCATCAGTCGCTCGCGTTCCTCGAACATCCACAGGATAGGAGTCATCGCACCGACGTCCATGGCGTGCGTGGTGGTGTTGAGGATATGGTTGAGGATGCGGGTGATTTCCGCGAACATCGTGCGGATGTACTTGGCACGCAGCGGCACCTCGATGCCGCCCAGCTTTTCGATGGCAAGCACATAGCTGTGTTCCATGCACATCGGACTGACGTAATCGAGGCGGTCCATATAGGGCAACGCCTGCAGATAAGTCTTGTATTCGCACAGTTTTTCGGTGCCGCGGTGCAGCAGGCCGATATGCGGATCGCAGCGTTCGATCAGTTCGCCGTCAAGCTCCATGACCAGCCGCAGCACGCCATGCGCCGCCGGGTGCTGCGGCCCGAAGTTAATCATGTAGTTCTGGATATCGTTGCCCGGCTTCACCGCCGGCAACACGTCGGTGGTGTCGTCGGCCGTCCAGGCGATGGTGGTGGCGGCAAGATCAGCCATTGCTTTTGGCCTTTTCATCACCCGGCAGCAGGTAATCAGTGCCTTCCCACGGCGACAGGAAGTCGAAATTTCGGAAATCCTGCGCCAGCTTTACCGGTTCATAAACGACACGCTTGTGTTCTTCGGAATAGCGCAGCTCGACATGGCCGGTCAGCGGGAAATCCTTGCGGAAAGGATGCCCTTCGAAGCCATAATCAGTGAGGATCCGGCGCAGATCGGGATTGCCGGCGAACAATACGCCGTACAGGTCCCAGGTCTCGCGCTCGTACCAGCCAGCCACCGGGTATAGCCCGGTCAACGACGGCACCGGTTGGCGGGTGTCGGTGGTGACCTTGATCCGCAGCCGCAGGTTCAGCGCCATCGACAGCAGGTGATAGACGACATCGAAGCGATCGGGGCGTTCGGGATAATCGACGCCGCAAATGTCGAGCAACTGGTTGAAGCGCAGCCCCGGCGCGTCACGCAGCGCGGCAATCACGTCCACCAGCGCCTCGCGGCGGACGATGATCGCGATTTCATGCGCATGTTCGACGATTCTGAGGATGGCGTCGCCGAGCAGCGACCGCAGCACTCCTGCCATGTCGTCGACCCGCCCGTGCACCGGCCAGCTGTGGACCCCGAAATCGGGCGCGATGCTCATCGTTCGAAGCTTCCGACGCGGCGGATTTTCCGCTGAAGGGCGAGGATGCCGTACAGCAGCGCCTCGGCGGTCGGCGGGCAGCCGGGGACATAGATATCGACGGGAACGATGCGATCGCAGCCGCGAACGACCGAATAGCTGTAGTGATAATAGCCACCGCCATTGGCGCAGCTGCCCATCGAAATGACGTAGCGCGGTTCCGACATCTGGTCGTAGACGCGGCGCAGCGCCGGCGCCATCTTGTTGCACAAGGTCCCGGCGACGATCATCACGTCGGACTGGCGCGGGGAAGCGCGGGGCGCGACGCCGAAGCGTTCCAGATCGTATTTCGGCATGTTGGTATGCATCATCTCGACCGCGCAGCAGGCGAGGCCGAACGTCATCCACCACAGGCTGCCGGTGCGGGCCCAGTGAACCAGATCTTCGGCATTGGCGAGCAGGAAACCCTTGTCGCCGACCTCCTTGTTGACGTCGGCGAGCCATTGGTCGGTGTTTGCCGGCGCGAGGGTAAGGGCGCCCTGCGGCCCCTGCCCCTGGCGCTGCCCCTCGCGCTGCTGTTCTTCGGTAAGGAGGTTCATCCCGGTCATTCCCAATCCAGCGCCCCGACCTTCCAGGCATAGGCCAGGCCGATCGCCAGTTCGAACAGGAATTCCATCATCGCCCACCATGCCGGCTGGCCGCCCCAGTGCAGCGAAACCGCCCAGGGAAACAGGAATGCCGCCTCCAGATCGAACACGATGAACAGGATAGCGACGAGGTAGAAACGCACGTCGAACTGGGTCCGCGCATCCGAAAACGCCGGAAAGCCACTTTCATATTCGCTCAGCTTCACCGAGTCAGGCTTGGCAGTGCCGGTCAGCGCTGAAACCGCGATCGGCGCACCGACGAAGATGCCCGCAAAAACGATCCCGACGACGAAGAACAGCAGGATCGGCAGATATTGGGCGGCAACATCGGACATGATCGGCGACAAGCTTTCCCTGGAGGCGCGATGCAGGCGCGGCCTTCTGCGCCGCGTTCTAGGCCCGCGCGCCGGGCGGAGCAAGGCAGCGATTGCCGCGGATACCGTGCCGGCGATGCAGGTAATGCAGCCGCGACATCGGGCGGCATGACGCGGCGATCCGATGGCGATACCAAGCAGCGCAATGCCGCGCCGCACTTCACCCGCCGATGCCGAAGGCATCGAAACCGCCGACGATCTCGAAACGATCGTCCAGGACAAGCGCGAGGGCTGGCGCGCCAACGGTGCCAAGGCGCGCCGGCGCCAGCGACGC
>JBBRVH010000095.1:0-12702 GCA_038246995.1 Sphingomonadales bacterium
CCGCTTTCGGACCAGGCGAGGTCACGTTCCGGCGGCGAATCCGACAGCATGAACCAGCGCACCGCATCGGCGCCATAGGTGCCGAGGATGGTATCGGGGTCGACGACGTTTTTCTTCGACTTCGACATCTTGATGACGCGGCCGACATCGACCGGCGCGCCATCGGCCTTCAACGTGGCGCCATGGCCGGTGCGATCGACTTCATCAGGGGCAAAATACAGCGCGCCGACACCTTCGCCCTGCTCGCGCGAATAGGTTTCATGGGTGACCATGCCCTGGGTGAACAGGCCGGCAAAGGGTTCGGTGACTGACAGCCGGCCGATGCGGTTGAGCGCCCGTGTCCAGAAGCGCGCGTAGAGCAGATGGAGAATGGCGTGCTCCACCCCGCCGATATATTGCCCGACCGGCAGCCATTGTTCGGCAATGGCACGGTCGAACGGCTGGTCGGCGGGCGCGCTGGCAAAACGGATGAAATACCAGGACGAATTGACGAAGGTATCGAGCGTGTCGGTCTCGCGCCGCGCCGGCTGGCCGCAGGCGGGGCAATCGACCGATTTCCACGTCGGGTGCCGGTCGAGCGGGTTGCCCGGCAGGTCGAACGTCACATCTTCGGGCAGCACAACGGGCAATTGCGTCTTGGGCACCGGCACGACGCCACAGGCATCGCAATGGATGATCGGGATCGGCGTGCCCCAATAGCGCTGGCGCGAGACGCCCCAGTCGCGCAGCCGCCAGACGGTGGTGCCCTGCCCCCAGCCTTCGGCTTCGCCGCGCGCGATGACGGCGGCCTTGCCGTCCTCGACCCCCAGGCCATCGAGGAAGCGCGAATGAACCAGCTTGCCCGGGCCGGTATAGGCTTCGGTATGGATCGGCGCGTCGGCCTCCCCTTCGGGGGCGACGACGCGGGTGACCGGCAGTTGGTATTTGCGGGCGAAATCCAGGTCGCGCTGGTCGTGCGCCGGGCAACCGAAGATAGCGCCGGTGCCATAATCCATCAGCACGAAATTGGCGACGAACACCGGCAGCCGGATCGACGTATCAAGCGGATGGATGACCGACAGGCCGGTATCATAGCCCTTTTTCTCCTGGCCCTCGATATCGGCGGTGGCGGTGCCGCCGGCGCGGCATTCGGCGATGAAGGCAGCGAGACCCGGGTTGGCTTCGGCGAGCCCGAGGCTGATCGGGTGATCGGGCGCGAGCGCGGCAAAGCTGGCACCGAACAGCGTATCGGGGCGGGTGGTGAACACGTCGAAACGGGTATCGCTGTCGGCAACCTCGAAAGTGAAGCGCATGCCCTGCGACTTGCCGATCCAGTTTTCCTGCATCAGCCGGACTTTTTCAGGCCAATTGTCGAGCGACTTCAGCCCTTCGAGCAGATCATCGGCGAAATCGGTGATCTTGAGGAACCATTGGTTCAGGCGGCGGCGTTCGACGACCGCGCCCGAGCGCCAGCCGCGGCCATCGATGACCTGTTCATTGGCGAGCACGGTCATGTCGACCGGATCCCAGTTTACCGCCGACGTCTTGCGATAGACGAGGCCGGCGGCGAACAGATCGAGGAACAGCGCCTGTTCCTGGCCATAATAATCGGGCTCGCAGGTGGCGAGCTCGCGGCTCCAGTCGAGCGCGAAGCCGAGGCGTTGCAACTGGGCACGCATCGCGGCGATATTGGCGCGCGTCCACCCGCCGGGATGAATGCCGCGTTCCATGGCGGCGTTTTCAGCCGGCATGCCGAAAGCGTCCCACCCCATCGGGTGCAGCACTTCGAAGCCTTGCGCGCGGCGGGTGCGCGCGATGACATCGCCCATCGTGTAGTTGCGAACATGGCCGATATGGATACGCCCCGACGGATAGGGGAACATTTCGAGCACATAGGCCTTGGGGCGCGGCGAGGCATCGTCCGCGGCAAAGCTTTTGGCGGCGTCCCACGCCTTTTGCCAGCGCGCTTCGGCGCCCTTGTGATCGAACTTTGTCGCCATGGCGGCCGGATCAGCCTGTGTATTGGGCGCGGCGCAGATCGCGGGCGCGGCTGAGGATGGTTTCTTCGAGCTTTTGCACCGTGCCGGCGCGCACCGGCGCATCGACCCAGCCGCTGCCGGCCAGTGACTGGCGAATGGCGGTAACCTTCAGGGCGTCCGAGCGCAATTCGGTGTCGAGGATGGTGATCGTCACCTTGACGCGTTCGTTGGGCGCCTGGGGCGTGGCGTACCAATCGGTGATGATGACGCCGCCGTTGGAATCGACCTGGGCCAGCGGCATGAAGCCGATCGTATCGAGCGAGGCACGCCACAGATAGGCATTGACGCCAATCGTTGTCAGGCGCGCCGGCGCGACATTGCCGACCGCCGCCTTTTCCTTCTTGCCGCCACAGGCAGCCAGCGGCGCGGCGAGCGCCAGAAAACCGAGGACAATTGCGACGCGACGCACAGGCGACCCTTCCCGAAACTTGGTTGGGCCTTATAGGCGTGCCCGGCGCCTTGCGCCAAGCGGAAGCTGCCGCCTTGCGCCAAGCGGAAGCTACGCTTTGCGCCAGGCGGCAGCTTCATGCCCGGCAACTGTGCGCACAAGAGCACAGTCGGCTGAAATAATTCCGCAGCTTGTCGTGACTATCGTCGTTAGTGACTGGGCGCGGAGAAAAGGCGCTGATAGGAAAAATCCATGAACAGGCGAGTCGATTCGCGCAGGGGCAACCCTGCACCGACCAGCCCCGCGGCCAGCCATGGCCAGCCGGGGGCGGTGCCGCGTGCCATCACCTCGTCGTTCATCACCCGGTCGCTCATCACTTCGTCGTTCATCGGCTTTGTGGGCGCGCTCGCCCTCGCCGCGACGCCGGCGCTGGCAGCCAAGAACGACGGCCGCGCCGCCGCCAAGCCTGTCAAGCAGCGCATCAGCATCGAAACACCACTGACACCGTTCCAGCCGTCGATAAGCGATTCGGCAAAATTCAGCTTTACCGCCTCGGGCAACAATCCGGCGATATCGCGATTGCAGACCCTTGAACGCGCCTTCCGTTTCACGCCGTCGGGCCAGAGCGACAATCGCAAGGCGCTGTCGCTCGGCGTCAGCACTAGGGTGATTGCGGCAGCCCCGGATCGTTCGCGCGCTGCGGCAACAGTCGAAGCGCTGGCATCGCTGCCGTCGTCCTACAATGTCGATCTGTCGGTCGGCTGGAAGGGCTTTGCCGTCAATACCGGCTTCGGCCATGTCGAACCCGGCGCAGGCGCGCTGCTCGCCGGGTCGCGCGATTCGGTTGATCTGGGCGTCAGCTATCGTGGCAAGAACTGGCGGACCAGCCTGCAGGGCACCGCCGAAAAGGGCTCGCTGCTGGCCTTTGCCCCGCTGGAACGGCGCTATTCGGTCGAACTTGGCGGCGCCTATGCGATCGCGCCGCGCGTTTCGGTGAATGGCGGCGTGCGCTACAAGCTGGCCCCGCTCACCCCGTCGCTGCTCGATCCGAACCGCGATGACCAGGCCGTTTACCTCGGCACCAACGTCGCATTCTGATCGCAGCCCCAGAATCGCATGACAATGCCTGCTGACGATGCTGGCCAGCGGCTGGCGCTTATCCATGACACCATCGCCCGCACGGCGCGCATCGCCGGTCGCGACCCTGCCGGGATCGAGCTGATCGCGATCAGCAAGACCTTCGGTGCCGAGGCCATCACGCCGTTGATCGCCGCCGGCCAGCGCAGTTTCGGCGAAAACCGTGTTGCCGAAGCCCAGGAAAAATGGCCGGCGCTTGTCGCTGCGACGCCGGGGTTGCGCTTGCACCTCGTCGGGCAGCTGCAATCGAACAAGGCGGCCGAAGCCGTGGCGCTGTTCGATGTCATCCATGGCGTCGACCGGCCATCGCTCGTCACGGCATTGGGCAAGGCAATGGCGGCGGCGGGCAAATGGCCCGATTGCTTCCTGCAGGTGAACATCGGTGCCGAGCCACAAAAAGGCGGCTGCGCGATCGCCGATACCGAAGCGTTGCTGGCGTCGGCGCGGGCGGCGGGGCTGCGCGTCATCGGCCTGATGTGCGTGCCACCGGCCGGGATCGAGGCAGCGCCGTTCTTTGCGCTGTTGCAGAAGCTGGCGCACCGGCTGGGGCTGTCACAGCTCAGCATGGGCATGTCGGCGGATTATGAAACCGCCGTGATGCTGGGGGCGACCCAGGTGCGCGTCGGCAGCGCCTTGTTCGGCACGCGCTGAAAGCCGAAGATTTCCGATAGCCTGGGCCGCAGGTGGAGTGCGT
This sequence comes from Sphingomonadales bacterium, assembly GCA_038246995.1. Taxonomy (GTDB): domain Bacteria; phylum Pseudomonadota; class Alphaproteobacteria; order Sphingomonadales; family Sphingomonadaceae; genus Sandarakinorhabdus. The sequence goes on from JBBRVH010000095.1 coordinate 4,238, forward strand.
TGCCGACGATGTCGCCGATGCGGCCAATGCGGCCACCGATGACGGTTCGATCGACTTTCGTGTTGGTGCGGGTGACCGGCACGGCGGGCACGGGGGACGACACCGGCTTTTCGGGCGCCACGGCGTCGGGTGTGACCACCGGTTGCGCCAGCAGCGCCGTTGATTCGAGCATCGCCAGCGCCTGGTTGCCGGCATGCAGCCGGTCTGCCGCGGCCAGCCAATTGGCCAGCGCCTGGGGCCTGGGGGCGGGCAGGCGACGCAGATGATTGGCTGCCGCCACATAATCACCGCGGGCAAGCGCTGCATTGGCGGTTTCCGGCGCGGCCAGCGGCGATCCTGGGGCCGGCGAGGACACCGCCGCGCTGATCGTTGTGGTCAACGTCTCCCACCAGCTCTGGCGTTGGTCGGCGGTCGGGCGGGCGCCGATGATCGGACGCATGGTATTGAAGCCGCGGCGCAGGCTGGCCAGCGATACCGGCGCGGTGCCGAGCGCGGCGACGGCCTTGACGGCATCGGGCTGGCTTGCGTCGAAGGCGCGGCGCAGCGCGGCATCAAGCGGGCCGAGCGGTTGCCCGGCGTCGACGGCGCGGCGCACGAGCACGAGGGTCAGCATTGCCTGGGCGCGTTCGGCGGCGGCGACGGCATTGGCGTTGGCGGCTTCGGTGCGGGCGCGATCGGCTTCATGCCTGGCCGAGAGAGTGGCAATTTCGGCGGTCAGCCGGTCGATCCGTTCGGCATCGCGGGCGATCTGGTCGCTGCTGGTTTCGATCTTGGCTTCGGTTCGCGCCAGCCGTTCCGATGGCGGCGGGGCGGCGGGGGTTTCCAGCCGGGCCAGTTGTTGGCGCAGAACGGCGATCTCCGCATTGTCGGCAGGCTTGCTGGTCACGGCGGCGGTGAACGGCAGCTTGTTGCGTACCTGGGCTTCGAACCAGGGGTTGGCAATCATGCCCGCCACAAAGACGAACAGCGCGCCGGCGATCGCCCAGGGCAGGAAGCCGCGCACCGGGCGGGCGGGCGGTGCGACCGGACGCGACGACAGCCGCGCCCGCAACCGTTCGGTGGCATCAAGGCTGGCGCGATCGACTTCGCCGCGATCGAAAGGGGCGTCCATGGGGTTTCCCGGAGTCATGACAGGGGCACCGCCTTTTGGCACGTCGCGCCGATGGCCGCCAGCAGCGCGTCTTCGCTCGGCCCCGGCGCCGCGAGCGTGGCGCGCCAGCCCGGCCCGGCGGCGGCGATGATCCCGGCGCTCAGTGCGGCGATCGCGATGGTGGCGCGGTCGACCCCCAACCGGTCGCATTCGGCGGCGAAATGCCGGGCGGTGCGGGCGCTGTAGAGCAGCACCCAATCGACCGCCGGCAGCGCGACGAGCGGCAGCAGCCGGGCGCGATAGACGATGCGCGTGGCGACAGCGAGCCCGGCGGGGATGACGACGAACGTGCGGTCTTCGCCGGCAAGGTGGAGCACATCGGTGATACCGGCGGCTGTCACGGTGTCGAGCAGCGCCTGGGCGGTGCCGCCGCCGTCGCGAATGTCGGCGAACCCTGCCGATCGCGCCGCCTTGGCGGTGGCGGCACCGACGACATAGGCGGGCACGCCGGGCCAGACCGGTGCCTGTGCCAACCGCGCGGCAAAGGCGCTGGTCAGCATGATCGCCTGGGGCGGCGTTGCCGGCGGCTGCCACGCCAGCGCTTCGGCGGCCAGCAATGGCGCGACAATCGCGTCATGGCCGCCTGCGGCCAGCCGTGCCGCGGTTGCGTCGCCGCCGGGCAGGGGCCGGGTGACGAGCAGCCGCACGGGCTCAGGCGGCGCTGAACAGCGCCCGCAGGCCGGGGCTGGCGTCGGCGAGCATGTCGGCAGCGAGCGCGGCGACGAGCCCGGGGGCGTCTGCCAGCGCGGCTTCGAAGCCGCCCGCCTCGATCTCGCTGCCGTCTTCGGTCATGATTTCGGCGCGGAATTCGACGCGGTCGCCGCTGATTGTCGCCAGCGCTGCCACCGGGCTGTGGCACGTGCCGCCCAGCGCCGCGAGAAAGCCGCGCTCGACGCCGACGGCGGCAAAGGTGTCGCCATGGTTGATCGCTGCGAGCAGCGCCAGCACCGCGGCATCGCCTTCGCGCGCCGTGATGCCGACGGCGCCCTGGGCGCTGGCGGGCAGCATCGTGTCGATCTCGATGGTCGCACCGACCGCGACGCCGAGCCGATCGAGCCCGGCGGCGGCGAGCAATGTTGCATCAATGGCGCCGCTTTCGACCTTGGCCATGCGGGTGGCAACGTTGCCGCGCAGGATTTCGGTGACGAGATCGGGACGCAGCGCGCGCAATTGCGCGGCGCGGCGCGGGCTGGAGGTGCCGACGCGGGCGCCCTGGGGCAACGCATCGATGCTGTCCGCCCCGATCAGGCGTTCGCGCACGTCGGCGCGCGGCAGCATGGCGGCAAGGGCGATGCCGTCGCGCAGTTGCGTCTCGACATCCTTCATCGAATGCACGCCGCAATCGATCCGGCCGCCCAGCAGCGCGGCGTCGAGTTCCTTGGTCCACAGCGCCTTGCCGCCGATTTCGGCGAGCGGCCGGTCCTGCACCCGGTCCCCGGTAGTCGAGATGATGACGATTTCGGCGACCCCCGGCCCCCAGCCATGCGCGGCGGTGAGCGCGGCGGCGGTCATGTTGGCCTGGGCAAGCGCCAGCGGCGAACCGCGGGTGCCGAGCTTGAAGGAAGTGATGCTGGTCATGGGACGCGCTTGTGAAAGCCTCGCGCGCGCTTGGCAAGATGGCTCACGTCAGCCGGCATAAGCGGTGATGGCGGCGAGGTGGCGGTCACGGGCTTCGGGCGCGAGGAACGCCCCGGTAAAGCTGTTGCGTGCAAGCTGCACGAGTTCGTCGCGCGTGAGGTCGAGCGCATCGGCAACGGCGACATAATTGGCGTTCACATAGCCGCCGAAATAGGCCGGATCGTCGGAATTCACCATGGCGTGCAGCCCCTGCTGCAACATGGTGCGCAGCGGATGGGCAGCAAGGTCGGGGACGACGCACAGCTTGAGGTTCGACAGCGGGCAGACGGTAAGGCACATGCCGCTTTCTGCCAACCGGGCAACGAGAGCCGGGTCTTCGAGCGCGCGGTTGCCATGGTCGATGCGGTCGACGCCGAGCACGTCGAGCGCTTCCCGGACATAGGCGGACGGGCCTTCTTCGCCGACATGGGCGACAAGTTTGAGCCCGAGTGCGCGGGCACGGGCGAAAACCCGGGCGAATTTGGCCGGCGGATGGCCCTGTTCGGACGAATCGAGGCCCACGCCGTCGATGAGGGGCAGGAAGGGCAGCGCTTCGTCGAGCGTTGCCTGCGCCTCCGCTTCGCTGAGATGGCGCAGGAAACACAGGATGAGTCGCGAGGTCAGGCCGCGCTCGCGGGCATCATCGAGCGCCCGGGTGATGCCGGTGATGACGGTTTCGAAGGCCACCCCGCGCTCGGTATGGCCCTGCGGATCGAAAAAAATCTCGACATGACGAACAGTGTCGGCCGCCGCGCGGGCCAGATAGGCGGCGGTGAGGTCGAAAAAATCCGCCTCGGTGCGCAGCACGGCCATGCCCTGGTAGTAGATATCGAGGAAATCCTGGAGGTTGGAAAAGGCATAGGCAGCCCGCACCGCGTCGACTGTCGCAAAGGGAATCGCCACGCCATTGCGTGCCGCAAGGGCAAACAGCATCTCGGGTTCGAGCGAACCTTCGATATGGAGGTGAAGTTCGGCCTTGGGCAGCCCGGCAATGAAGGCATTGCGGTCGAACACGGTCATGCAAGGGTATCCTTGTCGCGCAGGATTGCGGCGGCTGCGGGCTTGTGGCGGCGGATTTCGACATCGGTCAGGCCGCAGATCTCGTGCGGAAACACCAGCCAGGCATCGGTCTTGTGGATGAAATAGTCGGGCGCGAGGGCGGTCATATTGCGCGTCGGCTTCCAGTATACGGTGGCGATGCGGATGTCGCGCGGGGCATTGTGGCGGCACCGTGCGCGCAATTCACGCAGGAAAGCGGCGATGCTGCGCCCCGAATCGAAGACATCGTCGATGACCAGCAACCGGTCTTCGGGGGCCAGCGTATCGACAAGATGGCCGAGCGCGAACACCCGCACCTCGGGTTCCTGCCGGTCGATGCCCGTGTAGGAGGCGGTGCGGATGGCAATATGATCGCAATCGAGGCCGCGATATTCGAGCAATTCCTGCACGGCGATGCCGACCGGTGCCCCGCCGCGCCAGATGCCGACAAGGTGGGTGGGGGCAAAACCGCTGTCGATGACCTGCCAACCGAGGCGATAGCTGTCGGCGAGCAGGTCGTTGGCGGTGATATAGACCTTGGAATCCGTGTCCACGCGCCCTCCTGTTGCAGGTCGCGGCTAGCAGACGGGGGCATGAAGGGCGAGTCAAGCGCGGCGCACAGGCCATCGACAGCGGCACCGCGCGCCGCCACAGTGCCATTGAAGGGGAGCAGGATTGGCCAGCCGCACGACCATATTGCCCGACAATCCGCTGCTCCACGGCCCGATCCTGCCCAAGCTGATCGGCTTTGCGCTGCCCAACATGGGGGCGATGGTGGCGGGATCGGTCGCAGCGATCGCCGAAACCGCCTATGTCGGGCGGCTCGGCGTGCCGGCGCTGGCGGGGATGGCGGTCGTGTTCCCGATGGTCATGCTGCAGGGCATGTTGTCGGCGGGCGCGATGGGCAGCGGCGTATCGGCGGCGATCGCACGGGCGCTGGGCAGTGGCGACCGGCCACGCGCCGAAGCATTGGCGGTGCATGCGCTGTGGATCGGAGTGATCGCCGGGATCATCACCTCGCTGGTTGTCGAGCTGTTCGGGCCGCTGTTGTTCGCGCTGCTCGGCGCGCGCGACGAAGCCCTGGCGCAGGCGATCATCTATGCGCGGGTGGCATTTCTGGGCTCGATCGCGGTCTGGCTGGTCAATCTGCTGGCGGCGGTGCTGCGCGGCGCCGGCAGCATGAAGGCGCCTTCGGCGATCCTGTTGCTGACCGCGGTGATCCAGGTCGTGATCGGCGGGGTTTGCGGCCTGGGGCTGGGGCCGGTGCCGCGTTTCGGCATGGCCGGCGTCGCGGCGGGGCAGGTGGTGGCGTCGGTCATCGGCGCCGTGCTGCTGATCATGCAGTTGCGTTCGGGGCGGTCGGCGGTGACGCTGGCGCTGGGGTCGGTACGGCCACAGGCGGCGCTGTTTGCGGAGATTTTGCGCACCGGGGCGACCGCGGCGGTATCGCCGATCATGTCGATCACCACGATCATCCTGCTCAACCGGCTGGTTTCGGGCTATGGCCCGACGGTGCTGGCGGGCTTTGGCATCGGCACGCGGCTGGAATTCCTGCTCACCCCGCTCAGCTTTGCCATCGGCGTCGCGTCGGTGCCGCTGGTCGGCACGGCGATCGGTGCGGGCATGGTGGCGCGCGCCCGCGCGGCGGCATGGATTGCCGGCGGGCTGTCGGCGGCGAGCATGGCGAGCATCGGCATCGTGCTCGGGCTGTTTCCGGCGCTGTGGGTGGGGATGTTCACCCAGGACCCGGCGACGCTGGATGCGGCATCGGGCTATTTCCACTGGGTCGGCCCGGCCTATGGCTTCTTCGGTGCGGGGATGAGCCTGTTCTTTTCGGCGCTCGCGGCCGGGCGGGTGGTCGGCATGTTGCTCGCCGGCGCGTCGCGGCTGCTGATCGTCGTGCTCGGCGGGCTGGTGCTCGTGCCAATACAGGCGCCGCTGTGGATGGTCTATGCACTGATCGCAGCGGGCATGGTGACCTATGGCAGCATGGCGATGCTGGTGATGGCGCGGGCGAAATGGGGGAAGGCGGCATGATGAAGGCGCTCGTACTGGTCGCGCTGGTGCTGGCGGCGCCGGCACAGGCGCGGGCGCCCGCCGCCGTGGTAACGGCGTGGATGGCGGCGCTGACGGCGAAGGACCGACCGGCGCTGGCGGTCATGGTGGCGCCCGATGCAGTGTTCGAATATCCCTTCGACCGGTCGGGGAAGACCGAGGCGGGGTCGTGGCGGGTGTTCCGCGGGCGCGACGCCGTGCTGGCCGGCTATGTCGACCCGGCGCTGGAGCGGCTCGACCGTATCGACTGGACCGAACGCGACATCACGGTTGCCGGCGATGGCAAGCGCGTCTTCGTCGAGGCGCTGGGCGATATGAGGGTAAATGGCAAGCCCTATCGCAATCGCTATGTGCTGCGCTTCGATATCCGGCGCGGCAAGATCGCGGGGATGAAGGAATATCTCAATCCGGTGACCTCGGCGATCGCCACCGGCACAACCACCGGCGCGGAGTCGACCCCCCGCTGAGTCCCGGTTAAGGGGGGGCATGCTTGTCCTTGGTATCGAATCCTCCTGCGATGAAACCGCCGTGGCGCTGGTGCGTGGTGACCGCAGCATCGCGGCGCAGCGCATCGCCTCGCAGGACGAAGCGCATCGCCCGTTCGGCGGCGTGGTGCCCGAACTGGCGGCGCGAGCGCATGTCGACCGGTTGACGCCGATGGTGGCAGACGTGCTGGCCGAAGCGGGGGTGACGCTTGGCGATGTCGATGCGGTGGCGGCAACGGCCGGGCCGGGGCTTATCGGCGGAGTGATGGTCGGGCTCGTCACCGGCAAGGCGCTGGCCTTTGCGGCGGGCAAACCGTTGCTGGCGATCAACCATCTCGAAGGCCATGCGCTCAGCCCGCGGCTGGCCGATGCGTCGTTGCAGTTTCCCTATCTGTTGCTGCTGGTGTCGGGGGGGCATTGCCAGTTGCTGGGGGTGGCAGGCGTCGGCCGCTATCGCCGGCTGGCAACGACGATCGACGATGCGATCGGCGAGGCCTTCGACAAGACCGCCAAGGTTCTGGGGCTGGGCTTTCCCGGTGGCCCGGCGGTGGAGGGCGCGGCAACGCGCGGCAATGCCCGGCGCTTTGCGCTGCCAAGGCCGCTTCTGGGCAGTGACGAGCCGCATTTTTCGTTCGCCGGGCTGAAATCGGCGGTGTTGCGGCAGTGGCAAGCCCTGCCCGATGCCGGCGCAAGCGAGCGCGACGACCTGGCGGCGGCCTTCCAGCAGGCAGCGACCGACTGCCTGGTTGACCGCACGGCGCGGGCGCTGGCGGCGTTTCCACAGGCGACGGCGCTGGTCGTGGCGGGCGGCGTCGCGTCGAACCAGCATATCCGCGCCGCGCTGGCGGCACTGGCGGCGCAGCATGGCACGGCCTTTGTGGCGCCGCCGCCGTGGTTGTGTACCGACAATGCCGCGATGATCGCCTGGGCCGGGGTGGAACGGCTGGCGTTGAGCGAGGCCGACCGCGCCGCGCTGGGGCTGGTCGATGGTTTCGACGCCCCCGCCAGGCCGCGCTGGCCGCTCGATCCGGGGGCAGAACCGGTGCGCGGCGCGGGGGTGCGGGCGTGAAGATTGGCGTCATCGGTGCCCCGGCGCGGTCGCGCCAGACGCAGCAATCCGCCGCCGATCCACGCGCAAATCGGGAAACAACAGTATGATCGGGGTGATCGGCGGCGGGGCGTGGGGCACCGCACTGGCGCACGTGATGGCACAACGTGCCGATGTGTTGCTGTGGGCGCGCGAAACCGAGGTGGTTGCAGCGATAAATGACACCCGGGCCAACCCCGATTTCCTGCCCGGCGTCGCGCTGTCGCCGCGCATCCGCGCCACCAGCAATCTCGCTGACCTCGCCGCCTGCACCCCCTGGCTCGTCGTCGCGCCGGCGCAGCATCTGCGTGCTGTGCTGGCAGCGGCGGACCTCGGCGCCCGGCCGCCGCTGGTGCTGTGTGCCAAGGGCATCGAGGCGGGGTCCTTGCAACTGATGGCGGAAGTGGTCGGCGATGTGACCGATGCGCCGGTGGCGGTGCTGTCCGGGCCGACGTTTGCGGGTGAAGTGGCGCGCGGGCTGCCGACGGCGGTGACGCTGGCGTGCGCCGATGCGGCGCTTGGCAGCACGCTGGTGCAACAACTCGTGCGCCCGGGGTTCCGGCTCTATCTGTCCGACGATGTGACCGGCGCGGAGATCGGCGGCGCGGTCAAGAATGTCCTCGCCATTGCTTGTGGGGTGGTGGAGGGCGCCGGGCTCGGGCTCAATGCCCGCGCGGCGCTGATCGCGCGGGGGTTTGCGGAGATGACGCGCTTCGGGTTGGCGCGCGGGGCACGGGCCGAAACGCTGGCCGGCCTGTCGGGGCTGGGCGACCTGGTGTTGACCTGTTCATCGGCGAACAGCCGCAATTTCGCGCTCGGCTTGGGGATCGGGCAGGGCAAGGCAGCAGCCGAACTGCTCGCTGCAACGCGTACGGTGGCGGAAGGTGCAGCGACGGCACCGGTGCTGGCGGCGGCAGCAAAGGCGGCGGGGGTGGAAATGCCGATCTGCGCCGCGGTGGCGGCGCTGCTCGCCGGGGCGCCGCTGCGCGAGACGGTGGCGGGGTTGCTCGGGCGGCCGCTGACGTCGGAATAG
>JBBRVH010000096.1:0-12701 GCA_038246995.1 Sphingomonadales bacterium
TCGGTCGGATTGACCGAGGCTGGCGCGCGGCTGCTGGCTGAAGCTGCCCCAGCCTTTGCCGGCCTCGTGGCAGCGTGGGAGAGTGCCCGCACACTGGGGGACCGGCCGGCCGGGCTGCTGCGCATCAACATGCCGCGCGCCGTGGTGCCGATTGTCGTCGAGCCGATCATCGCGAGCTTTTGCGCGCTATATCCCGAAGTCGATGTTGAAATCGCTGCCGAAGACGGGCTGATCGATCTTGCTGCCGGTGGTTTTGATGCCGGTATCAGAATCGGCGAGATGATCGATGCGGACATGATTGCCGTGCGACTTTCGGACCTGTTTCGATACGTCGTCGTTGGCACGCCGGACTATATCCAGCGCCACGGCAGGCCGCTCTGCGCCGCGGACCTCAAGCAGCATGACTGCATACGCATGCGCTACCAAAGCGGCATCCTGGCACCCTGGCGCTTCAACGAGGCGGGACGCTGCATCGATGTTGGCGTCAAGGGCCGAATCATCAACAACGACATGCAATCGACGATCGCGATGGCGCGACGCGGGCTCGGGCTTGCCTATGTGTCCGAACCTCTGGTCATGGCCGAAATCGAGTCAGGCGAACTCGAAATAGTGCTCGGCCACATCGCAGCATCAAGCCCTGGGCTGTTCCTCTATTATCCCGGCCGAGCGCAGGTGCTGCCCAAGCTGCGCGCCTTCATCGATCATGTTAAGGCGCAGATGGTGGCCGGCGCCTTTCCCGACATGAGGCATGGTGAAGCGTTGGCGGCCAGCTGAGGTCGGGTCTCTGCGTCTTGTCGTGGAAAATCCAGAAAACCGCGTTGTGTCAGGGCGCCTTGTTCCTGGGAACAGAAAGACTATTTGGAGGGCCCGGGCGAGGAAACGGAGGAGAGGGTGGGATTCGAACCCACGGTACCATCACTGGCACAACGGTTTTCGAGACCGTCCCAATCGACCACTCTGGCACCTCTCCTCAGGGGTGGCCCATCCGGGCAGGCAGCGCTTTTACGCAACCGGTCGAAGGCGGCGCGTATAGACGAGCCGGGCGGGGCTTGCCAAGCCCTATGTCGAACTGCGGCGTCATCACCGGGTCACAAGCCCTTCACGCGGCGCGATCCATCCCTATATTGGCAGCCGGACCACCCCGGGATGCCGGGCGGGACACAGGGTTGTAACGATGATCGAGCGCATGAAGGGTACGGAATTTCGCAAGTCCGATGCCGTGGGCGAAGACGCGACACCGGCGACGTTCACCATCGGCGATATCGTCCGCCATCGCCTGTTTCCGTTTCGCGGCGTGATCTTCGATGTCGATCCGGTGTTCAACAATACCGAGGAATGGTGGAACGCCATTCCCGAAGGCGTGCGGCCGCGCAAGGACCAGCCCTTTTACCATCTGCTCGCCGAAAACGACGAATCGGCCTATGTCGCCTATGTCAGCCAGCAGAACCTGCTGCTCGATGCCGATGGCGAACCGATCCAGCACCCCGCCGTCGCCCAGATGTTTTCGGGACGCGAGGGCAGCCGCTACAAGCTGAAGCCCGAAATCCGCAACTAGCGCTGGCCAAGCGCCGACAGGCTTGGCATCTGGGCGCATGGACACCCTGCCGCTGTTTCTTCCGCTTGCCGGGCGCCCGGTCATCGTGCTGGCGCTCGGGCCCGATGCGGCCGAGGCGGCGGCGGCCAAGGCGCGGCTGGTCGTTGCCGCCGGCGGCATCGTCGTCGATGAAAGCGCGGTCGATCCGGTACTGGCCTTTGTCGCCGCCGATGATGCGGACGAGGCTGCTGCGGTCGCGGCGCGGTTGCGGGCGCGCGGCCTGCTGGTCAACGTCGTCGACCGGCCGGCGATGAGCGATTTCCTGATGGGCGCGATCATCGACCGGTCACCGGTGCAGATCGCCATTTCCACCGGCGGCGCCACCGCCAGCCTGTCGCGCGCTTTGCGCGGCCGGCTGGAGGCGCTGCTGCCGGCGTCGCTCGGCGGGCTGGCCCGGGCGATCGGCGCGGCGCGGGCGGCGGCGAGCGCGGCGCACCCCGGCGTGGCCGACCGGCGGCGGCTGTGGGAACGCGCGCTGGCCGAAGGCGGCAGGCTCGATCCGTTGCGCCCGCTCGCCGATCCGGATGCGGCGGTAGCAGCGGCAATTGCCGGCGCGTCGGCCGCCGTCACCGAAGTGAGGATCATTGATGTAGCGAGCGCCGACCCCGGCGAATTGACGCTCAACCAGCTTGCCGCGCTCGGGCGCTGCGATGCGTTGCTGGTCGAAGGCGATGTGCCGGCGGCGGTGATCGATCGCGCCCGGCGCGACGCCGTGCGGCTGGCCGGCCTCGCCGATGCACCCGAGGGGCTGACGATCGTGTTGCGGGCTGCGGGCTGAACCGCGCCGTCTGCCTCAGGCCAGCAGCTCGCTGTCCCAATACAGATAATCCCGCCACGTCGAATGCAGGTAATGCGGCGGAAACGCCCGGCCATTTTCCTGCAACTGCATCGTTGCCGGCTGGAACGGGCGTTGCCGCAGCGCCATATGCGCTTCGGCCGGCGTGCGGCCGCCCTTTTTCAGATTGCACGGCGCACAGGCGGTCGTCACATTTTCCCAGGTCGTGCGCCCGCCATAGGCCCGCGGCACGACGTGATCGAAGGTCAGGTCATGCCCGGCGCCGCAATATTGGCACTGGAAACGATCGCGCAGGAACAGGTTGAAGCGCGTGAAGGCCGGGTGGCTGGCGGGCCGCACATATTGGCGCAGCGCGATCACCGAGGGCAGCTTCATCTCGAACGACGGTGACCGGATCACCCGGTCATATTCGGCGATGATATCGACCCGTTCGAGAAACGCCGCCTTGATCGCCGTCTGCCACGGCCAGATCGACAGCGGATAATAGGACAGCGGCGTGTAATCGGCATTGAGCACCAGGGCCGGGCAGGCCTCTGGCGGCGACAGGATATCGGGGTGATACATACGCGTGCCCTTTCCCTCGCAAGAAAAAGCCTGCCCCGACCACCGGCCTCGTCACACGGATGCGTCGCCCAAAGGCTGGCACCCCAAGGCCGTTGCAGGAACGGCCGATCCGTGGTGGCGGTATTGATACAACAGATTGTGTGTCAGGCAAGTGACAACACCGAGATTTGGAGTCGCACCCCTTCATCTTTGCCGGCCGCGGCGGCTGTGGCTATGCTGGGGCGGCATGTACATAACGCGCTTTGCCCCCTCCCCGACCGGGTTGTTGCATATCGGCAACGGCTTTTCGGCGCTGACCGGCTGGCAGCGCGCCCGGGCCCGCGGCGGCCGCTTCTGCCTGCGTATCGAGGATATCGACAGCACGCGCTGCCGCCCGGAATTCGATGCCGCGCTGCTCGGCGATCTCGCCTGGCTGGGGATCGACTGGGACGGCCCGGTGCTGCGCCAGTCACAGCGGCTGGCGATCTATGCCGAAGCGGTGGCGCGGCTGCGCGGGCGGGGGCTGCTCTACCCGTGTTTCTGCTCGCGCGCCGATATCGCGGCGGCGGCCACGGCACCGCATGGCCCCGATGGGCCGCTGTATACCGGCACCTGCCGGCATCTGTCTGCCGATGAGCGCGCCGACCGCATGGCGGCGGCCGGTTTTGCCTGGCGGCTCGATATCGGCGCGGCGCTGGCGCAGACGGGGCGGCTCGGCTGGACCGATGCCGGAGCCGGGCGGGTGGCCGCCGATCCGCTGGCGGGCGGCGATATCGTCATCGCGCGCAAGGACCTGGGGGTGAGCTATCACCTTGCCGTTGTTATCGACGACGCGGCGCAAGGCGTGACCGAAGTGATGCGCGGCGCCGATCTGTTCGGCGCCAGCCATGTCCAGCGGCTGTTGCAGGCACTGCTCGGGCTTCCCGAGACGACCTATTGCCACCATCGGCTGATCCTGGCCCCCGATGGACGCCGGCTCGCCAAGCGCGACAAGGATGCAACGCTGGCGGCGCTGCGCGACGCCGGGGCGGACCCGGCGGAACTGCGGGAGCGGCTGCTGGCCGGGTGACGAACTTAACTCCCTCCTCCCTGCGGGGAGGGCGACTCGCGCCCTTGCGCGAGCGGGGTGGGGGTTCGCTTGCGGGCACGGGCGAACCCCCACCCCGCTCGGCGTTGCCGAATCGCCCTCCCCGCAGGGGGGAGGGAGTCAGAGCAACGCCACCGCCGTCCAATAGGTGATCCCCGCCGCCGCATAGGCCGCGGCAAACAGATAGGCGAACATGAACGCCGGCCAGCGCCAGCCGCCGGTTTCGCGCTTCGTTACCGCCAGCGTCGAGATGCATTGCGGCGCAAAGACGAACCAGGCGAGAAAGGCCAGCGCGGTCGGCAGGCTCCAGGTGCCGCGCAGCCGGTCGATCAGCCCGTCGGCATGGTCTTCATCGACGCCTTGCAGCGAATAGACGGTGCCGAGCGCCGACACCGCGACCTCGCGCGCCGCCATGCCCGGCACCAGCGCCAGCGCGATTTCCTTGTTGAAGCCGATCGGCCGGAAAATCGGTTCGAGCGCCGCGCCGATGCGCCCCGCCGCACTGTATTCCAGAGGAGGCCGGTTCCAGTCCGCCGGCGGCTTCGGCCAGGTGGCGAGCGCCCAGAGCACGACGGTGGAGATGAGGATGATGCCCCCGGCGCGCTGCACGAAGGCGAGCCCGCGCTGGTACAGGCCGATGCCGATATCGCGCGGCGCCGGCCATTGATATTTCGGCATTTCCATCAAAAAGGTCGGGCTTGGCCCCTTGGTCACCGTCCGCCGCAGCGCCCAGGCGGCGACGAGCGCACCGACGACGCCGGCGATGTACAGCCCGAACAACACCAGCCCCTGCAGCCCGAACGGGCCGACATTCGTCGCCGGGATGAAGGCGCCAATGACCACGGCATAGACCGGCAGCCGCGCCGAACAGGTCATCAGCGGTGCGATCAGGATGGTGGTCAGGCGATCCTTTGGCGAATCGATCGTCCGCGTCGCCATGATGCCCGGCACGGCGCAGGCAAAGCTCGAAATCAGCGGAATGAACGCCCGGCCATTGAGCCCGACGCGCGCCATCAACCGGTCCATCAGGAACGCCGCGCGCACCATGTAACCCGATTGTTCGAGCACGAGGATGAAGAAGAACAGGATCAGGATCTGCGGCAGGAAGACGATCACCGCCCCCACCCCGCCGAGCACGCCATCGACGAGCAACGAGCGCAGCGCCCCCGCCGGCAGCGCGCCCGTCAGCGCCACCTGCGCGCCCGAAACCAGGCCCGCCAGCCATGCCATCGGCGCTTCGGCGCCGGCGAACACCGCCTGGAACATGAAGAACAACAGCGCGGCGAGCAGCAGCGGCCCGGCCACCGGGTGCAGCGTCAGGCCATCGAGGCGTTGCGACCAGCGCCGCTGGGACCCTTGCGCCAGCGTCACGGCATTGGCGATGGTGCGGGCTTCGCGCTGCAACAGGGTGATATCGCTTTCGGGCGACACGGCGATGGCGGGCGTTTCGCCGCGCAGCAGCGCCGCCAGCCCGGCGCCGAGTTCGCCAAGGCCGCGCCGCCGCACCGCCACCGTGGCGATGACCGGCAGGCCGAGGATGCTCGCCAGCCGTTCGGCATCGATGCGGGTGCCGTCGCGTTCGGCGAGATCGACCATGTTGAGCGCCACCAGCATCGGCAGGCCGAGCCGGCGCAGTTCGAGGACAAAGCGCAGATGGTTGCGCAAATTGGTGGCATCGATGACCGCGACGATCGCATCGAGGCGTTTTTCACCGCTCAGATGCCCGAGCACGGCATCGCGGGTCACCTGTTCATCGGGGGACCGCGGCGTCAGGCTGTAGGTGCCGGGGAGGTCGATCAATTCGGCGGTGCGGCCATCGGGCAGCGGCAGGCGGCCGGCCTTGCGTTCGACGGTGACGCCCGGATAATTGCCGACCTTCTGGCGGCTGCCGGTCAACGCGTTGAACAGGCTGGTCTTGCCGGCATTGGGATTACCGACGAGCGCGACGACCGGGTTGGTGACGGGGGCGTTCATGTCAGGCTACAGGCGCGATTTCGATCAGCCGCGCCATCGACAGGCGCAGCGCCACCACCATGTTGCCGACACGGACGGCCAACGGATCGCCGCCGAACGGCGCGCGGTGCAGCAGTTCGACATCGACCCCTTCGTCGAACCCCAGTTCGTGCAGCCGCTGCGCGGTTTCGGGGTCGAGCCCGGCGCGATCGATGGCAGCGATGGTCGCGATTTCGCCGCGCGTCAGGCGCTCGATCAGACGGGGGCTCGGCATGGTGAAAGGCGCACTTTCGCGGTGTTGTTGCGAACGGTTATCATGTCGGGTGACCGAGCGCCAGCCCCGCCCTTGCTTCTCCCCTCCCGGAACGGGAGGGGCTGGGGGTGGGTTTTGCCGCCCGTGCCAAATTTGGTTTTCGTGGCAAGACCCACCCCCGACCCCTCCCGTTCCGGGAGGGGAGAAGAATGAATCACACCGCCGGGTAGCGCAGCCGCCCCAGCAACCGCGCCGGGTTGGGCACCCAGGCCAGCGCCTGTTTCGCGCTCGCCTTGGTCTTTTCGAACGCCATGATGCCATCGATGCGGCGATCGATGAACGCCCAGCTTGCTTCATGGTCGTCACTATCGTCATCGAGCCAGTAAAGCAGACTGGCCGAATAGACCGCGCCCAGGATGGCGCGCTTGGAATAATGGTTGAAATCGGTCGCGGTATCGCCCGCCGCGCGCCACATCGTATCGGCGGTGCGCCACAGGCTGCGCGCTGCCAGCCCGGCATGCTGCGGCTGTGCCAGCACGGCAAGCGCCCGGCGCACCGCCTCGCGATCGGGGCCGGCGGCTTCGAAGCGGCTGCGCAGCGCCAGCCGGATGCGATCCCGGATTTTCAGCCCCGACACATCGCCCATCGCTGCCACCATCAGCGTATCGGCATGGGCGATATAGGCATCGACCATGGCGGCGGCATCGGGCAACGCCATCGCCGCGATATCGCGATCGATGCCTTCCGCATCGGCGGCGGCATCACGCGCCAGCGCCGTCCAGCCATCGAAGGGCACATTCGGCAGCATGGCGGCAACCAGTTGCGGGCGCAGCGCGGCAAGGGGGATGTCCTGTGTCATGCTGCCAGCATAGCGGCTGGGCCAGCGCAGCGAAAGCCGCGTGGGCGAGCGCGATTTCGTCGCATCGCCGGGGCAGGCAGCGCTTGTTTGTTGGGTTACCCTCTGCTATGCGCCGCGCTCGCTCCGACAGGCTCGCTTGTCGGAATCACTTTTATTTTGACAAGCGAGGGCGCTGTGCCAGCCCCCTCGGCGTGAATGGAGAGAACGGCTGCATGCAAATCGTGGTTCGCGACAACAATGTCGATCAGGCGCTGCGCGCGCTCAAGAAGAAGCTGCAGCGCGAAGGCGTCTACCGCGAAATGAAGCTGCGCCGTCACTATGAAAAGCCTTCGGAAAAGCGCGCCCGTGAAAAGGCCGCCGCTGTCCGCCGCGCCCGCAAGCTCGAGCGCAAGCGCGCCGAACGCGATGGCGTGAAGTAAAACCAGACCAAGGGGTTTCCGCCATGTCGACCGCCACCCCCAATGCCGCCGGTAATGCGGGCGGTGCCATGCGGTGGCTGGTTGCCGCGGCTGTCATCCTGATCATCGTGGCGATCGGCGTTTTCGCCGGAACCCAGACCCAGGTCGCCGCGGTACGCAAGGACGATGTGAAGTTCATGGCCGAAAATGCCAAGAAGCCCGGCGTGGTGACCACTGCCTCGGGCCTGCAATATGAAATCGTCCGCGCCGGCAGCGGCCCCAAACCGGCGCGTACCGATACGGTGCTTGTCCATTACGAAGGCCGGCTCGTCGATGCCGCCCGCACCGTGTTCGATTCGTCGTACCAGCGCGGGCAACCTGCCGCCTTCCCGCTCGACCAGGTCATCCCGGGCTGGACCGAAGGCGTGCAGTTGATGCCGACGGGGTCGAAGTATCGCTTCGTGGTGCCGCCGGCGCTGGCCTATGGCGCCAAGGGTGCTGGCGGCGTCATCCCGCCGGGTGCCGTGCTCGAATTCGATATCGAATTGCTCGCCGTCCGGCCGAGCTGAACCGCCGCGGCCCGCGCCGCTTTCCAGCGTCATTCTGCCATACGCCGGCCCTGTCACCAGGACCGGCATTTTTCTGTGCATCATCGCTTGACGCAATTGCGAATTAGTCGCAAAAGCATGGCTATTGATAATCATTCACAGGTTCAGTGATGCATAGCCCTCGGCGTTCCTCCTTCTTGCTTGCCACCTCGATCATCGTCGGAATGGCCGCTTCGGCGCGTGCCACCGAAGCGCTCGATGCCGATGCCGGGGCGATGATCATTGTCACCGCGACTCGCGACAACGGCTATCTGGCGGCACGCACGAGCAGCGCGACGCGCACCGACACGCCGCTGCTCGATGTGCCGCAGACGGTCGATATCCTGACGCGTGACCGGCTCGACGACCAGGCCATCCTGTCGATCGCCGATGCGCTGCGCTACATCCCCGGCGCCACCACCGGCCAGGGCGAAGGCCATCGTGACCAGCCGACCCTGCGCGGCAACAATTCGACGTCCGATTTCTTCGTCGATGGCCTGCGCGACGACGTCCAATATTATCGCGATTTCTACAATATCGAGCGGCTCGAGATCATGAAGGGCCCCAATGCCATGATCTTCGGGCGCGGCGGCGGCGGCGGCGTCATCAACCGGGTCGGTAAAACGCCGCAAGCCGACAGCTTTGCCGCGGCCAACGCCGCCGTCGACAGCTTTGGCGCCTGGCGGATTGGCACCGATCTCAACACCATTGTCGGCAACGGCGTCAGCGCCCGCCTCAATGCCGTTTACGAAGATGGCGCCAACCACCGCGATGTCTATGATTTGGAGCGCTGGGGAGTGAACCCGACGCTGGGTTTCACCCTGGGCACCAAGGGCAATCTTGTCATCGGCTATGAACATGCCAGCGACGAACGCATCGTCGATCGCGGCGTGCCGTCGATCGGTGGCCGCCCGGCCCCCGGCTTTCGCGACACGTTCTTCGGGCTCGCCGACATCAACCGGTCGACCTTCAACGCCGACGTCGTGTCGCTGGCGCTCGATTACGCGATAAGCGACACGCTGACCTTGCGCCAGCGCAGCCGCTATGGCGATTACGACAAATTCTACAGCAACCTGTTCCCCGCCACCGCGATCAGTGCCGCCAACACCATCGGCGTCGAAGCCTATACCGATGCGACGGCGCGCGAAAATCTGCTCACCCAGACCGATCTTGTCTGGCAGGTATCGACCGGCGCGATCGACCACACGCTGCTCGCCGGTTTCGAACTCGGCCGCCAGACGACGACGAGCGCGCGCGTCAACGGCACCTTCCCCGTCATCCCCGGCGGCACGGCCTTGCGCACCCCGGCGGCCGTCACCGATCCGTTCCGCCCGCCGGTGCCGGTGTTCGGCGCGCCGCTGCGCCGCAATCACACGCGCGCCAACATCGCCGCTGCCTTCATCCAGGACCAGATCGCCATCGGTGATCATGTCGAGATCGTCGCCGGCCTGCGCCACGATCGCTTCAGCCTCGATTTCGAGAATCTGCTGACCGGCGCAACGCTGGCCCGGACCGACAGTTTCTGGTCGCCCCGGTTCGGCCTGGTGCTCAAGCCCGCCGCCAATGCGTCGCTTTATGCCAGCTACAGCCGGTCGTATTTGCCGCAATCGGGCGACCAGTTCACCTCGCTCGATGTCTCGACGGCCGCGCTCGAACCCGAACGCTTCGACAATTACGAAATCGGCGCCAAATGGGACGTGGTGCCGGGGCTCAACCTGACCGCTGCGCTTTACCAGCTCGATCGCAACAACAGCCGCGCCGCCGGGCCGACGCCGGGGACCATCGTGCTGACCGGCCAGCAGCGCAGCAAGGGCCTCGAACTCGCCGCCAATGGCAAGATCACGCCGCAATGGCAGGTCAGCGCCGGTTTCGCCTGGCAGGACGCCGAAATCCTGAATGCCACCACCGCCGGCCCGGCCGGGCGCAAGGTGCCGCTGGTTCCGCGCACCCAGGCATCGCTGTGGACGCGCTACGACCTGTCGGACCGCTTCGGCCTCGGTCTTGGCGCCACCCACCAGGCGAGCAGCTTTGCCTCGATCAGCAATGCCGTGGTGCTGCCGGCCTATACCCGCGTCGATGCCGCCGCCTTCGTGCGCGTCACCGATGGGCTCGATCTGCAGGTCAATGTCGAAAATCTGTTCAACACCGGCTATTTTCCGACCGCGCATAACGATAACAACATCACCACCGGCGGGCCACGCGCGGCCCGGTTGACACTGCGAGCGGAATATTAGGCCACCGGGGGTGGCCGATCACGCCGCCTTCCGGCGGATGGGGGGAGCCACCGATGCGCAAATTCCTGATCGCCCTGGCGGGGGCCACGCTCCTCGCCGTCATCGGCTTTTTCGTGCTGGCGCCGTCGATCGCCGAAAAATCGATGAACAGGATCGAAGGCAGCGGGCAATGGCCGGTGTCGGCGGCGGCCCAGGCGCTGCACAAGCGGCTGGTGATCATCGACACCCATGGTGACACCTTGCTGTGGCAGCGCAGCATCGATGCGCCATCCGACCGTGGCCATATCGATCTCGCCCGGCTCGAGGCCGGCAATGTCGCCTTGCAGGTGTTTTCCAGCGTCACCAAGACCCCCAAAGGCCAGAATTACGAATCGAACAGCGACAAGACCGACAACATCACCCTGCTCGCCATCGCACAGGCGCAGCCGTTCAACACCTGGGGCTGGTTCGGCCCCGCCTTGCTCAACCGCTCGCTCTGGCACGCCGAAAAGCTGGCGCGCGCCGAAACGGCCAGCACGGGCCGGCTGCGCATCGTCCGCAGCGTCGATGACCTGTCCGACCTCATCACCGATCGCGCCGCCGGCAAACGCGTCACGGGTGCTTTGCTGTCGAGCGAGGGGATGCAGAACCTCGAAGGCAATCCCGCCAATCTCGCCGTGCTCTACGCTGCCGGCTTCCGCATGATGGGGCTGGCGCATTTCTTCGACAACGACATCGCCGGGTCGATGCACGGCGAGAAGAAAACCGGCCTCACCCCGCTCGGCCGCCGCCTCGTGCCGGTGATGGAGGATCGCGGCATCATCATCGACCTGGCGCACAGCAGCCATGCCACCTTTGCCGAAGTCATGCAGGTCGCCCGCCGCCCGGTCGTCATCAGCCATGGCGGGGTAAAGGGCACCTGCAACACCAACCGCAATCTGACCGATAATGAACTGCGCCTGCTGGCGCGCAACGGCGGCATCATCGGCATCGGCTATTGGGATGCCGCGGTCTGTGCCGCGACACCGCAGGCAACGGCAAAAGCGATCCTGTATGCCGCCAAAATCGCCGGCATCGACCATGTCGGGCTCGGTTCGGATTTCGACGGTTCGACAACCACCGGCTTCGATACCGCGCACATCGACGCGGTCACCCAGGCTCTGATCGATGCCGGCATGGCCGAGGCCGATATCGCCAAGGTGATGGGCGGCAACACCCTGCGGCTATTGACCGCCGGGCTCGCACCCCTTGCTACCGCGCAGCCGGCAGCATAAGCGCGGGGCATGGAACGCATCACAGGCGGGGCAATCTTGCCCGAACGGTTTCGCGGCGGTGTCGTGGCCCTTGGCAATTTCGACGGCTTTCACGCCGGCCACCAGGCCGTGGTGGGCCGCGCGCTGGCGATTGCCCGCGAACGCGGCGTGCCGGCGCTGGTCGCCAGTTTCGATCCGCACCCGGCGCGGCTGTTCAAGCCCGAACTGCCGCCCTTTGCGCTGACCAGCATGGGGCAGCGCTTCGACCTGCTCACCAAATTCGGCATCGATGCGGCGGTGATGATCCCCTTCGGCCGCGAACTCGCCGCGCTCTCGGCCGAAGATTTCGTCTCGCAATGGCTGGTGCGGCGCCTCGGCGTCACCGGGGTGGTGACGGGGGGTGATTTCACCTTCGGCAGCAACCGCAGCGGCGACACCGCGCAACTCGCGACCCTCGGCGCCGGCCATGGCTTCAGCGCCGAAGTCGTGGCGCCGGTGGCCGATGGCGCCGGCACCGTCTCCTCCACCCGCATCCGCAGCCTGCTCCGCGCTGCCGATCCGGCCGGCGCGGCGCAGTTGCTCACCCGCCCGTTCACCATTCGCGGCGCGGTCGAACATGGCGCCAAACTGGGTCGTACATTGGGTTTCCCCACCGCCAACATGCGGCTCGGTGATTATGTCCGCCCGGCCTATGGCGTTTATGCGGTGATGGTGCGCGTGCCGGGTGGCAAGCGCATCAAGGGTGTCGCCAACCTCGGCATCCGCCCGATGATCGAACCGCCGGTCGAGCTGCTCGAGACCTGGCTGCTCGATTGGGAGGGGGATCTGTACGGCAAGACGCTCGAGGTGGAACTGATCGCCTATCTGCGCCCTGAGATGAAATTGTCGGGGCTGGAAGCGCTGAAAACCCAGATCGCGGCGGATGCGGAAGCGGCAAGGGCGGTGCTATAACTCCTCTCCCCTTGCGGGAGAGGGCGAGAGACGGCGAAGCCGGCCCGGGGTGAGGGGTAACACTGGCGACGCAAGAAACCCCCTCACCCCGCTCGGCTGCGCCGAGTCGCCCTCTCCCGCAAGGGGAGAGGGGTAGAAAAGGGCGCGCGCGTCCTCTAGACGCTACCCACCATGACCATCCCCGATTACCGCAGCACCGTCTTCCTGCCGAAGA
>JBBRVH010000097.1:0-12405 GCA_038246995.1 Sphingomonadales bacterium
CCCGCAGTCAGGCGATGGGCCCCCGCCGGCGCGGGGGTGACGGTCCTCAAACGGGGTCTGGGGCCAATGGCCCCAGCCGCCGGAGGCTCTTCTGACTCCCGCCGAAACCTTCACCGGCGGTGTCGCGGTCATCACCGGCGCCGGCTCGGGCATCGGCGCGGCGCTGGCCCGCCATGCCGCCGGGCTGGGCATGAAGGTCGCGCTCGCCGATATCGATGCCGCCGCGATCGGCGCGCTGGCCGCCGAACTGGGGCCGGATGCGCTTGCCATCCCCACCGATGTGCGCAGCGCCGCTGCCATGCTGGCGCTCGCCGCCGCCGTGCACGCCCGCTGGGGGGGCGTCCGCCTGCTGGTCAATTGCGCCGGCATCGAAACGCTGGGCAACAGTTGGGACATCGCGCCGGCGCGCTGGCAGGCGACGCTGGACATCAACGTCATGGGCGCCATCCACGGCGTCCACGCCTTTGTGCCGGCCATGCTGGCGGCGGGCGAGCCGGCGTTCATCGCCAATGTCGCCTCGGTCGGCGCCTTCGGGCAGATGCCGATGCAAGCCGCCTATATCACCTCGAAACACGCGCTCCAGGCCTTCACCGAGACGCTGGCGCTCGAGATCGGGCTGACCGGCAAGCCGATCCATGTCGCCTCGGTGATCCCCGGCGCCGTCGCCACGGCGATCTTCGACAGCGCCAATCAGGGTGATGCCGCCGCCGAACGCCACCGTGCCATCATGCAGGCGATGCTCGCCGCGAGCATGGCGCCGGACTCCGCCGCCCGCATCATCTTCGAAGGGCTCGCGGCGCGCGATTTCTTCATCATGACCCACCCCGACGACGCCCGCGCCATCATCGCCGGGCGCATAGAATTCCTGTCGAAACTGGCGGCACCGGTGCTTCCCGACCAACTGCGCGCCCTGCTGCACGGAGACTGATCATGCCCTTCACCCTGCAACAATTGTCCGATCTCGAAGACATCAAGCTGCTCAAGCACGCCTATTTCCGCTGCATCGACACGGCGAACGAGGCCGAGCTCATCACCCTGTTCACCGATGACGTGACCATCGACCTGCGCGGCGGCGGCTATCGCGCGCAACTGCAAGGCAAGCAGAACATGGTCGATTTCATCGGCAGCGCCTTCAATTCCGACATCATCGCCCAGCATCACGGCCATATGCCCGAAATCCGCTTCACCGGGCCCGATACCGCCGAGGGCAGCTGGTACCTCGAGGATCGCTTCATCAACCCCGAACGCGCCACCGACACGATCGGCACGGCGATCTATCGCGATCGCTATGTCCGCACACCCGCTGGCTGGCGCATCGCCCACAGCGAATATGACCGGATCTACGAAGTCGTGCTGCCGATCGACCCGGCCCAGCAAATCACCAGCCATCTCCTCGCCAGCACCGGCCGCAAGCCCGAAGCGCGCATCGACATCAGCAAGTTCCTGACCTGGGGCTGATTGCAGCGCCTATGCTGAACATGTCCGATGGCAGAAAGCCTCCGGCGGCTGGGGCCGTCGGCCCCAGACCACATCTGCTGGCTCGGTCCCGTCGCAACTGCATGTTTCATTGATGTAAAATCAATTGGGGTCTCAGACCCCAGCCGCCGGAGGCCCTGCCTTGCGCTGATGAGTTCACGATACCGGCTATTACCCCAGCACCCCCGCCGGGTTTTGCATCATATCGGAATCGCGTGCCCTGATCAGGTCCTGCAACCGGGCGGGAAACGCCGCCGGGCTCACCACCTTGGCGCCGCGGCCGTTTTCGGCGGTATGGCCCTTGATCGCGCCCATTTTCATCCACGGCCGCCAGCTCGAAAGCGCCGAATACATGAAATCGGCGGGAATGCTGGCCGCGCTGCTGGCCAGGTCGCTCGCCGCCGCCCGCCAGATCATCCATTCGCGATAAAAGATCGTCGGCGGCGCGGCGCGGTCCGGATAAACCCGGCCATATTCGTTGGTGCGCAGGTAAACCGAGCCGTCGCTGCTGGTCGGCACCCCGATGTTGCGCTGCAGGTGCACCGACGATCGCGGCGCGAAATCGGTAGAGGCGGCGCCGACCGCGGTCGGGATATTTTCCTCCCACTCGTCGACTTCGACGGCATAGCGGACCTTGG
This sequence comes from Sphingomonadales bacterium, assembly GCA_038246995.1. Lineage (GTDB taxonomy): Bacteria > Pseudomonadota > Alphaproteobacteria > Sphingomonadales > Sphingomonadaceae > Sandarakinorhabdus. The sequence continues at coordinate 2,115 of JBBRVH010000097.1, forward strand.
CCGGCCCGGCCCGATAGGGCGGCACCCGGACGGCGGCGGCGGCGCCCGGAAAGCGATGGGTATCGAGTACCTCGCCCGACGCGGGATCGAGATAATAGGCGACTTCGAGCGTCGTCGCTTCATAGCCGGCACCGGCCTTGCGAAACCGCGAGACGGTCGCCGCCAGGATACGACAGAAGGGCACGATTTCACCGTCGATCACCGTCGATCGTTCGGCCTCGAGCCAGCCGGCGCACAGCCGGTCATCGGTGCTGCCGCGCATGCGGATGATGGTCGTCAACCGGTCACCCGGATCATCCGGCGGGGCGGCGCCGAGCCGCGCCGGCAACGCCATGGCGGGCGCCATGGCGACCAGGTGGCGACGAGAGATCATCCTGTTCTCCATGGGATCGCGCCATCCCGCAAAAGTGACCGGCCTTCGCCCGCCGCTGGGGTCCAGGGTGTGCGAAAGCCGATCCAGTCGCGGGGGCAAGCTAGAAGTTGAAGCGGCCGGTCAGGCCGGCGGTGCGGTTGGCGCCCTTTATCGGCACGTAAACCGTATCGGTCGCAGCGAACGTTGCGAACGAGGAGGCCGCATATTGCTTGTTGAAGAGGTTCTTGCCCCACAGCGTCAGCGACCAGCCACCGGCGCCGATACCGATGCGGGCATCGACCAGCACGCGTTCGGGCAGGAAGGCGAGGTTGACCGAATCGGCGAACTGCTTCGATTTGTAGCTGGCGTCGAAGCCGCCGAAGACCCGCAACCGCTCGGTGACCGGCGTCGTGAAATCCGCCCCGACAACGGCCTGGACCTTCGATTGGCGTTCGAGCTGGTTGCCGCCGATATCGCCGTTGGTGGCGCAGGCGATGTTGTCGCAATTGCCGAAATCGCGCTGGCGGGTATCGATGACGCCGTCATTGTACGTGGCATCGTTGAACGAGAAGGCGGCACGCAGGTTCAGGCCTTCGACCACCGTCCAGTTGGTATCGATTTCGAAGCCCTTGACGCTCGATGGCCCGGCATTGCCGATGATCCCCGGCCCGACGATACCGACTGCGGTGCCGCCGGCCGTGATCGACACCTGGCGGTTGGACCAGTCGATGTAGAACAGCGCCGCGTTGAGCGTCAGCGCCCCGTCGAGGAACGTGTTCTTCGAGCCGATCTCGTAGGTCCAGTTGGAATCGGGATTGAAGAAACGCTCGGCAGCGAGGATGGCGCCGCCGTTGATACCCCCGGCCTTCTTGCCGTTGGCCACGGTGACATAGAGCAGGTTGGCGTCCGTGACCCGATAATCGATCGTGAAGCGCGGTGTGAACTGCTTGTATTTGGCCTTGAACGACGTGATCGCCGGGTTGAAGGTCGTCGGTCCGCTGGTCACCGCCTTGTCTTCGGACTGGTAGCGCGCTTCGGCGGCGACGCGCAGCTGGTCGTTGACCTGCCAGTTGATGCGGCCGAAAATGGCCTTTGTGTCGACCAACGTGCGCGCCCGGGTCAGCGTGATGAAATCGGGGCTGTTGATGTCATAGGGTTGCGTGCCGCGAAGCGTAATTCCGCCGGCCAGCGGAAACCGGTCGAAATCATCAAGCTTCGAAGTGATGCCGCCGATCAACAGGTCGAGGCCGGTCATCGGCGAATATTCGGCCCTGACTTCGTGCGACGTGTACGTGACATTGCCGACCGGCGAGATCTGGAACTGGTTGGCCAGCGGCGCCGCCGGGTTGAGGAAATTGACCGAGCCGCGCACCGGATCGGTGTCGCTGCTGCCCCCCGAGATGGCATCGGATTCGACCCTGCCAAATTCATAGGTCAGGTTGATCGCGTCGCTCGGCGCCCAGTTGGCGCGGCCGACAAGGATCGTTGTCTCGGAATCGAGCCCGATATTGCGCGGATCGACATTGGCGACCGATGGCTGTGCGCCGCCTGGCAGCGGCTGGAAACGGAACGGCAGTTCGCCACAGAAAAGCGTGCGATTGCCGCCCTTGATCGCCCCGCAGTTGGTCGCGCCGATCGCGGCCCCGTCCGACCGCTTGCGCTGGATGACCGCCGGCGTTTCGGCAAAAATGTCGAAGTGATAGGCACCGAAATCGAAGGTAAGCGTGTCGGTGGGGGTGAAGATGACCCGGCCTTGATAGGATTTGTTGCTCCAGCCGCCCAGCCGCCCCGGGGAACCCGGCGAAATATCGACCCCGGCATTGGGATGGCCGTTGATCTGGTCGCCATCGAAGCTGCTGTAGCCCGCGCCGAATTGCACGAACAACTTGTCCTTGATGATCGGCCCGCCGGCTTCGGCGATGCCGTCGAAGCGGTTGTAGATGCCGATGGTGCCCTCGACCGAACCGCGCCATTCATTGCCCGGCTTGCGCGCGACATAGTTGATCGCTCCCGAAAAGGCGTTCCGGCCGTAAAGCGCGCTTTGCGGTCCCTTGACGACTTCGACGCGTTCGAGCCCGATGACGCCGGGATTGACCGCATATTGGCGCGGCAGGAAAATCCCGTCGAAAAAGGTCGAGACATTCTGGTCGAGGTCGGTGATCCGCTGCTGCGAAGCGCCGCGAATGACCGGGGTGCCGCTGCCGCCAAGATAGCCTTCGAAGTTCAGCCCCGGGGTCAGCGCGGCAATGTCGCTGACGGTACGGACCTGGCGGGCCTGCATCTGTTCGGCGGTGAAGGCGGTGATCGCCAGCGGCACATCCTGCAGCCGTTCCTCGCGCTTGCGCGCCGTCACCACGATCTCGCTGACGCTATCATCGGCCTCGGCCGCCACCACGGCGGTGGTGCCGCCGGTCATCGTGACCGACGTCAGCAGGCTGGCGCCGAGCAGTGCTTTTCTGAAAGTCATTTCAATCCCCCTTTTTCGGCGCTGCAAGGCGCGTTTCGATCAACATCGCCGCGTTGCGCGGCGAATTTCGTGGCGTTCCGGCCGGTCGAAGGCTGTGCCGCCGCCACAAAGGCTGCCAGTTCGACGTTGAAGCGCGCCGGGGCTTCAGCGAACGGCGAATGGCCGCTGGCATAGGCACTGGCGCTGCGGCACGGCGCCGCCAGCAGCGTGGCGATGGTCGCTGCCGAAAAACTTGCTTCGAAATCGCCGTGCACGAACAGCAGCGGGATCGCGATGCGCGCCAACAGGTCGGTATTGGCGCCGGGATGCTGGCGCAGGAACGGCTGGGCATAGGGCGGCACCAGCAGCGCCAGTCTGGCGGCGCGGTCGCTCCAGCCTGGCGCGGCGCCCGATCGCGCCAGCATCGGCACGATCAGCCCGCCGGCTTCGGCCTGGGCGCCAAGATCGGGCACCGGCATCAGGGCGCGGGCGCGCAGCAATTCGGGCGGCAGCGCGGTGGCCGGGCCAGGCGGCGGCGGCGCCACCAGGCCACCGACCGACGACACCAGCACGAGCCCCGACAGCGTATCGGCGCCGAAGGCCCGGATATAGTCCGCAGCGACCAATGTGCCGTACGACCAGGCGACCAGTACCGGCTTTTTCAGCCCGGTGGCCCGCATCACGGCGCGGACATCTTCGGCCCAGACCAGCGGATCGGTATAGTCCGCCGCCTGCCACGGCTTGCCCGACATGCCATGGCCACGCAGATCGAAGGCGACCATGTGATGACCGCGCAGGGCCTCGGCCTCCAACTGCGGGATGAAGCTTTCCTTGCCCTGGCCAAGACCGTGGAGAAACAGGATTTCGGGGCCATCGCCACCGGTTTCGGTCACCGCCAGCGGGACACCGTGCGCACCGGCGACATAGAAGGATTTGGCGGCCATCGGCGCTGCCGCCAGCAAAGCTGCAAACGCGCCCAGCAGACGGAACAAGCGCTTCATTGCGCCGGTCGCTTGCGCAGCCCGCGCAGCGCGGTGTTGACCAGATAGGCCCCGTCCCATTTCGGATCGCTCGGGCCATGGCGCACGATCACCAGCTGGTCCGAAGGCACCATGTGGATGATGCGAAAGCCGCCGCCTTCCATCATCCGCACATCATCGGCGAGATAGGGTTCGGACTGCGGAATGACCCCCGGCTGGCCTTCGAAATAGGTCCGCATCTTGACGAACGGCGACCCCAGCCACAGCCCCAGCCCGAAATTGGCATTGGTCGCCGAAGGAGTTGCCATGGTCGCCGCCCAGCCGGCGGGCAGCACCTGCCGGCCATTCCAGCGGCCGTCCTGCGCCACGAGCACGCCCAGGCGGGCATAATCGCGCGCCGTGGCGCGCATGCAGCACATGGTGCGCGCGACGCCGCCGGGGCGATCGAGCTGGAGCGCCGCGTCCGCCGCGCCGATCGGTTTCCAGACGCGTTCCGACAACAGCGCCTGGAACGACGTGCCGGTGGCGCGTTCGATGACGATCGACAGCAGTTGCATGTTTTCCTGCGCCACTTCGAAGCGGCGACCGGGCGGTTGGGCATAATCATATTGCAGCGCGGCACGCACGACATCGCCGCAATACACCAGGCACAGGTCCTTGTTGCCGAGGATCTGGGTGACCGGCAGCGTCGGCGCGATCTCGAGCCCGGAGACATGCTGCGCCAGTTGCCGCACGGTGATCGCGCCGCGCTTGTCGCCGGCCCATTCGGGCAGATAGTTGCCGATCGGATCGTCGAGCCCGATCTTGCCGTCCGCCACGGCAAAGCCGAGCAGCAACGGTGCCACGCTGCGGGTGATCGCACGACCATTGAGCATGGTTTCGGGCGTCGTGCCGTGCCAGTATTTTTCAAGCTGGACGACGCCCTTGTGGATGACGATCAGCGCGTTGCTCTGCCGGGCTTCGGCCCAGGCCGCCATGTCGGCAAGCGTTGCCGCCGGCAGCGCGGTCTTGCCGTCCGCAACGGTCTTGAAGAACGCGCTGGGCCGGCCTTCGACCTTTTGTTCGGGCCAGTAGAAATAGGCTTCGGGCTCGTAGATGTTGCTGGGGGCCGACATCACCCGCCAGAACAGCACCGGGTCGCTATAGGCCGGATCGGCGAGCGCCTTTTCGGGATCGGCAATGCCCTTGGGCATTTCCACCGCCAGCGCCGCCATCGGCAACACGAGCGCCAGCGCGAGGCCGGCACACGCTGCTTTGAGCCAGGTCAGAACGCCGGCACAGCCTGTCATCGCGACCCCTTATCCCTCCCGTTCTGCAATTCCAGCCAAGGATATGCCGGCACCGCACGGGCACCAGCGCAATGTCATGAATGTCACTTCGTCGGGCCGGGCCTGTCACGAACGATCGCTGGTGATTTGCCGCTTTCGGTTCAGGCCGCGCGCAGGGTCGCTTCCATGAGGCGCACCGCCTGCAGATAGCTTTTGCTCACCGGAATCTGCGTGCCATCGACGAGCAGGAGGTGCACTTCCTTCTGCCCCTCGATCCGCGCGACACGGCCAAAGGCAACCCAGTGCGATCGATGCACCTGTAACCCGCAGGCGGCGGGCAGTTGTTCGATCGCTGCCTTGAACGGGTGGCGGATGACCCGCACGCCGATCGCCGAGCCGACCCGCAGATAATGTTCCTCGGCGCTGACATGGTAAAGCTCGGACAGGCGGCCGATCCCGACATCGCGGCAGAAATCCGGCACGCCGGCCTCGGGCCGATGGCGTGCTGCGGGTCGTTCGCTGGCCGGCACGGGCACCGGGGCCGCGATCATCCGGCCGAAATCGGGAAAGCCCAGACGCGCCATGGAGATCAGGTTGATTACCGTCCAGATCAGCACCATCGGCAGGTTGGTGAGCATGATCACCGCCACCTGCCACCACCCCGAGCTCTGGTGCCGGACCGTCGCCACCTCGCGCATATGTGGCAGCACCTGCGACGCCACTTCGTGGACATAGCGATTATAGGGGCTGAAGATCGTGATGCTGAGCGCGTAACCGGCGATGAGCAGCACGACGACCGGCAGGCTGCGCGCGCCGGGCAGCCGCGCCAGCCCCATTGTCGCAGCCCAGGCAAAAAAGGTGCCCGGAACGGTAAAGGCGGCCGCAAAGGCAAAGGAAAGAACAAGGCTGTCGCGCGTTGCGATCGGAAATTGCAGCAAGGTCTCGCCGAGCGAAACACCGAGCGGAAACACCAGGAAGTAGAGCAGGACCGTCGTCAGGTCGCGCGTCGCACGGCGCCCCGCACCGACCGGTAATTTTGCCACGCTAGCCATGCTGCTACCGACGAACCCCGATCTCGCCCGCCCCGCAATCCGCCCGCCTGCGAATTATCCGGCATAGACGACCCTTGGACAAAGTGTCGCGCATCCGGGGGGCGCTGGCAACGCCTTCTGGCGCCAAGGCTTCGCCTGCCGGTTAAACCGGGTCCAGGCACAATCGACGCCGACCGCCGGACGGCGCTGCAACAGTCCGGCGGCACCAGCCGCCGGGGCGCGGCCTCACGTAAAGGCGAGCGGCGTGTCGAACTCGCCCCAGCGGGGGCTGAGCAATTCGGGATAGTCGCGTTCGGTCCGCGCCCGGAATTCGCGCGGCAGGTCATGCGGGCCATTGATCTTGCGGCCATCGAAAAAGCCCAGCATATGCCCTTTCACACCCGCCATCCCCAGCCAGGACGGGAACGGAAACACATAGCTTCCGGCAAAATGCGTCGGCAGCGAGGTGATCGCGGGATTTTCGAAATCGGCGAGCGGCGCCCATTGGCACGAATTTTCGATATGAGTCACCGGCCAGTCGGGGGGCGCGGTGCGAATGCTGTCGAACTTGATCAGATTGTCTTCGGTGCGGAACATCCCATAGGGCTGCTCCCAGGTCTTGCCGTCGCTGCGCAAATTGCGAAACCCCTTGGGCGACGCCAGCGTGCCCGGATCGTTGAGCAGCACGGTAGGCCGGGTGGGCACGGGCTTGCCGGTCGCCGGGCTGATCACCGTATCGGCAAAGGCGCCGCTGTCGAGGTGGCGGACATAGGACAGGTTATGGGCGTGGATGCGGTATTCGAGCCCCTGCAGGCGCCGGAAATAGCTGTATTCCATGCCTTCATAGCGCATGATCGGGAACGGCGATCGCCCCTCGATAATGGCAATGGCGATCCAGTTGTACCAGGTCATCGTCGTGCCCTGGCTGTCGACCAGGTCGCGCTCGATGCGCAGGTGCTGGCGAAACGCCTCGTCGGGATCTTCGAAGAACAGGAATTCCGATGTCACCCGCGACAGCGCCATGGTGCCGGCCGACCTGCCGCGCGGCACCATGATCGACGCAGCGGCGCCGCCACCGCCCAGCGCCGCCAGCGCTGCCGCCGCGCCGGCACCCATCATCCCGCGGCGGCCGATGTTGCCGGCGCCGCTCATGCCGGCACCGTCCGCGCGAACAGCGCCGGATCGACCGCCAGCAATTGCGGATGTTCGGCCCGCGCCCGCGCCAGGAATTCGGCCGGAAGCAGGTCGATGGCGCGCAGCTTGTACCCCGACCAGGCGGCAAACATGTGCCCGGGCGTGTCGGCCATCTCCATCCAGCCGGGATAGGGAAACACATAGGCGCCCGACACTTCGGCGGGCAGCCAGTCAAGGCCCGGATCATCGAACAGCGCCGCCGGTGTCGCCTCGGTGCCCATTTCGAGGAAGGTGCCCGGCCAGTTGGCGGGGGGCACGCGGATCGCGTCGATCTTGATGACGTCGCTTTCGCGGCGGATCATGCCATATTTCGGTCGCGGCGCCGCCTTGGGCGCATCGAGCGGCACCATGCCTTCGGGGCTGGCGAAATAGCCGGGATCCCCGGTCAGCGCCATTGTCCCGGGCCGGACCATGCGGCCGGTGATCGGGTTGCGCACCGCATCGACAAAGCCGCCGGTGGCGAGATCACGCGCGAACGACAGGTTGTGACCGTGCACCCGGTAGCGGTTTTCGCCGATACGGCGGTGGCGCGACAATTCGATGCCTTCCCAGCGCACCACCGCTTGCGGCGCCCGGCCGACCGGCACCGCGACCATGATGAAATGATACCAGTGCAGGATCGTCGCATCATCGACGAGGCTGCGCTGGATGCGCCACGACTGGCGGAAATGTTCGACGGGATCGAACGACAGGAACTGCGACGTCCAGGCCGAGGGGCCATGCGCTGCGCCGCCGGCAGCGCTGGCCGTTGCGGCACCCGCCGGACCCAGCGCGGCACCACTGGCGGCGAGCAGCCCGAAGGCCGTACGCCGGTTCATGCCGGCCATCATCATTTGCGAACCATCGTGCATGGCGCCTCCTTGCCGGTTGCCATGCGCGCCCGGAACCACGGGCGCAGCAAGCGCTTTGTCACGAACGAGCGTTCGTTCGCGGCGTTGCGACACGAACCGACCTTCATCGCTCCAACCACGGTGTCGACCGGGCAGCACGGAACCGCGCGGCATTGCAGCAGCCCTGTCGGGCAATCCGAAGCCTGGTTCGAACGCTGCACTTCGCAACCACGGCCTGCGCGGTTCGGGAACGACACACGCAAGGCGCAATGCCGCCTTTGTCACGCTCGCCGGTTCAGGCCGGGACGGCCTTGGCTCGCCACGCGGCGCCATCAAAGGCAAAAACACTTTCGGCGCCATCACCGAAACCGGTGCCGTTCCAGGCGATGACCTGGAGGGCGAGGTGATCGCGGCGCTTGATGTGAAGCCAGTTGAAGCTCTGGGGCTCGGCGTTGCGCAGCCGCGTCGAGGTGGTGGTGCCGGCCTGGATGACCAGCGCCCGGCCGATTTTTTCCGCCATGTCGCTCGCCGACCGGGCGTAGGTGCGGTGAAAATGGCCGGCAAGGGCGATATGCACCCCGGCCCGGCAGGTCGCGGTCACGGCATCTTCGTGCCGCCCGACCGCTTCCGACAATTCGCCCCCCGTGCCGATCGGCATGGCGAACAGGGGGTGATGGGTGACGAGAATGCGGGTCTTTTCTTCGGCCACCGCTCCGAAACGGTCGTGCATCAGGGCGATCTGGTCGTGATTGATCCGGCCATCCTTGATGGTCAGCGAACGCGCCGTGTTGATGCCGAACACAGCGACCTCGGCATCTTCGAACCACGGGCAAAGATCGTTGGATATGAAGCGCTTGTAGCGCTCCAGCGGGGCAGCAAATCGCCGGATGACATCGAACAGCGGCACATCGTGATTGCCGGGGATCACCAGCAGCCGGTGGCCGACCGACCGCAGGCGATTGATATAGGCCGCCGCTTCGCGAAACTGCGCGACGGTCGCGCGCTGGGTGAGATCGCCACTGATGATCACCAGATCAGGGCGGCGCATTTCAAGCCATGCTTCCGACGCCGCAACGATCCGGGGATCATTGGCGCCGAAGTGCAGATCGGACAGATGGGCAATGCGGGTCACGGCGCCGCCATGCCCGCCACCGGCTCGCAGGGAACCATGACGTCGATCGCGCGTGCGGCGATGCGGATATCGACCGGCGTGCGCGCCAGAAGCTCGCCATCGATCGACACCTTCAGATGCGGCCTTGTGTCCAGCCGCAGGCGCTTGCCCCGGAATTCCACCGTGGTTTCATTGCGCGAGCGCAGCTTGAAGAATTTGGCATACCAGTCCCACGACAGGCGCCAGCGGCTGCGACCCGTCACCGCCTGGATGACGATGTCGCCGCTGTCGACATCGGTCGTATCGGCCAGTTCGACACCGCCGTGAAAGCAACCATTGAAGATGCGCACCTCGCTCGCCCACAGGCGATGAACCCGCTCGCCATCGTCGAGGATCAGCCGGAACGGTTGAAATCGCAAAAAGCAGCGCAGTGCCCAGACAAGATAGCCGACCCGGCCCAGATAGCGTTTCAGATCATGGGGCACCGTTTCGGCCACCAGCGGTGCGAGGCCGAGCGACGCTGCATTGACGAAATAATCGTCGCCGATCATGCCGAGATCGATGCGGCGGCGGCGCCCGGTCGCGATCGCGGCGATCGCGCCATCAAGATCGAGCGGCAGCTTGAGCGAACGCGCAAAGCTGTTGGCGGTCCCCAGCGGCAGGACGGCAAAGACGCAGTCGTGCCCCACCAGATCGTCGACCACCCCCGAAAGCGAACCATCGCCGCCGCCCACGATCACCATCGGCGTGCCGGAGCGTACCGCGGCCTGGACGGTGCTGCGCATCCTGGCGGGATCGCGCACGGCATGGGTTGCCGACAAGTGCACGCCGGCGGCCGTGAGCTTTTGCACCGCCTCGTCGAAGGCCGCCTTGCCCTTGCGCGATCGGGCATTGACCACGAGCACCGCACTGGTCGGCACCGCCCGTGCGGGCTGGGGTGCTGGGCAAACGGCAATCTGATCGGGCATCGGCATGTAACGATCGAAAGGCCGTTTCGGCTCCGGTTGCGGGTCATCTGACTCTAGCCAAGGCCGGTTGGCGCCGTAAAGTCTCGCGTCGCCAGCGCAGGCGCTTGCTGC
>JBBRVH010000098.1:0-12170 GCA_038246995.1 Sphingomonadales bacterium
ACGCTGCGCATCCTCGACGCGCTGCAGACCGACGAGCTGTGCCCATGCAACTGGTCGGAAGGCCAGGACACGCTGAAGCCGGCGGCCTGATCCAACCCCTCTCCCGCCAGGGGAGAGGGTCAGGAGACCCCCCATGCTTTTTTCCGAACTCGCCAAGACCTTGCCCGATTACGCCAAGGACCAGCGGCTCAACGTCTCCAGCCTGCTTGCCGAACAATTGCTGACCGACCAGCAGAAGTGGGGCACGCTCGTCGCTGTTGCCCATGCCTGTTCGTACAAGCCGGTCATCGAAGCGATCGAGCTCGAGGCCGCCGACAAGTTGAGCCCCGAAGCGATGAACGCCGCCAAGGCCGCTGCCTCGGTGATGGCAATGAACAACATCTATTATCGCTTCACCTACATGGCGTCGCGCCCCGACTACAAGACGATGCCGGCCAAGCTGCGCATGAACGTCATCGGTTCGCCGGGTATCGACAAGGCCGATTTCGAACTCTTCAGCCTTGCCGTTTCGGCGATCAATGGCTGCGGCATGTGCATCGATTCGCACGACAAGGTGCTCGCCCAGCATGGTGTCGGCACCGACAAGATCCAGGCCAGCGTCCGCATTGCCGCGGTCGTTCACGCCGTCGCCCGCACCCTGCAGGCGATGTAATCAATCGGGCTGGGCCGGTACCGTTTCGGGTGCCGGCCCGCCATCGCGTGCCAGCCCGGCGCGCGGCTTGGCCGGCTGATCGGCTTCGGGTTCTTCATGCGCCAGCCTGGCGGCGTCGGCGCGGGAAAAACCATCTTGCCAGCGGTCGATGTCGTGGCTGCGATCGCCTGCAAGCGCTTCGCGCACAGCCTTGCCCTGGGTGGCGGGCGGCGGGGCTTTTTCGGTCATCTCGGTTTCCTTGGGCAGCGGCCAGCGCCGCGGATCGGCGATTTCATAGGTAACGCGCCGGCGTCCGATTGGCTCATTCACGGCGGTATCGGCAGCTGGCCGATCGATCGTCCCGGTCATCGCAGGCGGCTTTCATCGTTGCAAACAGGGGGCTTGGAACGCAGCAGCCTGCGACGGCGTTGCACCTTGTATGGCGCTTCATCGCAAAGCCCGGTAAAGTGCGCGGAAATGACGACAGGCCGACGTTCGGCCGGACGGAGACCATCATGGCGCTCATCGCCTATCTCGATTCGATCAAGTCACGCGATCCCGCCCCGCGGTCGCGCTGGGAGGTGCTGACCTATCCCGGCGTGCTGGCGCTCGGCCTGCACCGGATTGCCCATGCGCTGTTCCGCGCCCGGCTGTTCCTGGTGGCACGCATCGTCAACCATCTGTCGCGTTTCCTGACCGCGATCGACATCCACCCTGGCGCCAGCATCGGCCGCAACTTCTTCATCGATCACGGCTTTGTCGTCATCGGCGAAACCGCGGTCATCGGCGACAATGTGACGATCTACCAGTGCGTGACGCTGGGCGGGACCGATCCGGCCAATGGCGTCGCCGGCAAGCGCCACCCGACGCTGGAAGACGGCGTCATCATCGGTTCGGGCGCGCAGGTGCTCGGCCCGATCACCGTCGGCAAGCGCGCCCGCGTCGGCGCCAACGCCGTCGTCACCCGCGATGTGCTCGAAGGTGCGACCATGGTCGGCATCCCGGCCAGGCCAGTGCCGGTCGACGCCGGGGATTATGCCAAGCCGTTCCTGCCCTATGGCACGCCGTGTAGCCAGAAGTTCGACCCCGAAACCCAGAAGCTCGAACTGCTGCGCTGCGAGGTGGAAACGCTGCGCGCCCGGCTCGATGCGCTGACCGAGGAAGAACAGCGCCGCCGCGCCCAGGCCTGATGCAGAGTGTGAACAGCGTTACCCCGTTGCCGATGCGGCCTTCGCAGGTCGCTTTCAACCGGCTCGAGCTCGATCGTATCCTGTCGCTGTATGGCCGCATGGTCGCGGCCGGACATTGGCGCGACTATGCCATCGACATGGGGGCCAAGACCGCCAGCTTTTCGGCGTTTCGCCGCGCGGCTGAAAACCCCGAAATCCGCATCGTCAAGGACCCGGCGTTGCGGCTGAAGCAAGGCGAATGGGTGCTGTATGGCGAAGGCGGCGTGGTGCTGAAACGCGGGCACGATCTCGCCAATGTGCTGGCGCCCGTTGAACGCCGGCTGGTCAAACTGGTCGAGGGCTGAGCATCACGTCGCCGCAATCGGCAGACGCGCCCGCAGCGCCGGTGGCAACACGCCAAGCACGGCGCCGCGCACCGACCGCCACGCCGCCGACAGCAATACGAGAAACAGCCCGATCACCAGCGCGGTGACCGCAAAACCCGCCGTCATGTCGCCGCCGCGCCCGATCAGCATGTTGATCGCATAGATGACATAGCCGAGCGCCGAGACCAGCAAGGCACGCCGGTCTATCGCCAGCGCCAGGATCGTCAGCAGCAAGTACAGCACCACGACGATGACCGCGCCCGCCGGCCCGGTCTTGCCATCGGCAAGGCCGGTTGCGGCAAAAACCGGGTGGATGATCATCGGCGCCGCCAGCAGGTGCAGCCAGAAGGCCACATCGGTCCGCCGCGTCACCCGGGCAAGATCACGGCTGTCGTACCACATCGCCAGCGCGAAGACCGCTACGCCGCACAGCGCCACCACAAGTTCGAAACCGGCGCTGCTGCCCGATGCCGACGTCACCATGCTACCCGCCAGCAGGGTGACCAGCAGCGAGGCTGCGGCGGCCCCGGCCGCGATGGTGATCGGCACCGCAAACCGCCACCAATGGACGGCTGCCGCCAGCGCTGCCAGAACGCCACCAAGCAGAAAACCGCCAATGTCGGCATTTGGATTGCCGCGCGCGAAAGCGCCAAGCCCGGTCATTCCCGTTGCGACACCCAAGCCGCCGCCCAATCCGATGCCGAGACCGAACATAGCGCCAACAAAAGCCAACAACAGCACGATGCTGGGCAATGCCATGCGCCGTTGCCGCGTGAAATATTCGGCCAGCCCCCAGCTTGCCGCCGCAACGGCGACCGACCCCAGGCTGCCCGCGAGGCCAGACAGCGCAAACAGCACCAGCCCGATGGCGATGCTCACGAAAATGTCGTTGAAGCCGGTCAGCAGCCGGAACTGTTCCTCGTCCGGCCCGGCGGTGCCGCGGCGCAGATCGCGCGTGAACACCACCAGCCGCTCGCGGGTTGCGGCATCGAGGATCCCGGCCGCGACCGCCGCGTCGAGATCGCGTTCCTCGATCAACCGCGCCCGCCGAGCGCCATGGCACCCTGCGCGCCGCCGGTATCGGGCACGATTTCGCCGGTGCGGTCGCTGATTTCGGCAAAGCGCGCTGCCACGGTTTCGGCGCTCATGTCCTCGGGCTTGACGTGGATGCCCTGCGTCAGCGTCACATAGGCGCGCTCGAAGCCGCCACCGCCGGCGTTGATGATGGCATTGGTCGGCGCGTCTTCGCTGACCAGATAGACCGCTGCCGGCACCACGGTTTCGGGGCCCATCAGCGCCAGCATTTCGGCCGGAATCACGTCTTCGGTCATCCGGGTTGCGGCCAGCGGCGCGATGGTGTTGCACTTGACGTTGTACTTGGCGCCTTCGAGCACCAGCGTCTTCATCAGCCCGACAAGGCCCAGCTTGGCGGCGCCATAATTGGCCTGGCCGAAATTGCCGTACAGCCCGGTCGACGATGTCGTCATCAGGATGCGGCCATAGGCCTGTTCGCGCATGATTTCCCACACCGCCTTGGTGCAGTTGACGCTGCCCATCAGGTGCACATCGAGCACCTGGCGGAAATCGTCATGGCTCATCTTGATAAAGGTCTTGTCGCGCAGGATGCCGGCGTTGTTGATCAGGATATCGATGCGGCCCCAGCGTTCCTTGACGACGGCAACCATCTTTTCGACAGCAGCGGCATCGGTGACGCTGGCGCTGTTGGCCATGGCTTCGCCTCCGAGCGCGGTAATTTCATCGACCACCGTCTGCGCCGCCGACAGCGAGCTGCCCGAACCATCGCGGGCACCGCCGAGATCGTTGACGACAACCTTGGCACCGCGCTTGGCGAGATCGAGCGCATAGGCGCGGCCAAGGCCACCACCGGCACCGGTAACGATGGCAACACGATCATCAAAACGCAAAGTCATTGCAAGCAGCCCCACTGGTTGAGCGCCAGCCTCTAGCCGGTGTCGGCCGCTTCGCAAAGAGCACGAATCAGGTGATGCGCCAGACCGTCAGCGTCAGACCGGCACAGGCGCTGCATCAAGGGCATAGCCCGCCGAGCGAACGGTGCGGATCACATCGGGCAGTTCCGTGCCATTGTCGGTGGCGTTCACCGCCTTGCGCAGCCGCCGGATATGCACGTCGACGGTGCGCTGCTCGACATAGACATCGCGGCCCCACACCGCATCGAGCAGTTGCTCGCGGCTGAACACCCGGCCCGGATGTTCGAGGAAATGCCGCAGCAGGCGGAATTCCGTCGGCCCGAGCGACACGGTGGCGCCATCGCGCGTCACCTTGTGTGCCGATGTGTCCATGCTGATGCCGGCATAATCGAGATTGCCACCCGACAACGCCGGGCGCAGGCGGCGCAGCACGGCCCGCACCCGGGCAACGAGTTCACGCGGGGAAAACGGCTTGGTGACATAATCATCGGCGCCGGTTTCGAGGCCCCTGATCCGGTCGGCTTCCTCCGCCCGCGCCGTCAGCATGACGATCGGCAGATTGGCGGTGGCCGGCGCGCGGCGCAGGCGCCGGCAGACTTCGATCCCCGACAGATTGGCGATCATCCAGTCGAGGATCACCAGGTCGGGCTTGTCCTCCTGGGCGAGCACCAGCGCTTCCTCGCCATCATCGGTGCGGATGACATCGAAGCCTTCCTTTTCAAGGTTATAGCTGATCAGTTCGACAAGGCTGGCATCGTCTTCGACCAGCAGGATCTTGGGGCGCATCATCGTGTCTCCGTTGAACAGGCGGCGGTTCAGCTGCGGCGGGTGAAAGTGGAGGTGTCGTCGGTCTTGGGGCGATCGACGATATGATCGCCGGTGACGGCAAAATGGACCATTTCGCCGACCGACGTGGCATGATCGCCGATGCGTTCGAGGTTCTTGGCAACGAACAGCAGATGGGTGGACGGGGTGATGTACTGCGGATTTTCCATCATGAAGGTCAGCAGCGATCGGAACAGGCTGTTGTAGAAATCATCGACCCGGCGGTCCCGCTCGGTCACCGCGCGCGCTAGCACGGCATCGCGATCGACAAAGGCATCGAGGACATCCTTGATCATCGCGATCACCGCCCGCGCCATTTCGGGAACGATGATCACCGGCTCGATCGGCGGCGCCTGGGCCAGCGCCGAAGCGCGCTTGGCGATGTTCTTGGCATAATCACCGATGCGTTCGAGCACGCCGGCGATCTTCATCGCCGCCACGATCTCGCGCAGGTCCCCGGCCAACGGCGCACGCAGCGCGATGATCCGCACCGCCAGCGCCTCGGCCTCGGCCTCCAGCGCATCGATGCGCTTGTCATCTTCAACAACCTGGCGCGCCGCATCGACATTGCGGGTCACCAGCGCATCGACCGCCGCACCGATCTGCACTTCGCACAGCCCGCCCATGCGCGAGATGATCGTACGCAATTGTGCGATGTCGCCATCGAAGGACTTGACGGTATGGGCGTTGTTGTCGGCCATTTTCACGTGTTCCTGTCAGCCGTAGCGGCCGGTGATGTAATCCTTGGTCCGCGCCTGGACCGGATTGGTGAAGATCATCGAGGTGTCGCCATATTCGACCATGGCGCCGAGATGGAAAAACGCTGTGCGCTGGCTGACGCGCGCTGCCTGCTGCATGTTGTGGGTGACGATGACGATGGCGTAGCGACCGCGCAGATCATCGATCAGTTCCTCGATCTTGGCGGTGGCGACCGGATCGAGCGCCGAACAGGGTTCGTCCATCAGGATGACCTCGGGATCGACGGCGATGGCGCGGGCGATGCACAGCCGTTGCTGCTGGCCACCCGACAAGGTCGTGCCGCTGTCGCCCAGCCGGTCGCGGACTTCGTCCCACAGCCCGGCGCGGCGCAGCGCCTCTTCGACCAGCCGGTCCATGTCGGGACGCCCCGCCGCCAGGCCATGGATGCGCGGGCCGTACGCCACATTTTCATAGATCGATTTCGGGAAGGGATTGGGCTTTTGAAACACCATCCCGACCCGGGCGCGCAATTGCACGACATCCATGTCGGCGCCGTTGATATCGCGGCCATCGAGACGGATCTCGCCGGTGACGCGGGCGCCGTCGATCGTGTCGTTCATGCGGTTGAAACAGCGCAGGAACGTGGATTTGCCGCATCCCGACGGGCCGATCAACGCCGTGACATGTTCGCGCGAAATGTCGATCGAAACATTCTTGATCGCCTGCTTCGCGCCGTAAAAGACGTTGAGATTGCGTGCGGTGAGCTTGGGGGTCGGCTGGTTCATGCGCGTTTCTCGAAGCGGTTGCGCAAATAGAGCGCGACGCTGCTCATCAGCAGCAGGATGACCAGCAGCACGATGATCGCCGCCGAGGTTTTTTCGACGAAGCCGCGCTGCGCATCGTCGGACCACAGGAAAATCTGCACCGGCAGCACGGTCGCCGACGACGTGAGCCCGTGCGGGGCATCGGCAACAAAGGCGCGCATGCCGATGAGCAGCAACGGCGCGGTTTCACCCAGTGCCCGCGCCATGCCGATGATCGTTCCGGTCATGATTCCCGGCAACGCCAGCGGCAGGACATGGTGGAAAATCACCTGGATCGGCGAGGCACCGATGCCCAGCGCCGCATCGCGGACCGACCCCGGCACGGAGCGAATGGCAGCGCGCGCGGTGATGACGATGACCGGCAGGGTCATCAACGCCAGCGTCAGCCCGCCGACCAGCGGCGCCGAGCGCGGCATGTTGAAGACATTGAGGAAAACCGCGAGGCCGAGCAACCCGAAGATGATCGACGGCACGGCAGCGAGGTTGGAAATCGATACTTCGACAAAATCGGTCCAACGGCTGCGGCCGGCGAATTCCTCCAGCCAGACCGCCGCCAGCACGCCGACCGGGAAAGCGGCGGCGATCGTCACCAGCAGGGTGAGCAGCGATCCGAGCGCGGCGCCCCAGATGCCGGCAAGTTCGGGATCGGTCGAATTGGCGGCCGAGACGAAAATCTCGTTGAAATCGGTGCGGATAAGGCCGCGTGCCGCCAGATAGCGATAATCGGCGATATCTTCGTTGCTGACACCGCGCGAGACTTCGGGCGCATCAAGATCGAACTTGCCCTTGGCGATCAGGTCGATGCTGCTGCGTACCGGCACCCAGAGCGTGCGCGTCTGCCCCAGCACGCCGCGATCGGCGAGCACCGCGGCACGCAGGGCGAGCCAGGCGCCTTCCGACACGACATCGGCCGCCGGGCCCAGTTGCGCCGCCGCGCTGCGCTGCATCAGCGCGTTGAAATCGGCACGGCGGATCGCCTCCACCCCGGCGGGGCCGCGCGCCACGACCGGATCGATACCCAGTGCCGGCGCATCGAACGCCACTGTCACCCGCACTTCGCTGTGCTGGAACCCGCTCCAGCCGGTGCGGACGATGGTGAACAGCAGGAAGGCGAGAAACAGCCCGGCGAGGCACAGTGCCCCCAGCCCCGCAAGGCGGAACAGCCGTTCGCCGCGATAGCGCGCCGCCACCCGCGCCGCCATGGCGGGTGAGGTCCAGTCGGTTGGCGCGCGCAGCGGCGCGTTACGCGCGGTCATTCATAGGCCTCGCGATATTTGCGGACCACCGACAGCGCATAGATATTGAGCAACAGCGTGATGCCGAACAGCACCAGCCCGAGCGCAAAGGCCGAAAGCGTTTTCGCGCTGTCGAATTCCTGGTCGCCGGTCAGCAAGGCGACGATCTGGGCGCTGACCGTCGTGACACTGTCGAACGGGTTGATCGTCAGGTTTGCCGCCAGTCCCGCCGCCATGACGACGATCATGGTTTCGCCGATGGCGCGGCTGACCGCGAGCAGCACGCCGCCGGTGATGCCCGGCAGCGCCGCCGGCACCAGCACGCGAGTGACCGTTTCGGAGCGGGTCGCCCCCATCGCATAGCTGCCGTCGCGCATGTCGGCGGGCACCGCCATCAGCGCATCATCGGCCATCGACGAAACGAACGGGATGATCATGATGCCCATCACCAGACCGGCGGCAAGCGCGCTTTCACCCGACGCATTGCTGATGCCGAGCCAGACGCCGAAATCACGCACCGCCGGCGCCACGACGAGCGCTGCAAAAAAGCCGTAGACCACCGTCGGCACCCCGGCGAGCAATTCGAGCATCGGCTTCAGCACCCGGCGCACCCGCGCATCGGCATATTGCGTCAGGTAGATTGCCGCCATCAGCCCGAGCGGCACGGCGACGAGCATGGCGATGATCGCGCCGATGAAGATCGTACCCCAGAACAGCGGCACCGCGCCGAACGCCCCCGACGAACCGATCTGGTCGCTGCGGATCGCGGTTTGCGGTGACCAGTGCGTGCCGAACAGGAATTCGCCCGGCGACACCAGTTCGAAAAAGCGCCACGATTCGAACAACAACGACAGCACGATGCCGAAGGTCGTCAGGATCGCCACCGTCGAGGCAAGCACCAGCAGCCCCTGCAGCATCTGTTCGACCTGGCTGCGGGCGCGAAAATCCGGCCGCAACCGCGAATATGCCCAGGCACCACCGATCGCCATCAACACGGCCGCAACCGCCCCGGTCGCCAGTTCGAATCCGTCACGGGTGGTGCGATACAAGGGAACCACCCCTGTCGCTGCCGGGTTGAAAGCGGCATCGAGCGTGCCGTTCGCCAGCCCGCGGACATCGTTCATGAAGGCACCGCGATCGATTTCGCTGACCGGGCGCGATGCTGCCGGGGCGGCGGCGATGACACGATCGGCGATCACCGCTTCGCCCGCCACGGCCCAGGCGGCGAGCACCAGCAGCGCCGGCAGCAGCGCCACCAGCGCGACATACAGGCCGTGATAGACCGGCAATGAATGCACCGTGCCGATGCGGATCGCCGTGCCGCGGCGCAACGCCAGGCCGCGCCGGCGCCCGAGCCAATAGCCGAACAGCGCCAGCGCCATCAGCAACAGGACCAGCAAACCAGTCACAGCGTCGCCGGATCGAGGGGCGAGAGATTGGCGGCAATCGCTGCATTGGCGGCGCGCGCCGCATCGGGTGACGCCACCAGGCCACGACGCGACAGATACCCGCGCCGCCCCCAGGCCGAATCCTTGCTGTATTCGCCGAGGAATTCCGCCAGCCCGCGCACCGCCCGGACATGCTGCGCTTTCACATACAGATAGAGCGGCCGCGATGCCGGATAGCGGAACGAGGCGATATTTTCATAGGTCGCCTCGACCCCGCCGAGCGGCACGTCCCTGAGGCGATCGAGATTTTCCTCGAGGAACGAATAGCCGAAGATGCCGATGGCGAGTGGATTGGCCGCAATCTTCTGGACGATGAGATTGTCGTTCTCGCCGCCTTCGATGAACGGGCCATCCTCGCGCAGCTTGGAACAGATCGTCCTGTAACGCGCTTCGTCGGCCCGTTTCAGGGCGCGCATCGCCGGCTCGGTCTCGCAGCCCTTGATCAGATAAAGCTCGTCGAAACTGTCACGCGTTCCCGATGTCGGCGGCGGGCCGATGACCAGAATCGGCGTCGCCGGCAGCGCCGGGTTGACGTCGGCCCAGGTGCGTGCCCGGTTCGGCCCGCGTCCGAAGGGGTCGGCAGCGAGCGCGCGATACAGGTCACGTTCGGTGACGCCGGGGAAATTGCCGCGGCGCGACTGGGCAACCACCAGGCCATCGAGGCCGATCTGGATTTCGATAATGCCGGTGACGCCGTGGCGGGCGCAATCGGCAAGCTCGCTCGCCTTGATGCGGCGCGAGGCATTGGCGATATCGGGATATTGCTGGCCAACTCCGGCGCACAGCAGCTTGATGCCGCCACCGGTGCCGGTCGCTTCGACGATCGGGGCATCGAATTGCGGCCAGGTGCGTTTGAACTGTTCGGCAACCGCTGCGGTAAAGGGATAAACCGTCGACGAGCCGACGATGCGAATCTGCGAACGGCTGTCACCGCTGCAGCCCGCGAGCAGCGCAAGCGCCGTCACCACGCCGAAGCAGCGCGATACTGGCAGCAACCTTGCTTTGTGCAGACTCATCGACGGTGACGACATTCCTTGCGGTAACGCTCGTAGATGCATGCCGTATGACGGTTTTATTACAATTATATGACGGCGACCGCCGCCAATGTTACACCGCGAGCGCGAGGCTCGAAACCGCCGCCTGCGGCAGGGTCAGCGAGATACTG
This sequence comes from Sphingomonadales bacterium, assembly GCA_038246995.1. Classification (GTDB taxonomy): domain Bacteria; phylum Pseudomonadota; class Alphaproteobacteria; order Sphingomonadales; family Sphingomonadaceae; genus Sandarakinorhabdus. Next base: position 10,332 of record JBBRVH010000098.1, read on the forward strand.
GTGCCCTGGCCCAGCACGCTGCTGATCTCGAGCACGCCGCGATGGCGTTCGACGATATGCTTGACGATCGCCAGCCCCAGCCCGGTGCCGCCCATGGTCCGCGACCGCACCGAATCGACGCGATAAAAACGCTCGGTCAAGCGCGGCAGATGTTCGGCGGCAATGCCTTCGCCTTCGTCGCACACCGTCAGCCGCACCATCGGCAGCCTGCCCGGCTGCGCCGGCTCGGCCTCGGCACGCACCGTGATCGGCGTGCCGCTGCGGCCATATTTGAGCGCGTTGGAAATCAGGTTGTGCAGCACCTGGAGGAGCTGGTCGCGATCACCGATCACCGGCGGCAGCGGTGCCGGTTCCTCGATGATCAACTGCCGCTGGTCGGACTCGAGGCGCATCGCCAGCGTCTTGCCGACATCGGCAATGACCGCGCTCAGATCGAGTTGCATCACCGGGCGGACATGCTTGTCGAGCTCGATCCGCGACAACGACAGCAGATCGTCGATCAACCGCGACATGCGTGCGGCTTCGCGCGCCATGATTTCGAGAAAGCGCCGCCGCGCCGGTTCATCTTCGGCGGCCGGGCCCTGCAGCGTCTCGATGAAGCCCGACAGGGTCGCCAGCGGCGTGCGCAATTCATGGCTGGCGTTGGCGACAACATCGACCCGCATCCGCTCGGTCAGCCGCGCCTGGGTGATATCGTCGAAAATCACCAGCACGCGTTCATCCCCGGCGTCGACGGTCCGCATCCGCCAGGCGCTGTTGCCGACACGGCCGCTGCCCAGCCCGGCGATCTCGCGCTCGACGGTCTGACCGGTCTGGCGGGTTTCGGCGACGGCATCGAGCACGACGGGGTGGCGCAAGGTCAGCCGCAGATCGCTGCCGGCAATCCGGTCCCCGAACAATCGCCGCGCTTCGGCATTGGCCGCCACCGCGGTATCGCCGGCGACGATCAGCGCCGGATCGGCAAGATCGACAACGCTGATCCGGTCGGCGGGCACCAGCACCGGTAGCGGCGCCACCGGCGGCAGCGGCATCGCCACCGGCAGCGATGCGTCGGGCTTGACCAGCCGGCGCCCGACGAACACGCCGATGACGAGCGCAGCCGCGCCGACGAGCAGCAGCACGGCGAGCGAAACCGTCATGCCGCCACCAGCCGCCGCAGCGCCGGCAACAGTTGGTCATAATGGTCGATCACCAGATCGGCACCCAGATCGGCGACCGGCCGGTCGGAAAAGCCGAAACTGACCGCGATGACCGGAATGCCGGCGGCGCGCGCCGTGGTGGTATCGGTGATCGAATCGCCGATGAAGACCGTGGTGGCCGGATCGCCCCCGGCGGCGGCGATCGCGGCAAACAGATGCCCGGGATCGGGTTTGGGCGCCGGCACCGAATCGAACCCCAAATTGGCGGCAAAGCGCCCGTCCCAGCCCAGCGCCGAAACCAGCGCCTTCGACAGCGCGAACGGCTTGTTGGTGCAGATCGCCAGTCGCGACCCCGCCACCGCCAGCGCACTCAGCGCCGCCTCCACCCCCGGATAGGGCCGCGAGCCATCGGCGATATGGTCGGCATAATAGGCGAGGAACGGCGCCACCCCGGCTTCGACGAGATCCGGCGTCATCGTACCGGTTGCGGCCAGGCCCTTTTCAAGCAGCTTGCGCGCGCCATGGCCGACCATGTGGCGCACATCATCGGCGGGCACGGCCGGCCGGCCCAGCACGCCAAGCGCATGGTTCAACGCCGCGCACAGATCGGGCGCGGTATCGACGAGGGTACCGTCGAGATCGAAGACGATGGTGGCAGGCAGCATCAGCCCTGCCCCATGGCAGCTTGCCAGCCTGTCGG
>JBBRVH010000099.1:0-12125 GCA_038246995.1 Sphingomonadales bacterium
GAACCCCGCCGCGACCATGTTGCCAGTCTTTTCAGCGATCTGGCGCTTTGATTGTGGATCCCAGACCTTTGCCTCGATGAGATTGCGCTCCGCCCACGCCAGCGTCTCCCGGACGGAGTCCCGGAAAGCCTCGACGATCCGATCGTCGCGGCCAACAAGTGCCAGCAGCGATACCGACTTCGGTGCCGAGAACGTCATGTCGAGCCCGGGCCGATGCTCGCCGCGCGCGGCGTCAATGACGCTGCCGTCGCGCAAGCGGCCTTCGAGAGCCGCCGTGAACGCCGCCGTCTCTACCCGGCCTTCAAGCCCAAGGCTGCGGGCGCCGTCACCGATCCACTGGCTGCCGTCCTCCAACTCGGACGCCAGATAGTAATTGTCCTTGGCATAATATTCGCCAGCCGAGCCTGCCGCGCCAACGGCGGTCAGGCTGATCACTTGTCAGCCTCGATGACCTGAATGGCGAGCTTGCGGTCATTCTCCGGTACCTTGCAGTCCCTGACACCGTAACGGCCATTGAGAAGCCGGCAGACATGTTCGGCATCTGCCAGCATCCGATCCGCAACAGGAACGGCGAGCGACTGCACCTGGCCAACGAACAAAAGGAACAGCAGGATGAACAGCGTGCCGACCGGAACTGAACTGCCCCGGGTTTACCGGAGGGTAAAACCCTCAGAGGATACCCATCATGGTAGAGAAGAAAAAAGCATCGCCGTATTCGCCGGAATTTCGTGAACGTGCTGTCCGTATGTTGGAGGAGCATCAATCGGATTATGCCAGTGTTTCTGCGGCTTGTCGTGAGATTGCAGCCAAGCTTGGCTGCTCGGCGGATAGTCTGCGGGCCTGGGTGAGCCAGCATCGCAGTGACCACGGCGCGCGCGCTGGGCCGACCAGCGCGGAGAAGGCGCGGATCAAGGAACTGGAGCGCGAGGTCCGTGAACTTCGCCAAGCCAATGAAATCCTGAAGAAGGCATCGGCATATTTTGCGCAGGCGGAGCTCGACCGCCCGTTCCGCAGATGATTGAATTTATTGAGGCGCAACGCGCCGATTACGGGGTCGAGCCGATCTGCAGCGCTTTGCCGATCGCCCAGTCAACCTACTACCAGCATGCAGCGGTGGCCAGAGAACCGGCCAAGGCGAGCGCGCGTGCGAAGAGGGATAACAAGCTGAAGGAGGATATTGCACGAATTTGGCAAGATAACCGCAATGTCTACGGCGCCCGCAAGGTCTGGCACGTCTTGAAGCGTGAAGGATGTAAAGTGGCGCGCTGCACCGTTGAACGTCTGATGCGTACGATGGGTTTGAAAGGTGTAATCCGGGGTAAGAACGTCATCACGACCAAGCAGGACACGTCTCGGCCGTGCCCCGACGACAAGGTCAACCGACAGTTTGTAGCCGAGGCGCCCAATCAACTCTGGGTGTCGGACTTCACTTATGTGCAGACCTGGAGTGGTACAGTTTATGTTGCTTTCATCATCGATGTTTTTGCCCGCAGGATCGTCGGGTGGAAGGTGTCCACATCTATGACGACCCAGTTCGTTCTCGACGCTCTCGAGCAGGCAATCTGGCAGAGAAAGCCATTTGGCAACAAAGCCTTGATCCATCATTCGGATCGCGGATCGCAATATCTGTCTATCAAATACACCGAACGCCTGGCGCAGGCGGCCATCAATGCCTCGGTCGGCACCGTCGGCGATAGCTACGATAATGCCATGGCCGAGACGATCAACGGCCTGTTCAAAGCCGAGGTCATCCACCGCCTCGGGCCTTGGAAATCTGCGACGCAGGTCGAATGGGAAACCCTCAAATGGGTCGATTGGTTCAACAATCGGCGCCTGCTCGCGCCCATCGGATACATTCCGCCAGCCGAGGCCGAACTGGCCTTCTATGCAAACCTCAAGAAACTCGATATCGCCGCCTGACATTTGAACCGCCCACCCTCCGGTAAACCCGGGGCAGTTCAGACGGCTTCTACAACCCCGTTCGGCGCCATTCCGCGCTCGACTACCTCAGCCCCGCCCAGTTCGAAAAACAGGCGGTCAGTTGAGCCAATGCCTCTCCACTTTATCGGGGCAAGTCCAGTTCGCAATGGGGCTCTCGCGGAAGCGGGCGCCGGCAACCGCCAGCGCCCGCAAAGCCGTAGGAATGATACGCGTCAGTCGATGCTGCGTTTGAAGGTTTCGGGCAGCAATACAACTCCAGCCACGAAACAAACCGCTGCCACAACGACGGGGTACCAAAGGCCGTAATAGATGTCGCCGGTTGCTGCGACCATCGCGAAGGCGATCGTTGGCAGGAAGCCGCCGAACCAGCCGTTGCCGATATGATACGGCAGCGACATCGAAGTGTAGCGGATGTTGGTCGGGAACAATTCGACCAGCAATGCTGCGATCGGCCCGTAAACCATCGTCACACAGAGAACGAGGATAAACAGGATGCCGATCACCATCGGCTTGTTTATCATCGCGGGATCGGCCTTGTCCGGATAGCCGGCGGCTGCCAGAGCCGCCTTGGCGTCCTTCTGGAACGTCGCAATCGCCGCTTTGCGCCCATCGGCATCCATTGCGGACGTCACCGGCACGGCAATGACCGTTTCCCCGACCCTCACACTCGCTTCGGCGCCAGGGGTCGCCGTATTGGCGTAAGATACACCGGCCTTGGCAAGGAAGCTTTTCGCGATATCGCAGGTCTTGAGGTCGAACTTGTTGGCGCCGATCGGGTCGAACTGCACCGAACATTGTGAGTCGTCGGCGGTAACGACCACGGGCGACGAATTAGCAGCGGCATAAAGCGCCGGGTTGGCGTTGCGGCTGAGGGCATCGAACAGCGGGAAGTAGGTCAACGCCGCGAGCAGACAGCCGAGCATGATGATCGGCTTCCGGCCGATGCGATCCGACAGCCAGCCAAAGATCACGAAGAACGGCGTGGCGAGCAGCAGGGCGGTGGCGATCAGGATGTTTGTGGTGGCGCCATCGACCTTCAGCATCTTTTCAAGAAAGAACAGCGCGTAGAACTGCCCGGTGTACCAGACGACCGCCTGGCCCATGACCGCGCCGACCAGCGCGATAAGGACGATCTTGAGGTTACCCCAGCGGGCAAAGGCTTCGGTCAGCGGTGCCTTGGATACCTTGCCTTCGGCCTTCATCTTGGTGAAAGCCGGGCTTTCTTCGAGCTGCATGCGGATCCATAGCGAAACACCCAGCAGCAGTGCCGAGACGAGGAACGGGATCCGCCAGCCCCAGTCCTTGAAGGCTTCCTCGCCGACGCCGTAGCGCACGCCGATCACAACGAGCAGCGCCGCGAACAGCCCAAGCGTTGCCGTTGTCTGGATGAAGCTGGTGTAGAAGCCGCGCTTGTTGTCGGGGGCGTGTTCGGCAACATAGGTGGCGGCGCCGCCATATTCGCCGCCCAGTGCCAGCCCCTGGAGCAGTCGCAGCCCGACAAGCATCAGCGGTGCTGCCACACCGATCGTGGCATAGCTCGGCAGCAGCCCGACAAGAAACGTCGAAAGCCCCATGATCCCCATCGTAACGAGAAAGGTGTTCTTGCGCCCGACCATATCGCCGATGCGCCCGAATACCAGTGCGCCGAACGGCCTTACCGCAAAGCCGGCGGCAAAGGCTGCGAGCGCGAAAATGAAGCCGGTGGTTTCGTTGACACCGGAAAAGAATTGCGCGGTGATGATAGTGGCGAGAAGGCCATAGAGATAAAAGTCATACCATTCGAAGACTGTGCCGAGCGACGATCCAAGGATCACCAGTTTCTCGTTTTGCGTCGCCTTGTGGTGCTTTGGCAGTCCCGACACATCGTCGATGCCAATTTCCGGTATCACGCTCATGTTCGATCCCCTCGGCTGATGATTAATAGGCATATTTGAAAGCGGCTTCGATGCGATCGAGGCTGCCGCTGTCGCGATTGGCCAGGCGGCGCACGCCGTGGCGATATTCGATGCCGACGTCGAAATTCCTGGCCGGCGTCCAGAAAAGGTTCGCAGCCGCACTCCATGCCGCCTGGTTGGCCAACGGGGAGACAAGGCTGTCGCGATAATCGGCGGATTGATAGCTGGCCATGAAGGTTGACCGCACGCTGTCTGACCAGCCGAGTTTGAGTGCGGCAAAGCCGGCAAAGTTGCGCACGGTTTCAAGCCGGGCGCCCGGCAAGCCGGTAAAGATCGCATCAGGCGCAAAGCCAAGGCCGAGATAACGGCCGACCCCATCGCCATAGGTCGCCATGAAACGCAGGTCATGCCGAGCGCCGAAGGGCATGCGACCGGACGCGCTGAGCCCCCAGCCGAGCGCCGTATCGCCGAGGCCGAGGCTGTTGACGCGCAATTCGCGGACGATGCCGGCGAGCGAGAACTCCCCGACCACGGTTTTTGCCACCAGCCGCGCCGCGACATCCGGCAGGCGATCGTCGTCGGCGTCGAGCAGCGCTGGCGACGTGGCGTTGAGCAGCTCAGTTTCGGCGTTTTCCAAAGCCACCAGCAGATCGACGCCGGAGCCGAGCCCGAACTTGTACTGAATGATGCCTTGGCGAACAAAGACCGTGCCTTCGAGCGGGCCGACGAAATCGGTTGTTTCGGGAAGCACCGCGACGTTCTGGAACGTCGTCCATTCTTGGCCGAGCAGCAGATTGCCGTAGGTGAAGAAGCCGCGGCGGAAGGTCGGCACATAAGGGTTGGTGGCGCGCTGCGCGCCAACCGGCGCCGTCGACAGAGCAAAATCGAATTCGAAGTGGCTCTTGAGCATGTTGTCGCCGACCGGCGTCGCGGTGGTGAGCACGAAACGCGTCTGCCGGGCGTGAATTAAAAAATCCTGGCTGCTGAAGCCGCCGCCAACCGGCACCTGTTGCGCCAGCCAGAACTCCTTGCCCAGGCCGCCGACCACAACCTCGCCGTCGTTGTAGCTGGTGGCCGACGCGTTGACGCGGATATGGCCGCCAAGCTTGAAACTTGTGTTGCCGATCTTGAAGCCGTCCGCGGGCTTTGCGGTTTCCAGCGCCGCCAGCCGCTTTTCTGCCTCGGGGGGAAAGGCCGTTGCCGTCTCCGGGGCATTTTGCGCCGTTGCTGTCGATACGGCGACAACCGCTGGCGCCTGCGCCGCCGCCAGTTCACCGCGAAGTTGCGCGACCGCAGCCTCAAGTTGCTGCAACCGCGCCTCGAGCGCTGCCTGGCGCGCCGGCTGGGCACGCGCCGCTGTCGGCAGGCCAGCCAAAGCCGTGCCGAGGCACAGCATGGCAACAAGATCGGGCATTCTGGTGGCCATCGACACTCTCCTCATCGAGTCCCGGCTTTGCTGCGGGTCTTTTCGATGCCGGCATCATCGGGGCGCCGCCATCGCAGCGATAGGACGACCTTGGTCTAAGGTGGGGTAGACGATGGTCGGGGATGGCGCGCGCCTGGTTCTTCAGCAGAGTGTTGCAAAACAGCCGTGCGCCATAAGCGCCATCTTGGGAGTGGATCGATGAACCAGAGCCTGTATCCTGTTACCGCCGATTGGGCCGCGCGCGCGCATATCGATGCGAAAGGTTATGCCGCCGGCTATGCGAAATCCTTGGCCGATCCCGATGGCTTCTGGCAGCGTGAGGCGCAGATCGTCGACTGGATGGTGCCGTTCACCAAGATGGACCAATCGAACTTTGCGGAAGCCGACTTCGGCATTCGCTGGTTCGCTGACGGTCGATTGAACGTGTCGGCCAACTGCCTCGACCGCCACCTGGCGGCGCGCGGCGACACGCCGGCGATCCTGTGGGAGGGCGACGACCCTTCCGACACTCGCACGATCACCTATCGCGAGCTTCACGCCGAGGTCTGCCGCTTTGCCAACATCCTGAAGGCACAAGGCGTGCGGAAGGGCGACCGGGTGACCCTTTACATGCCGATGATCCCCGAAGCCGCCATGGCGATGCTCGCCTGCACCCGCATCGGCGCCATCCATTCGATCGTCTTCGGCGGCTTTTCGCCCGAGGCGCTCGCCGGCCGCATCCAGGACTGCGATTCGATGCTGGTCATCACGGCCGATGAAGGTCTGCGCTGCGGCAAGACAATCCCGCTGAAAGCCAATGTCGATGCGGCGCTGGCCCATTGCCCGTCGGTCGAACGCGTGATCGTGGTGCGCCGCACCGGCAACCCGGTGGCGATGCAGCCTGGCCGCGACATCTGGTACGACATTGCCCGCGACAGCGCGTCCGACATCTGCGCGCCCGAAGCAATGAATGCCGAGGATCCGCTGTTCCTGCTCTACACGTCGGGATCGACCGGCAAGCCCAAGGGCGTCGTCCACACCACCGGCGGCTATCTGGTCTGGGCGGCGATGACGCATAAATATGTCTTCGACTATCGCCCCGGCGAGATATTCTGGTGCACCGCCGACATCGGTTGGGTGACCGGGCACAGCTATGTCGTCTATGGGCCACTCGCCAATGGCGCCACGACGCTGATGTTCGAAGGCGTGCCGAGTTACCCCGATTTCGGACGCTTCTGGGACATGGTCGACCGCTGGGGCGTCAATATTTTCTACACGGCGCCAACCGCGTTGCGGGCCTTGATGCGCGAAGGCGACGACTTCGTCACCCGCGCCTCGCGGCAATCGCTGCGCCTGCTCGGCAGCGTCGGCGAGCCGATCAACCCCGAGGCCTGGGAATGGTATCACCGCGTCGTCGGCGACCATCGCTGCCCGATCGTCGACACCTATTGGCAGACCGAAACCGGCGCGACGCTGATGTCACCGCTGCCGGGTGCCACGGCGCTCAAACCGGGGTCGGCGGCGATGCCGATGTTCGGCATCGAACCGGTGCTGGTCGATGCCGAAGGCCTGACTCTGAACGGTGCCGCCGATGGCAATCTGTGCATTGCGCGCAGTTGGCCCGGCCAGATGCGGACCGTGTGGAACGACCATCAGCGCTTTTTCCAGACCTATTTCACCACCTATCCCGGGCGCTATTTCACCGGCGACGGCTGCCGGCGCGACGCCGATGGCTATTACTGGATCACCGGACGTGTCGATGATGTCATCAACGTCTCGGGCCATCGCATGGGCACCGCCGAGGTCGAAAGCGCGCTGGTCGCCCATCCAAAGGTCGCCGAAGCGGCGGTCGTCGGCTGCCCACACCCCATCAAGGGCCAGGGCATTTACGCCTATGTCACACTCAATGCCAACGAGGTCGGCGACGACGCGTTGCGCGCCGAACTGGTGCTGTGGGTCCGCCGCGAGATCGGCCCGATCGCCACGCCCGATGTCATCCAGTTCGCACCCGGACTACCCAAGACGCGCAGCGGCAAGATCATGCGCCGCATCCTGAGGAAGATCGCCGAAAACGAGGTCGACAACCTCGGCGACATTTCTACGCTCGCCGACCCGTCGGTCGTCTCGGTGCTTGTCGACTCACGGCCGCTAGCCGCCTAATCTCCCCCGACAACGGCTTGGGGAGGCCGCAGATGGTTTTTAGGCAGTGACGCGCATATTGGTCGCCGACGACCATCCGATGTTTCGCGCCGCCATGGTCGTGGCGGCGCGGCGCGTCTGCCCGGATGCCGAGATCATCGAGGCCGGCACGCTGGCCATGGCGCTTGCCGCCGGTACAAACGGGCGCTTCGACCTTGTCCTCCTCGACCTCAAGATGCCGGGCGCCGAAGGCTATTCGGGCCTCGCCCTCCTCCATGCCGAAATGCCCGGCACCCCGATCTTGGTGGTATCGGGCGCCGAAGCCGCCAAATCGGCAGCGGCGGTGCAGCGCTTCGGCGCCGTCGGCTTCGTCGGCAAGGAGCAGGACCTTGCCACCATCGAAGCGTCGATCGCCGCCGCACTGGCCGGCGAGCGGCTTGCCGTTCCGATCGAAGCCGATCTCGATGCCGTCGCAACCCATGTCGCGGCGTTGACCCCGACCCAGTTGCGCGTGCTGCTGGGCGTTCTGGCCGGGCGGCTGAACAAGCAGATTGCCCATGACCTGGGCATCACCGAAGCCACGGTCAAAGCTCACATGACAGCAATCATGCGCAAGCTCGATGTGCAGAACCGCACCCAGGCGGTGCTGGCGGCGCGGGCACTGGGCCTGGCTTACTAAACTGCCGGCGAACGCGGGGCGGCGGCAGCCAGCCATTGCGCCAGCAGGACCGGATCGATCGGCTTGGCAAGCAGGGACAGGCCTCCGGCAGCGCATCGCGCCACCGTATCGACGCTCCGATCGGCCGTAACCAACGCACAGACGATGTCGGGATGGCGCGCCCGCAACAGGGCCACCAGATCGATTCCGTTGCCATCGTCACCCAGATCGAGGTCGACCAGCGCCACGTCGATGCCAGCCGGCACCGCCAGCGCCGCCGCCGGCGTCGCGGTAACGGTGGCAATGCAGCCCCAGGTCGCCAGCAACGCGGCACTGCCGTCCCGGATCGCGGCATCGTCATCGACGACGAGCACCCGCAATCCCGCCAGCAGGCCCGATGCCGACAAGATCGGTCGGCCGGGTGTCGCTGCACCCGGCGTATCGTCGCCAGCCGCTGCCGCCGGCAAGGTGATGGCAAAGCGGCTGCCGCGCCCTGGCATCGACCACAGGTCGATCGGCGCCGCCAGCAACGCCGCGGTACGCTGCGCGATCGCAAGCCCCAGCCCGAGCCCGGCTTCGCTGCCATGTCCGAGACGCTCGAATTCGCGAAAGATCCGCAACTGGTCGGCGGCAGCGATGCCAAGCCCCGTATCGCGCACTTCGAAGCGAACCGCGCCCTCGCGGCGGCGAATGCCGATGATGACGCCGCCCCGCTCTGTATAGCGGACAGCGTTCGAAAGAAAATTCTGCACGACGGATCGCAACAAATCGCGATCCGTCTCCACCCAGGCATTGCCGCGCCCAAGCCGCAACCGGAGCCCCTTTTCGGCCGCCAGCGGCGCAAAGCTTTCGACAAGCTCGACAAGCAAGCCGCGCGCGGCAAAGCGCGTCGGGATGGGGATGATCCCGCCGGCATCAAGCTTGGAAATATCGAGCAGTGCCCGCAGCAATTTGTCAGCGGCGGCAATCGAGCGATCGACATTCTCGAGCAAGGGCCGTGCTGTTGCCGGCACATCATCAGCCAGCGCGCCGGCGAACAGCCGCGCGGCATGCAGCGGCTGCAACAGATCATGGCTCGCAGCTGCGAGAAAGCGGGTCTTCTCGGCAGTTGCCCGACCGAGCGCGGCGTTGGCGGCCTGCAATTGGCCGGTGCGCTCCACGACGCGGCGTTCGAGTTCCGAGCGGGCCTGCTCGAGCGCGGCGCGGCCCTCGGCCTCCGCCGTCATGTCGGTAAAGCACATGACATAGCCACCACCGGTCATCGGCCCGCCGACAGTCTTGATGACGCGGCCATCGGGGCGAATGCGTTCGAAGCTGTGCGCTGCAGCGCGCCGCATATGGCCGAGGCGGCGGGCGACATGGTCGTCGACCTCTCCGGGCCCGCATTCCCCCCGCAGGGCATTGTAACGGATCAGCTCCGACACCGGCGTGCCCACCCTGACCATGCCGGGTGGATAGCGGAACAGGTCGAGATAGCGGCTGTTCCAGGCAACAAGCCGCAAGTCACGATCGACCACCGAGACGCCGGGATCAATGTTTTCGAGCGTCGCAGCGAGCAGTCCCCGCGAAAATTGCAGGCTCTGGCCGCTTTCATCGAGCATCCGCGCGACGTCATCGACCCGCAGCGCCGTGCCCGACAGTGCCGATGCCATGATGGTGCGCGCCGATGGCACGCCGACAACACCGGCGATCAGCCGTTCAATGGCCCGGGCATCCCGCCGTTCGACCGGCGCGTTGCGATCGCGATCGGGCCCGAGCGCCTCCGTGACGGCGCTCTCGCCGGCAAAACGCGTCGCCATGTCGGCAAGCGCGCCGATCGTCATCAGACGTGCGGCAGCTTCGCCGGCAAAGGTGTCGGCGGGCACGGTCCGCAACCGCCGCGCCGCCACGAGCGCATAGGCCGACACATTGCCGGCCAGGCTGATCAACACGCCGCGCGCCAACCCCGGTTCACCCAATGCGCCGCCGGCTGTAAGGCCGAGGGTGGGCAGCAGCAGCAACGCCAGCCATAGCAGCAATCCGACACCCAGCCCCGCCATCGCGGCATGCGCATCGCCGGTGCGGTCGCGCAGCGCCAGCAGCAGCACCGGGGCAAACTGCGCCATCGCGGCAAAGGCGATCAGCCCGATGTCGGCGAGCCGTGCGCCCGGGGGCAGCGCCAGCGCATAGGCCAGCGCCGTCCCCATGACCGCGACGATCGCCACCCGTCGCACGATCAGCATGACCCGTGAGACATCAGTCCCCGGCAACAGACGTGACAACAGCAGCGGGCCGACCAGATCGTTCGAAACCATTGTGGACAGCGCGATCGTTTCGACGACGGCCATTCCGGTCGCCGCCGAAAACCCGCCGAGGAACACCAGCACAGCCAGACCATCGGCACCGGCGGCAAGGGGCAGATCGAGGACGAAGAGATCAGGCGAACTGTTGGCTGGCAAAAGGGTCAATCCTGCCAGGGTGATCGGCACCACCGCCAATGTCGTCGCCACCAGATAGAAGATGAAGGGCCAGCGCGCGGCGCGGGCATCGGCGGGGCCCGCAGCCTCGGTTACGCCGATATAGAATTGCCGCGGCAGGCAGACAATCGCGGCCATGGCAAGCAGGGTGATGATGATGAACTCGCCGCCCAATTGTCCCAGATCGAAGCGCATCGACAATTGGGCAAGCCCGTTCGCCTGCAAGGCCGGTGGCGCTGTGGCAAAGCGCATGACGGCGAAGGCCGCGACGGCAATCAATGCCGCAAGCTTCACAAGCGATTCGACCGCGACCGCATAAAGCACCGCTTCGCTGCGACCCGAGATCGAATAGCGCCGTGTGCCGAACAACATAGCAAAAACGGACAGGACAACCGCCGTCGCCGTCACCGGTATGACCCGATCGCCGCCGGCAATTTCCACAAAGGTCGTTCCAACCGATCGCAGCTGCAAGGCAAGGTAAGGAATCGTCCCGACCAGTGCGAGCATCGTAACCAGAGCAGCAACGCCGCCACTCTTGCCGAAACGGCCGCCGATGAAATCCGAAATCGAATTGGCACCGTCGCGCTGGACGGCCTCGACCAGCCGCGGCACCAGCCATGGCATCAGCAGCCAGACGAGGATCGGGCCCAGCGTGATCGGCAGGAAGCTCCAACCGTCGACGGCAGCGCTGCCGACCGCGCCGAAAAACGTCCAGCTTGTGCAATAGACAGCGAGCGCCAGGGCATAGGCGGGTCGTCGGTATCGCGGCCGCGCCAACCGGTCGCGCTGGCGCTCGACCCATGCGGCAAATAGAAAAAGGGACGCAAGATAACCAAGCGCAATGGCAAGAAGCCCGCCCCCACCCATCTCATCGGCCTTTGCAGAGTGGCGATCGAATGTCGGGCAAACGCTCCATACGCCGCATATTGCGTCGGTTGTTCGTGCGGGTCAAAGTCTTGGTCGATCCGCCAATTCCGTTGACCGAGGCGGCGTTTGCTCCGCTGACCATGGCGACACGCGCACCATGACCGTGTGAAAGAGGCCGGACACGAGATGTCCTGCCCGCCAGGTTTTCAGGCGGGGAAGCGGCTAGGCCTCGAACCACGCCCGGTCGGTCGCCGAAAAACGGCGGACGAAGGGCATGATGGCCGACCCGCGTGTCAGGCTGCGAAGCTGTCCGGAGTGTCGCGTTGACCTTAAATGCTTGACAACCATTGATGCGATATCAGCGGGTTACGATTGGCCATAAAAGCACAATTGACCTTAATTGCTGGAGGAATCGCTTGGGTAGTCGATCATAAAGGCGGACATTCTCGCGATCGTAAACTCCGAGCAAACGACGGGCGCAGAGCATGCCGAGAAGCAAGATTGTGCTGCACTACGATCGTGTGTCGGATCGTGTCCCACAGCGTGGTGTAGGTTCGCGGTTTCGCCGCTTTGATCTCCGGCTTGGCCGGGTTGATCATGCTGCCATGGATGACAGCGTGACAATGGGATCATCGCTCATTTGCGACACACTTTCCAGTGTCATGTAGCGAGCGCGCTGGACGGCCCATTCGTCGTTCTGTTCGAGCAGGATGGCGCCGACGAGGCGGGTGATGGCGTCCTCGTTGGGAAAGATGCCGACGACA
>JBBRVH010000100.1:0-11962 GCA_038246995.1 Sphingomonadales bacterium
CGCGTCGCTGCTGGTGCTGGCGGTGCTGGCGCTGGGGCTCGCGACGATGGCTTCGCGGCTGGCTGCCAACCGCCTGGTATCGGCCGCGCCGAAAACCGTGGCGGCACCGGTGGCGCGTGCGGGGAGCGGCCGCTTTCGCGCCGATAGTGGGCGCTTTCGCGCTGATGGTGGGCGCTTTCGCGCTGGCTTGGCGGGCATCCTGCTCGTCAAGGAACTGCAACTGCTGTGGCGCGATGCCGAATTGCTGTCGTCGGTGGCGTTGCAGCTCGCCTATATGATTCCGGCATTCGCACTGATCTTCAGTGGCGCGGGCGCCTCGCCGACCAGGTTGGCGGCGGCGTGCGTGCTGTTCTGCGGGCTGCTCGCCTCGAGCCTCGCCTGGTTGACGATCTGCGGCGACGATGCGCCCGACCTGATCGCGTCGGCGCCGGTGCCATCGCAGCTGGTGCGGCGCATCAAGATCGTCGCGGCGTGCCTGCCGCCCCTGGCAATGGTGGCGCTGCCGCTGCTGATCACTGCAGCTTATGATCTGCACGCCGGGGCGGCGGCGCTCCTGCTGTGCCCGGTGGCGGCGGCAACCGCAGCGCTGCAACAGGGCTGGGCCGGGCGCCCGCAACCGCGCCGGGCCTTTCGATCGCGGCAGAAATCATCGCTGCTGCTCGCGGTATCGGAATATGCCATGGCCGGGGCCTGGGCCGGCACGGCGGCGTTGCTGGTGCAGGAATCGGCCTGGGCGGCGGCGACGGCGGTACTGGCGCTGTTGTTGCTCGGCGGATCGCGCGCGCTGTTCAAGCAGCACTGACTGCCTCCCTCCCCCTTGCGGGGAGGGCGAGAGACGGCGAAGCCGGCCCGGGGTGGGGGTTGTGCACCCTTTGCTACCCAGGGCGAACCCCCAACCCGCCCGGCGTTGCCGAGTCGCCCTCCCCGCAGGGGGGAGGGAGTCGATCAGTCGTGCCAGCTCACGCCATCACGCTCGGTCAGCGCGATGGCAGCAGGCGGGCCCCAATTGCCGGCGGCATAGGGCTTGGGCGCCATGTCGGTCGCCGCCCAGCCGGCGCGAATGGCGTCTATCCAGGTCCATTGCGCCTCGACTTCATCACGGCGCACGAACAAGGTCTGCTTGCCTTCGATCAGGTCGAGCAGCAGCCGTTCATAGGCGATACGGCGGCGGACATCGGCAAAGGCATTGTCCATGCCGATATCGAGCGGCACCGACCGCAGCTTGAGGCCATCGCGATCGAGCCCCGGCGCCTTGGCCATCATCGTCAGCCCGACATTTTCATCGGGCTGCAGCGAAATGACCAGCTTGTTGGCCTTGAGCACGGCATCGCCGAACATCGAATGCGGCACGGGCCGGAACTGGACGATGATCTCGCTCATCCGTTCGGGCAGGCGCTTGCCGGTGCGCAGGTAAAAGGGCACGCCCTGCCAGCGCCAGTTATCGACATGCGCCTTCAGCGCCACGAAGGTTTCGGCGCCCGACGCGCTGCCGAGTTCATCGGCATAGCCCTTGACCGGCTGGCCGGCGACAGCTCCCGAGGTATATTGGCCGCGCACGCTGTGGCTTTCGACCGTGCGGCGATCGATCGGGCGCAAGGATCGCAACACCTTGACCTTTTCATCGCGCACGCTGGTCGGGTCGAACCGCGCCGGCGGCTCCATGGCGACGAGCGCCACAAGTTGCAGCATATGGTTCTGCACCATGTCGCGCAGCGCGCCCATGCCGTCATAATAGCCGGCGCGCGATTCAAGACCCACGGTTTCAGCGATGGTGATCTGGACATGGTCGATGCCGCCGGCATTCCACAAGGGCTCGAACAGCGTATTGCCGAAACGCAGCGCCAGCAGGTTCTGGACGGTTTCCTTGCCGAGATAATGGTCGATGCGGAAGGTGCGATCCTCGGGATAGGCCGCAGCGACCGCATCGTTGATCGCGCGGCTGGAGGCAAGATCGGACCCCAGCGGCTTTTCGAGCGCCAGCCGCGCGCCCGGCCCCGCCAGGCCCGCCGCTGCCAGCCCGGCAATCGTCGGGCCGAACAGGCTGGGCGCCGTCGACAGGAAGATCGACAAATGGGCGGGATCGCCGACCGCCGCCGCCAGGGCAGCAAAGCCTTCGGGCTGGCTGGCGTCGAGCGGCACATAGGTGAGCCTGGCCAGGAAACGCGCGTCGCACGCCGGGCTGCGACGCTCGGCCTCGACGAACCGGTCGAGCGCGGCGGCGGCCACCGCCACAAAGCCCGGCGTGTCGAAATCGCTGCGCGCCGTGGCGATGATGCGCAGGCAATCGGGCAACAGGCCATCGGCATCGAGGTTATAAAGCGACGGCAGCAGCATGCGTTTCGACAGGTCGCCGGTAGCGCCGAAAAGCAGGAGATGGGTGCAGGGTTCCGACATGGCATCAGGTGTAGCGGGGCAGGCGGTGACGCGCTAGCTTTCGCCCATGACAGACACTCCCAAAATCGTGCTGGTCGGCGCCGGCTGTTCGGGCTTCACCACGGCAAAGCGGCTGCGCGATGCCGGGCTGGCCTTCGACTGGTTCGAAGCATCGGACCGGATCGGCGGCAACTGGGCCTATGACAACCCCAATGGCATGAGCAGCGCCTATCAATCTCTGCACATCGACACATCGAAAACACGGTTGCAGTTCGAGGATTATCCGGTCCCCGCCGACTGGCCGGATTTTGCCCATCACAGCCTGATCGCGCGCTATTTCAACGATTATGTCGATCATTTCGGGCTGCGGCCGCTGATCATGTTCGACAGCCCGGTGACGCAGGTGGCGCGCGCCGCCGGCGGCTGGGACGTGACGACGCGCCATGGCACCAGGCGCTATGCGACCGTCATTGTCGCCAATGGCCATCACTGGTCGCCCAATCGCCCGGAATGGCCGGGGGTTTTCGACGGGCCGCTGCTCCACGCCCATGACTACAAGACGCCGTTTGCGCCCATCGACATGATCGGCAAGCGTGTCCTGGTCGTCGGCATGGGCAACAGCGCCGTCGATATCGCGTCGGAACTGGGCCAGCGATCATTGACGGCGCGGCTGCTGGTGTCGACCCGGCGCGGCGTCTGGGTGCTGCCCAAGACGCTGAACGGCAAACCCGTCGACAAGACCCCGTTGCCCGCGTGGATGCCGCTCGGGCTGGTGCGCAAGCTGGCCGCGCGCAGCATCGTCAAGGCGATCGGACGGATGGAGGATTATGGCCTGCCAACCCCCGACCATCGCCCCCTGGAAGCGCATCCCACGGTCAGCGGCGAATTTCTCGGCCGGCTTTCGAGCGGCGATATCGTCATCAAGCCGGCGATCGAACGGCTCGACGGCGATGGCGTGGTGTTTGCCGATGGCAGCCGCGAAGCCGTGGACGTCATCATCACCGCCACCGGCTACAACATCGAATTCCCGTTCCTCAGCGCGGTGGATGCGCAGGTTGCCGACAACCATATCCCGCTGTTCAAGCGGATGGTGCAGGCGGAGCCCGCACTGCACGGCCTGTGGTTCATGGGGCTGGCGCAATCGCTGCCGACGCTGGTCAACCTTGCCGAACAGCAATCGAAGCTGCTGGTGGCGTATCTGACCGGTCGCTATGCCCTGCCCGATGCCATGACGATGGCCCGGGTGATCGCCTTGGATGAACGCAAGTACCAGGCGCATTATTACGCCAGCCGCCGCCACACCATGCAGGTCAATTTCGAACCCTATGTCGCCGATCTGCAGCGCGAGATCGCCAGCGGCGCAAAGCGGCGAATGGCCGCCTGACTGCGACCGATTGCCGGGAATTGGCACGGGGGATAACAATTGCTCGCACCGTAGACACAAGTTGCGTATTGGTTTCCTCACTCGATGAAATTTCCTCTCTCCCTGCTTGCCCTGCTGTTGACGACGCCAGCGCTGGGTGCCGGCGTTGCGTCGCGCACGCATGACGATCCGCGCGGCGTCATTCCCGTCACCGCGCCGCTGGTCAGTGTCCGCCAGACGGCGTGCGGCGAGGTGCCGGCGCGGCCGCTGACACTGCCCGATCTTGTCGACATCGCGCTGTGCCGCAACCCGACGACCGCTGTGTCCTGGGCCAATGTCCGCGCCGCCGCCGCGCAGATCGGCATTGCGCGCAGCGCCGAATTGCCGAGCGTCAACCTCAGCATCGGCCCGACGCTGTCGAGCAGCAAGAGCTTCCAGACCACCGGCTTCATCGATTCGAACGGCAATCTGGTCAGCGGCAGCAGCGTGCTGACCCAGGTCAACAGCTCGGCGCGGCTGGCGGTCAATTACCTGTTGTTCGATGGTGGCGGCCGCCGCGCCCAGATCGACGCCGCCAGCGCCCAGCAACGTGCCGCGCTCGCCGATTATGCCGATGCGGCGCAGGGCGTCGTCCTCAATGTCGTCACGGCCTACAACAGCCTGGCCGCCAATCGCGCCATCGAAGCCGCCAACATCGCCAATGTCAGCTTCGCCCGCCAGACGCGCGACCTTGCCGGGGCGCGCAAGACCGCCGGTGTCGCGACAGGCGCCGACCGCTTGCAGGGCGAAACCTCGCTGGCGCAAGCCGAACTGACCCTCATCCAGACCCGCGGCGCCATCGCGACGGCCGCGGCGCAACTGGCGGTCGCCGCCGGCCTGCCGCCGACCCGCAGCCTCGATCTTGCGCCGCCGCCGCCGCTGCCATCGGGGGACCTGCTCAAATTGGGTGCCGACGCGCTCATCGCCGATGCCGAGCGGCTGCGGCCCGATATCGTTGCGGCGCGTGCCAATGCCGACGCCGCCGCCGCCAATGTCCGGTCGGCGCAATCGGCGGGGCGGCCGAGCGTCAACATCCAGGCACAGAACACCGTGTCCGCCATCGACACGACGATCGATCGCAATGTCTCGTCGGCGGGCCTGTCGCTGTCGGTGCCGCTGTTTTCGGGCTGGAACACCCGCTATAATATCGCGTCGGCGCGCGCCCGGCTCGAACAGCAGCAGGCGCTCGTCGAACAGACACGGCAACAGGCCGGGCTGACGGTCTATTCCAACTATGTCGCGCTCGACAATGCGCTGAGCAGCCTCGCCACCGCACGCGTGCTGGTGCGGAGCGCTACCGAATCGGCCGATCTGTCGCAGGGCCGCTACAAGGCCGGCTTCGGCACCTATGCCGATCTGCTCAACGCCCAGAGCGCGTTGGCCAGCGCCCGGCAGCAGCTCGTGCAGAGCGAATTCAACGTCCGCACCGCCAACGCGCAACTGGCGCGCGCGGTCGGCGGCATCGGCGAGGCGATCGATGAACAGCGCTAGAAACCCGGGGCATTCGGCATGAAGCGGCGCAACTGGATCATTATCGGCGTCATCATCGCCGCGATTGCAGGGTATTTCATCTGGAAGGCGCTCAACCCGCCGCCGCCGGTGGCGCTCTACAAGACGGCCGAGATCGGCACCGGCGACCTGACCGAGGAAATCACCGCCAATGGCGTCATCAACCCGGTGCGCGTCGTCAGCGTCGGTACCCAGGTGTCGGGCACCGTGCAGGCGCTTTACGCCGATTTCAACGATCGCGTGACCGCCGGCCAGGTGCTGCTGCGCCTCGATCCGGCGCTGTTCACGTCACGGCTGCAGGCGAGCGAAGCCGGGCTCGCCAACGCCCGCGCCAGCGCCGCGCTGCAGACCGCCAATGCCTCGCGCGCGGCGCAACTGGTCAAGCAGGATTATATCAGCCGCCAGGATTATGAAACGACGCTCGCTTCGGCCAAGGGCGCTGCGGCTCAGGTGGCGCAGGCCGAAGCCCAGATCCGCCAGGACCGTGCCAATCTCGATTTCAGCGTTATCCGGTCGCCTGTGTCGGGGGTGGTGATCAGCCGCCAGATCGATATCGGCCAGACGGTGGCCGCTTCGTTCAACACCCCGACGCTGTTCCAGATCGCGCGTGACCTTACCCAGATGCAGATCGAAGCCTCGGTCGCCGAAGCCGATATCGCCAAGGTAAAGCCCGGGCAGCGGGTCGATTTCAGCGTCGATGCCTATGGCACGCGCATGTTCACCGGCATGGTCGACCAGATCCGGCTCAACCCGACGACGCAGCAGAATGTCGTGACCTATACCGTCATCGTGAAGGCCGCCAACCCCGATGGCGCGCTGTTGCCGGGGATGACCGCCAATGCCGATTTCATCGTCGCCGAGAAAAAGGGCGCGTTGTTGCTGCCCACCGCGGCGCTGTCGTTCAAGCCCGAAGGCTGGAAACCGCAGCGGGCGCCGGGCAACAAACCGCGCGACCCCGATGAAGTGACGGTGTTCGCGCTCGTCGCCGGCCAGCCGCAGGCGCGCCAGGTCAGGCTCGGCGCATCGGATACCGATAACAGCGAGATCGTCGCCGGCAATCTGAAAGCCGGGGAAACGGTCATCACGGGCAAGGCGACCCCCGACAAGAAAGCCGGCGGCATCTTTTCCGGCCCGCCCGACAGCAAATACAAGAACGACAAGACCGGCAAGGACGGCGGCAGGGCCGGCGGCGCCAAGACGTGACGGTGCTGTTGGCCCTTGAAAATGTCATCAAGGACTATCAGTCCGAAGCCGGGACGTTCCGCGCCCTGCACGGGGTCGACCTCAGCGTGCAAAAGGGTGAGCTGATTTCGATCATGGGGCCATCGGGGTCGGGCAAATCGACCCTGATGAACATCATCGGCTGCCTCGATACCCCGACGTCGGGCACCTATCGCTTCGAAGGCACAGACACCGCGACCCTGTCGGAAGCAGCGCTCGCCAGGCTTCGCAACGCCGGCATCGGCTTTGTCTTCCAGCAGTTCAACCTGCTGCCACGACTGTCGGCGCTCGCCAATGTCTCGCTGCCGATGGTCTATTCGGGCGTCGCCAGGCGCGATCGCGACACCCGCGCGCAGACACTGCTCGCCAGTGTCGGCATCGGCGACAAGCCGAAATCGCGGCCCAGCCAGCTATCGGGCGGGCAGCAGCAGCGCGTCGCAGTAGCGCGCAGCCTCGCCAACAATCCCGAACTGCTGCTTGCCGACGAACCCACCGGCGCACTCGACACCAAGACCGGCGTGGAGGTGCTGGCCTTGTTCCGCAGCCT
Source organism: Sphingomonadales bacterium (assembly GCA_038246995.1). Classification (GTDB taxonomy): domain Bacteria; phylum Pseudomonadota; class Alphaproteobacteria; order Sphingomonadales; family Sphingomonadaceae; genus Sandarakinorhabdus. The sequence continues at coordinate 7,053 of JBBRVH010000100.1, forward strand.
CAACGAACAACAGGGCGTGACGGTGGTGATCGTCACCCATGACCCCGAAGTGGCGCGCGCCACCAACCGCGTCGTGCGCATCCAGGATGGCCGGGTCTTCTATGACGGCCCGCCGACCGAGGCAGCGCTTTATGGCCATGCCGAGGCTACCGCATGATCTCGCGATTCCTTGAAGGCGTGGCGATATGATCGCCACGATGCTCGCCGAAGCGTGGAGTGCGCTGATCGCCAACCGGCTGCGATCGGTGCTGACCATGCTCGGCATGATCATCGGGGTCGCCGCGGTCATCCTGATGCTCGCCATCGGCGGCGGCGTGCAGAAACAGGTGTCCGAATCGATCGCCGGGCTGGGTTCCAACCTGCTCATCGTCACCGCCGGCAGCGGGCGGTCGGGGCCCTTGAGCGGCGGCGCCGGATCGGGGGCGACGCTGCGCATCGATGATGCCGGCCGGATCGCCGAGATCGAGAATGTCGTTGCCGCGGCGCCTTCAACCAACGTGCCGGCACAGGTCGTCGCCGGGCCGGTCAACTGGGCGACGCAGGTAACAGGCTCGGTGCCATCCTATTTCATCGTCAACGAATGGACCGTGGGCGACGGGCGCACCTTCACCGAACGCGAGGAACGCGCCGGCGCGCGCGTCGCCGTGCTGGGGCAGACGGTCGCCGACAAATTGTTCGGCGCCAGCGATCCCCTCGGCCAGACCATCCGCGCCAAGGGCGTCAGCCTGCGCGTCATCGGCATCATGGAGAAACGCGGCCAGGGCTTTGGCGGGCAGGACCGCGACGATGTCATCATCGTGCCGCTGACAACGGCGCTGCGGCTGCTCCAGGGCAATGCCTTTCGCCGCTCGATCCGCTCGATCTCGGTCAGCGTCGCGTCGGCCGAAGCGCTCGACCAGGTCGAACGCGACATCACCTATCTGCTGCGCCGCACCCACCGGCTGAAGATCAACGACGAGGATGATTTCTCGGTCGCCAATCTGACCGCGATCACCGACACGCTGTCGACGACCACCGCCGCCATCTCGCTGCTGCTCGCCGCCATCGGCTCGATCAGCCTGGTTGTCGGCGGCATCGGCATCATGAACATCATGCTGGTCAGCGTGACCGAACGCACCCGCGAGATCGGTATCCGCATGGCGATTGGCGCCAGCCGCGCCGCGGTGCGGCTGCAATTCCTGCTCGAAGCGCTGATGCTGTCGTTGATCGGCTGCGGTATCGGTGTCGCCGTGGGCACCGGGCTGGCAATGCTGGCGGGCAAGTTCATCGGCTTCGATACCGCGGTGACGCTGTTCGCGATCAGCATCGCCTTTGCCGTATCGGCATCGATCGGCATCTTCTTCGGCTGGTGGCCAGCAACGCGCGCGGCGAAACTGAGCCCGATCGAGGCGCTCAGGAGCTGATACGCCCCCGGTCGAGCCACAGGAACCGCCCCCACAACAGCCCCGCCGAAACAAGGCTGGCCAGGATGATCGCCCAGACCAGCCCGTTGACCCCCAGCCCGAGCCGCACTGCGAACAGATAGCCGGCGGGCATCATGATGAGGATATAGCTGGTGAAATGCGTCACCGTCGGCATCCAGATGTCGCCGCGCGCGCGCAACGATTGCGCCGCGACGACCTGCAGGCCATCGGCAACATAAAACAGGCACGACAGCAGCAGTGCCGCCGCAGCGACCGTTTGCACCGCGCGGTCGGACGTATACCCGGCCGCCAGCGCATGGTTGCCGACCGCGACCAGCCCGCAGATCAACAGCGTCATCACCAGTGTCGCCCGGAAACCCAGCCCCGCCGCACGCCGCACCCCGGCTGCATCGCCGGCACCATAAGCGCGGCCAACGAACACGCTGGTTGCCGTCGACAGGCCGAGCGGCACCATGAAGATCAGCGCCGCCAGGTTGAGCACGATCGCCCAGCTCGCCACCGCCAGCGCGCCCAGCCAGCCGGCGATGATCGACATGGCGGCGAACGACCCGGCCTCGACGGTATAGCTGACCGACGCGCCATAGCCGACACGGCGCATTTCGGCCGCCGCCGCCGGATCGCGCGGCGCACGGGTGAACACGCCGAGCGCCCGCGCCTGCGGCCAGCGCGCGATCAGCACCCAGACGAACACGAGCAGCGCGACGCGCGAGGCAAAGGTCGACCAGCCGCTCGCCACGGCGCCCGATGTGCCAAAGACATTGCCGCCCGGCACCAGCCACAGGTTGAGCGCCAGATTGACGACATTGGCGCCCCACATGGCAATCATGCCCGGCACCGCGCGGCCATGCGCTTCGAGCCAGAACACCCCGGCATCGGCGATCAGGATCGGCAGCAACGACAGCGCCAGGACCTGGAGCACCGGCGTCGCGCCATCGGCGAGCGCCGGATCGAGCCCGAGATGATGCATGACGGGACCACCCAGCCCGGCGAGGATCGCCGCCGCCGCCAGCCCGATCCAGAAGGCATAGGCACAGCCGCGCCGCAAGATCGCGCCGGTATCCGCCGCGCGGCCCTCGCCGATGGCCTGCGAGGTCATGACCTGCACGCCCGACAACAGCCCGACCGCAGTGGTGATGACGACGCCAGTGGGCGCCCAGCCAAGCGCCTGGTAACCAAGCTGGGTCGACGAATATTGGCCCACGACCACGGCATCGACGAGACCCATCGCCATGATGCCGAGGCGCGACACGACCACCGGCGTCGCCAGGCGCAACAGCGCGGCAAACGAAAGCGGCAGGTCGGTCTGGGGGGGTTCCCCGGCCATGATTGTCAAATCCCTTGGGTGAAGTCAGCCGGTGCGTCTAGGCGCGCAGGGCCAGCGCGGCAACCCCGCGCGCTTGTCACGGCCCGGCGGGGGCTTTAGGCGAAGCGGGTTTCGTCCATCGATCAGAAGGCCCTGCCCGCATGACCAATCCGCTGTTCCGCCCCTTCACGTTGAAGGGCCTGACCCTGCCCAACCGCATCGTCATGGCACCGATGACGCGCAGCTTTTCGCCCGGCGGCATCCCGGGTGGCGATGTCGCTGCCTATTACCGCCGCCGCGCCGAAGGCGGTGTCGGCCTGATCGTCACCGAAGGCACCGGGGTGGAGCGCACCGGCGCGGTCAACGACCCCAATGTACCGAACTTCTTTGGCGCAGCGCTGCCCGGCTGGGGCAAGGTGGTTACCGAAACCCATGCCGCCCATGGCCTGATCGCGCCGCAGCTGTGGCATGTCGGCGCCGCCCGCAACCATGCCAACCCCAACCCGCCGCCACAGGAAAGCCCATCGGGCCTGTTCAAGCCGGGCAAGCCCTTTGGCCATGCGATGAGCGATGCCGATGTCGCCGATGCCATCGCCGCCTTCGGCCGCGCCGCAGGGGACGCCAAGCGGCTGGGCTTCGATGCTGTCGAGCTGCACGGCGCCCATGGCTATCTGATCGACCAGTTCTTCTGGACCGGCACCAACGAACGCAGCGACGCCTATAATGGCCCGACAATCGGCGAACGCGGGCGCTTTGCCGCCGACATCCTGAAGGCGGTGCGCGCCGAAGTCGGCCCGGATTTCCCGGTCATCATCCGTATTTCGCAATGGAAACAGCAGGATTACAGCTTCAAGGTCGCGCTGAACCCGGCCGAGATGACCGAATGGCTGGCGCCACTCGTCGATGCCGGCGCCGATGTGCTGCATTGTTCGCAGCGCCGTTTCTGGGAGCCGGAATTCCCCGAGCTCGATGGGGATGACGGCCTCAACTTCGCCGGCTGGGCGAAAAAATTGACCGGCGTGCCGGTGATCACCGTCGGCAGCGTCGGCCTGTCGGGCGAATTCATCGCCGGGTTCGCCGGCGAAGCATCGCAGCCCGCCAGCATCGACAAGCTGCTCGAACGCCTCGAGCGCGACGAATTCGATCTCGTCGGGGTCGGCCGTGCGCTGATCGTCGATCCCGATTGGGCCAACAAGGTGCGCGACGGCCGCTTTGACGAGCTGCGCGATTTCGATCGCGCCGCGCTGGCGACGCTTGCCTGACGTGCAAAAGGCGGGACCCGGGGTCCCGCCTTTCGCGACGCGGCGCTGGATCAGCCCTTGACCGGCAGCTTGGCCGGATCAGCCCTTGACCGGCAGCTTGGCCGGATCAGCCCTTGACCGGCAGCTTGGCCGAATCAGCCCTTGACCGGCAGCTTGGCCGGATCAGCCCTTGACCGGCAGCTTGGCCTGGGCGGCGCTGATCGCGGCACCGACGCAGCGGGCTTCATCGGCGCGGGCGCGCAGGTCACCGCTGCCAAGCGTGCAAACGCTGCGAGCGGCAAGCTTGACGCGCTGTTCGAAGGCGTTGCGGCCGGCATTGCTCGCCATGTTGAGATCGCTGGTGCTGACCATGACGGCACGCGGGGCATCGGCGGCGGCGGCCGGGGCGGTTGCACCGATGAGGCAGATGCCGGCGCCGATGACGGTGCCGAGGGTGGCGACGACGGTGCGCAGGGCGGTATAGCGGGGTGCGAACATGGTGTTTCTCCTGAACCTGAGAGAGCTGCCGGACCATCCGGCATCTCATGCACCACGCACTTCCAGTACTTTTTGCCTTATTTATCAATATGATAGAGGGAGGCATTTACCATGGCGACAACCGGAACTTCCGTCAAGCGGGGCAGAAAGCCCAAGCTTTCCAACACGTTGGAATCGCTAAAACCTGTCATTGAACGTGCTGTAGAATTTTCCCCCGGCTGCAACCTATTTGCTTCCGGTCAGGGAGACGATTCTATGACGATGAAAAGGAAAGCGCCCGTTGGTCGGCGTACTGCACGTGTTATACCAAGACTCTCTGATCAGAACCGATGTGCCCATGTTCGCAGTCCGATGGACATGATACGCCAAGGCTGGTCGGCGAGGCGGTTCCAGGCGAAGCAGCAATGGTCGAGGATGTCGTCGTAGGATTTGAAAATGCGATTC
>JBBRVH010000101.1:0-11926 GCA_038246995.1 Sphingomonadales bacterium
ATCCGTTCCGCCTGATGGGCTTAGGCCACCGCGTCTACAAAAGCTCTGATCCGCGCGCCAAGGTCATGGCCGGGGTCGCCAAGACCATCCTCGCCCAACTCGGCATCGCCGATCCGATCTTCGACGTGGCGCGCGAGCTCGAACATATCGCCCTCACCGATCCCTATTTCATCGACAAGAAGCTTTATCCCAACGTCGATTTCTATTCGGGCGTCGTCATGTCGGCGATCGGCTTCCCCACGTCGATGTTCACCGTGCTGTTCGCCATCTCGCGCACCGTCGGCTGGATCGCGCAATGGACCGAAATGATGGAAGATCCCGAACAGAAGATCGGTCGCCCGCGCCAGCTCTACACCGGCTCGGGCCCGCGCGATTACGTTCCGCTCAGCGCGCGCGGCTGATGGCGGCGCCGGCCCTGCCCGCCCGGGCGGGGCCGGCCCCCGAGTTGAAAGTTGATCATGCGTTTTCCCGTCATTCCCGCCGCGCTGCTGGCCTGTGCATCGGCGCCGGCTCTCCTGCTGTTTGGCGCCGCTCCGGCGCTCCTGCTGTTTGGCGCCGCTCCGGCGCGGGCGGGTCCATTTGCCGAAGTCGGTGATCGGCAATTGCGCCAGGATGTCGGGCTCCTCCACGCTGCCGGGCTGATCGCTGGCCCGGTCGATAGCTGGCCCTTGCCCTGGGCGCAGATCGAAACCGGGCTCAACAAGGCGCGCGATGGCCGCCAGCTCGATCCCTATCTCAAATCCGCGGTCGACCGGCTCGATCGCCTCGCCGATCTCGCGGCGCAGTCGGTGGTGCTCGATGTGCGGATCAGCGGCACCAACGAAGTGTCGGTGGCGCGCGATTTCGGCACGCTGGCGCGCGGCCAGTTCGATGGTTCGGGCAAGATCGAGTATAATTCATCGGTGATCAGCGTTGCCGTCGGCGCCGGTCTGCGTAGTGGCAGCGACCAGAAGAACGACCGCACCTATTATCATTTCGAACCCTCCAGCGTGACGGTGCGGCTCGGCAACTGGGCGCTGTATGGCGGCTATATCGAACAATGGTATGGCCCGGGCCAGGACGGCGCCCTGCTCTGGTCGAACAGCGCGCGGCCACTGCCCAAGATCGGCATCAAGCGGCTCAATCCCGATGCAATCGATTTTCCGGTCCTGCGCTGGCTGGGGCCGACGCAGTTCGAAATTTTCGGCGGTGTCCTCGATGGCCCGCGCGCCGATTTCAAGAATGTCCTCACCTTCGGCACAAGGCTCAGCTTTGCCCCGGCGCGCGGGCTACAGATCGGGCTCAACCGCGCCCAGATGCTGTGCGGCCAGGGTCGCCCGTGCGGTTTCACCCAGATCAAGAACAGCTTCATCGGCATCGGCAATGCGGACAATCCGGCCCCGGGCAACCCCAACGCCTTTTTCGCCCAGGCCGGCAACCAGATCGCCGGGTTCGACATCAGCTATGTCCAGCGCTTCGGCAAGATCAGCGCCAAATTCTATGGCGAAGCCGAAGCCGAGGATTTCGACAACGTCATCCTCGAACAATTTACCCGACTTGTCGGCGCAACGCTGCAAGGGCCGATCGGGCAGCGCGGCGCCTCCTGGATGGCAACGCTGGAATATAGCGACACGCTGGCGGTTTCGCTGTTCAACGGTACGCCACTCGAAGGCGTGACCGGCGGCGAAACGCGCTATCCGTTCTCGGCCTACAACAACAGCCTTTACACCGATGGCTTCACCTATCGCGGCCGCCCGATCGGGCACTGGACCGATGGCGACAGCCGCAACCTGTCATTGTCGGCGGCGGTGACCGATACCCGCAACCGGCGCTGGTATGGCTCGGTGCGGTCGGTGCACATCAATGTCACCGATCTCGGCAATCCGCCGCTTGCGGTGTTCCCGCGCCCCGATGGCACGCCCGGCCCGGCGATCAGCTACCGCGTCTCGGCCAATTCGGAAAAATTCGCGATTGTAACGGCGGGGGCGGAATTGCCGACCGCCATCGGCGACATCCGCGTCGAAGGCCGGGTGCAAAGCGACAGCCCGAACACGCCCGGCGTGCGCGATCGCCAGGCGGCGGTCGAATTGCAGTTCCGTCAGCGGTTCTAGGCTGAACTACAGCACAATCGAATCGTCACCCCCGCGAAGGCGGGGGCCCATCGCCCGCGCTACGACATGATGTGACGCGCTTCGGTGATGGCCCCCGGCTTCGCGGGGGTGACGGGTTGTTTTGACGCTGGCAAGATCGCTTCAGGCGACCCAGGCCTCCGCAAAGGCGAGCGCGCGTGGATCATCGATGTCGATCCAGTCATGTGCTGAAATATCGATCGTCTGGGCGCGCCCCTGCCCGGCAAGAATGCGCACGCCATCGGAAAGACCCGGTGCCGGCAACGGTGCCAATGCCGCCATCAATTCGGCGGTAATCAGGAACACGCCGCAATCATGGGCATCATAGGTGCAGAGGCTCTTGCCGATGGCGATGATGCGGCCATGGCGGGTGGCGACGCGGGTGACGTCGCTTTCATCGGCCCATGGGTGGCCCATGCGGCGGTCGATGCCCAATACCAGCCCGGCCACCGGCGATCCCGACGCCGCGACGGTGCGATAGACACCGGGGCTCGCCAGATGGTCGGCCATGATGAGCAAGGATTGCGCTTCGAGCCGCGGGGCGGCCGCGAGGACCGAAACGCCGTTGGGCTGGTCCCAATGCGGATTATGCAGGGCCTGGGCGCGCACGCCTTCGGGGCCTTGCCATGCCGCCACGGCAGCACCGACTTCATTGCCGCGATAACCGGTGATGACCAGGGACCGGGTGATCCCGGCACTGGCAAGATTGTCGAGGATACGGTGCAGCAACGGCCGCCCGGCGATCAGCGTCAGCGGCTTCGATGGCGAAACGCTGCGCAGGCGCGTGCCCATGCCGGCAGCAAGGATGATGGCCTGCACGATTGTCTCCCGGCCACCGGGGCTTTCATGCCCCCGTGGCCGTAACGATCAATTGGCGGCGGTGCCGGCGATGAAGGCTTCGAGGCGGGTGAAGGCTTCGTCGTCGGTGATCTGTTCGGGCGGATGCTTGCAGAAATACGACGACGGCGTCAGGATCGGGCCGCCAAGGCCGCGATCGAGGGCAACCTTGGCGCAGCGAATCATGTCGATGGCGACACCGGCGCTGTTCGGGCTGTCTTCGACCGACAGGCGCAGTTCGATATTCATCGGAACGCCACCGAACATGCGGCCTTCCATGCGCAGGAAGCAGACCTTGTTGTCATTCTGCCACGCGACATAATCGGACGGGCCGACATGGATATTATCGTCTTCGAGGCGGGTGAAGGCCACCGACTGCACGGCTTCGGTCTTCGATTCCTTCTTCGATGCCAACCGGTCCTTGTTGGTCATGTTGAGGAAGTCGGTATTGCCGCCGGTGTTGAGCTGGTAGGTGCGATCGAGCGAAACGCCGCGCTTGGCGAACAGGTCGGTCAGGGTGCGGTGGACAATGGTGGCGCCAAGCTGCGCCTTGATGTCGTCACCCAGGATGGGGACGCCGGCGGCGCGGAAACGTTCGGCCCAGGCCGGGTTCGACGCGATGAAAACGGGGATGTTGTTAACGAAGGCGACACCGGCGGTGATCGCGCAATCGGCATAGAATTCAGTGGCTTCCTGGCTGCCTACCGGGAGATAGTTGGTCATCACCTGAGCGCCGGTACGCTTCAGTTCTTCCACGACCGATGCCTTGGTGGCTTCGGGGGCGTCCGACACGACGAAGCGGCGGTCGGGGTGATAGGCGTTCATGTGCTCCGAAACGCCATCGAGAATGCGACCCATCGAAACCAGCGCACCGGTCTTGCCGACATGATCACAGAACACCGCGGTGCAATTGGGCTTTTCGAAGATCGCTTCGCCGACATCCTTGCCGACCTTGCGCGCATCGACGTCCCACGCCGCGACGATGTTGATGTCCTTCGGGCGATAGCCGGCAAGGTCCCAGTGCATCAGCCCCTGTTCGTCATTCGAGCCGCCATTGGAATAATAGGACAGGCCCTGCACGAGCGAGGAAGCACAATTGCCAACGCCAACAATGGCGACGGGAATGGACGACATGGTTTAACGATCCTTAACGGGCGGCACGATTCCGGCCGCGAACCCCTGACTGATTTGTTGCAGTTAGACTACAGGTTCGTCGGGGGCAAGAAGGTGTAAGCGGTTGCTGCGTAGTTTGCGGCAATCCGTTCGCCATGGGCGCGGCCATAGGCGCTCAACCGCTTGTAAAAGCGCCATTGTGCGATCCCGGTGGTGACCACACTGTAGACGGCGAGCAACACAAAGCCTTCAAACCATAACCCGAAAAGCGCCAGAAAGGTCCATGTCCATAAAAAAGTGTTGCGTCGCCCGGCAAACAGCCGGATGCGCCGCTCCGCCACGCCGGCGTCATCGAGTTGATGGCCGGTCAAGCGGCGAAAAAATTCACCCTGCACCGCTTCGGCGATCGCCGGCAGGATGATCAACGCTGCTACCGCCCACGGCAGGCCGGTGCCACGGACACCGGCAAAATGCCAGGCGATGCACAGAAACCAGGCATATTCCAAAAGTTTATCAACAAGATGCTCGAGATCGCCCCATTTCGAAAACTCCACGCGCGTGCGTGCCAGCTTGCCATCGACGCCGTCGAGAGGCCCTGTCACCAGCGCCAGGATCAACCCGGTCCACAGCCAGCCGGTGGCAAAGGCAACAGCGGCACCGACACCGATCATCGCTGTCATGGCGGTCACCTGGTTGGGCGTGATCGGAGTCGGGGCCAGCAAGCGGACAGCCAGGTTTTCCGGAAACGGGTGCAGGAATCGCGCCGGCCAATCGAGACAGCCTTTCTGCGCCGCGCCGATCAACTGGCGGGTCGCGGCATCGGCGCCGGCTTCATCGGGGCGCAGCCAGAGCATCGGTGCCACGCGGCGACGCGCCGGGGCGTAGAGCGGCAAAGCGTGAAAATCGATCCGGTTCGTCGCCGAATCGGCGGCGACGACTCGAATCAGCGTGGAAGCGAGGTCCCATTCGCCCAGGCCGAGCACCTGCGCGATGACCAGCGTGCCGGGCAACACCATCACACCGGCAGCGGCGCTGGTGGCATCGATGCGTTCGATCGCCACGGCATCGGCCCGCGCCGGGTCACACACCAGCAGCGCCGGCGCCGGCGCTGCCAGCACGGCATCGATGGCGCGTTCGTCGATGATCAACCCGGCGGCAATGGTGGCGACGCGATCACTGGCGTGGATCCGACTGGTCAAGGCACCCGGGCCGATCGCTTCGACCCCGGCGGGCAATTCGGTCAACGGTTCGACATCGATGGCAAACAGCAATGTCGCCCCGGCGCGGCGCAATTGCCGGGCCTGGCGTTCGAGCACGGTGATCCCACCGACGAGCAGGGAAGCCGGTGTTTCGGATGCCTGAAAAAGAAGGCCGACTGTACGCATTTCACCCTATCGGCTGATCGCGAGCCTTCTAGGTCGTGAAAGGCCTGCTTGCCAAGCGGGGACTGAAGCACGCCCCAAATCGACAGCCGCTTCCACGCGCTGTAAAAAGATTGTAGCCGACACAGGGTGAACACTCTGCCATCCGTCGCGGCGCGGCCCGCCATCATCGAAGACCCCAGCAACCTGTGGATCGTGCATCCGCTTGCCGACAAGCTGCTGCCCGCGGCGCTGCGGCTCGGCATCCATCCCAATACGGTATCGTTTACCGGCATGGGCTGCGGCGCGCTGGCCGGCTGGTGCTACTGGCACTGGCAACAACCCTTCTATGTCCTTGCCGGCTTCCTGCTGATGGTCGGCTGGCACATCATGGACGGGCTCGATGGCAAGCTGGCGCGCGCCAGCGGCAAGACCAGCCCGCTCGGCCGGCTCATCGATGGGCTGTGCGATTATCTCACTTTTCTTTTCGTGCTGCTGCCGATCGCACTGTCCTTTGCCGATTGGCAGGCCGCGCTGGCGCTGGCGGCCGTGTCGGGCGCCCTCCACGCCGTGCAATCGGCCTGGTACGAAGGCGAGCGCGAAGCCTGGAAACGCCGCGCCCGCGGCGTTTTCGTCACCGAAGTGCGCCCGCCATCGGGGCTCGGCATCGAAGGCCTGTACAACCGCGTCGAACAGGCGCTGGGCAGCGGCGCGCGCGCCATCGACCATGCGCTCGCCGCCCATCCGGCCGAACTGTCGACCTATCTCGCCGCCAGCGCGCCGCTGGTGCGGGGCTTGTGCATCCTGTCAGCCAACAACCGCACGATCGCGATCGCGCTGGCCTGCCTGCTCGGCAATCCGCGGTTGTACTGGTATTGGGAAATTGCCGCGTTGACCGCGATCGCGCTGGCGATGGCGCTGCTCTTGCGCCGCCGCGAAGCCGAAGTGATCAGCGCGGTCGACAGGCTGCCGCCGGCGCTGCCCGCAACCCCGCCGCTGGCCGGATAAGGAAGCCCGCCATGGACGACCAGACCGAACCCACCCCTGCCCCGCGCTGGCCGTTGGTCGCCGCGTTGCTCGCCAGCCTCGCCTGGCTGGTCGCGGCCGGTGCGCGGCTGCTTGCTGCCCTGCCCGGCGTCAACGTGCCGCTGGCGCTGCCCGGGGTTGCCGAAGCCGCCGCGACGATCCTGTTGCTCGCGGCGCCGCTTGCGGTGATCTGGCTGGTGGCGTTGCAGTGGCGCGATGGTTCCGCCAACCGCGCCGCGCGCAGCGCGCTTCTCGCCGACCAGGCAGCCTTTACCGAGCGCCGGCTCGAACGCAGCGGCGATGCTATGGCCGCGCTCGAAGACCGGCTGAACCGGCTCGCCGATCGCATCGAAGCCATCGCGACCCCGCTGGTCGAACGCCAGGGCGCGCTCGCGGCCGCCAGCAGCGCGCTCGAAGCCAGCGGCGCGCGGTTGTCGGCCATCGGCGCCAGCACCGAAGCGGCGGCAGCGCTGTTGGGCAAGACGACCCCCACCGCCATCGCCCAGGCCGAAACATTGCAGGCGCTGCTCGAAACCACCACGAAAACGCTCGGCGACCGCCTTGCCGAAACCGAAACCCTGCTTGCCGGCCTGCACGTCGGCGCTGCCGATGCCGATGCCCAGACCAGGGCCGCCGCTGCCGGTGCCGCCGCCAGCCTCGCCGCGCTCTCCGCGGCAGCCGGCAGTGCCCAGGCCGCGCTGGCAGAACCGCTTGCGGCCTTGCAGGCCGATGCCGACGCCGCCTTTGCCCGCACGGCGGCCGCGATGGACGCCACCCGCGACGGCGTCCATACCCAGACCAGCGCGATGCTGGCGAGTGTCGACCAGGCGCGCGTCACCCTCGATCACATCGGCGGCGAAGCGGCCCGGCAGATCGAAGTGCGCCTGCAGACACTGCTCGGCAGCGCCGGCGCGCTCGGCAGCGAAATCGCCGCGCAAAGCGATCGCGCCAATGCGCTGATCGACGATGTCAGCCGCGGCTTTACCGTGCTCGATGCCAAGCTGGCCAATTCGGCAACCACCGGCACCGGCTCGCTCGATGCGATCACCAGCCGGATGACCGAGGCGCGCGACGCGATCCATCGCCTTGGCGAACCGATCACCGCCACGGAAAGCCTGCTCGCCAGGGTCGAAGCGCGCATCACCAGCATCGGCAGCGCCGCCGATGGCACATTGAGCGCCATGACCGGCAGCGCGCCACAGGTCGAGGCCATGGCCGAGCGCATGAACGACCTGTTCGAACGCGCCGATGATCTGGCGCGGCCGCTGGCGGCGGGCAGCAACAGCATCGGCGACGCGCGCAACCAGCTCGACCACGCCCGCGACGCGCTCGATCGCGCCGCCGAAGCGCTCAGCGTGGAATTGAACGCGGCGCGCGACACGCTCGCCGAAATCGAAACGATGACCGGCAGCGCCTCGATCGCCGCCTCGTCGCAGTTGCTCGATGTGTTCGCCAGGGTCCGCGATGTCGCCAACCAGACCGCCGGCACAATGCGCGACACCTTGTCGAACGTCGTCGCCGAAGCCGAAGCGGCGCTGGGCGAGGCCGGTGCCCGCCGCGCCGAAACGGCTTTTGCCGAACCGATCCGCGCGCAGATTGCCGAAGTCGAAGCGCTGCAAACCCGCGCCGCCGCGGTCGGCCAGGCGGCGGCTGAAAGAGTGACGCAGCGGCTGGTGGTGCTGAGCGAAAGCGTCGCCGCGGTCGAGGCCCGCATCGACGAGACCGACACGCGCTATGAAATCCGCGCCCGCAACACGCTGGCGCGGCGGGCGAGCAAGCTGATCGAATCGATGCATGCCTCGGCGATCGACATTGCCGGGCTGCTGGCCTTTCAAATCGAGGATACGGCCTGGGACAGCTATCTGAAGGGCGATCGCAGCCTGTTCGTGCGCCGCATCGTCGCGACGCTGGAAGGCAATGGCACTCGCGCCATCGGCCGGCATTTCGCCCATGATGTCGAATTCCGCACCGAAGCGACCCACTTCATCGAGGAATTCGAAGCGCTGATCAGCCATGTCGTCCCCGATCGCGAGGGGCAATCGCTGGCGACCACCCTGCTCGCGTCGGATCTTGGCAGGCTCTACACCGCGCTGGGACAGGCCATCGGTCGCTTCGAATGACCCGCATCAAGACCTGCTGCATGGCCTCGGTGGCCGAAATGCAGCAGGCGGTGGCGGCGGGCGCCAATGCCGTGGGGGTGGTGGCGCGCATGCCATCTGGGCCGGGGCCGATAGGCGATGATCTGATTGCCCGTATCGCCGCGGCGGTGCCGCCGCCGGTCGCTGCTTTCCTGCTGACCAGCGAAAGCCGTGCCGAAGCGATTGCCGATCAGGCCGGTTTGTAGGGCCCGGAATTTTCCCAGCCGGGAATATCATCGAGCACCAGCCAGCCGGCAACATAATTGGCGTAGAACAGCGCAAACAACGTCGTGCTGATGATCGTCGTCCACAGCAGTTTCTTGCCCAGCATCGGGTTGTGCGGTGCTGAATCGGCCTCCCCCGGCACTGGCTCCTGGCCCAGTTCGCGGCTGGTGCGCACCCCGAAGGGCAACACCGCGAACAGGGTCAGCGACCAGAACAGCAGGTAGATGGCGATGGCCGACGCGGGCTTCATGCTGCAAATGCACCGGTGCTAAGGCCCGACCCCGCCGTCACCCCCGCGAAGGCGGGGGCCCATCGCCAGCGCGCCGAAACACGACACCGAAGCTCGGGCGATGGGCCCCTGCCTTCGCGGGGGTGACGGGGGACGCTAATCCTCACTAGAGCCGAATGACCTGGACATCGGTGACAGGCTTCTTGCCGGTCCATTCCCGCGCGATGCGGCGGACGGCGACGCGGACGGCTTCGGCGTATTTTTCGGCGTTCTTCTGGTCGGCCTTTTTGGCAGCAGCTTCCGCAGCTTCGGCACATTCGACCAGGAACGCCGGCTTGTCTTCCTCTACCGGCACGCCCTGCGCCGTCACCGCCGGGGTGGCGGCAACCTTGCCATTGCGATCGAGTACGACGGTGACGCCCATATGGCCGTTCATCATCAGGCGGCGGCGTTCGACGATGGTGGCGCCATCGGCGGGCAGGATGACATCACCATCGAGCACCAGCCGCCCGGCCTTTTCATGGCTGAGCAGTTTCGGCCCGTTCGGCGCCAGCCGGATCGCGCTGCCGTTGATCGGCACCATCGCCTTCTTCACGCCGCACGCCTTGGCAACCAGCGCATGGGCTTCCATGTGACGGCGTTCGCCGTGCACCGGGATCGCGATCTCGGGGCGAATCCATTCGTACATGGCCTCAAGCTCGGGCCGGCCGGGGTGGCCCGAAACATGCACATGCGCCTGTTTTTCGGTGATGACCTCGATCCCCCGCGTGGCGAGCGCATTCTGCACCCGGCCGATGGCGAGTTCGTTGCCGGGGATCTGCTTGGATGAATAGACCACCAGATCGCCGGGTTCGAGCTTCAACACCGGGTGCGAACCGCTGGCGATGCGGCTGAGCGCCGCCATCGGTTCGCCCTGGGCGCCGGTGCACAGGATCAGCAGCTTCGACGGATCCATGTTCGCCGCGGCATCCCATGACAGCGTCGGCGGCATGTCCTTCAGATAGCCCGTGGCCTTGGCCACCTGGGTGATGCGGTCCATCGAACGCCCGGCGAGCACCAGATGCCGCCCGGTTTCCTTCGCCACCCAGCCCAATGTCGCCAGCCGCGCGGCGTTGGAGGCAAAGGTCGTCACCAGCACGCGGCCGGTCTTGCGCGCTTTCACGACCTTCAACAGGCCTTCGCGGACATCGGTTTCGCTGCCCGATGCCTTGTCGTTGAAGACATTGGTCGAATCGCCGACCATCGCCAGCACGCCGGCATCACCGATCGCGGTCAGCTGCGCCGCCGATGCCGGGGTGCCGAGCAGCGGACCATCATCAAGCTTCCAGTCGCCGGTGTGGAAAATCCGGCCATAGGGCGTGTCGATGACCAGCGCATTGCCTTCGGGGATCGAATGCGCCAGCGCGACATAGCGGAAATGGAAATCGCCCAGCGTCAGTTCGCCGTCCATGGGGATGATGTTGAGCTTGACCTCCTTGGTCAGCCCTTCTTCTTCCAGTTTCTTGGCGATCAACCCGGCGGTGAACGGCGTCGCATACAGTGGCACGCCGAGTTCGTTGGCGAGATAGGGGATCGCGCCGATATGGTCTTCATGGCCATGGGTGAGCACGACGCCGAGCAGATCGGCGCGGCGTTCCTCGATGAAGGCGAGATCGGGCAGCACGAGATCGACGCCGGGATAGCCTGGATCGGCAAAGGTCATGCCGAGATCGACCATCACCCATTTGCCGTTGCAGCCGTAAAGATTGACGTTCATGCCGATTTCGCCCGAGCCGCCAAGCGGCAGGAAAATCAGTTCGTTACCTGGTTTCATTTTACTCTGTGTTCTTTTCTGGTTCGTTTGGCCCGGCGTTGAGGGCGTGAATGCGGATCAATCCGCGAATTGTCAGGTCGCCATCGACGCTGTCGATGGCTGAAGTATGGCGATTGAACAAGGTGGCAAGACCGCCCGTGGCGATCACCGTGACCGCGCCGCCGATTTCGGATGTAATGCGCGCGACCAGTCCTTCAATCAAGCCGACATAGCCCCAGAACACGCCCGATTGCATGGCGTGCACCGTGCCCTTGCCGATTACGCCCAGATTTCCGCCACTTGGGCTGATTGGCGGTTCAACGGCGATACGCGGTAATTTTGCCGCAGCCTGGTAAAGCGCGTCCATCGACAGGTTGATGCCCGGCGCAATCACCCCGCCCTGATAGGCGCCATCGGCCGAAACCACATCGAAGGTCGTCGCCGTGCCGAAATCGACGATGATGAGGTTGCCCGGATGGTCGGCATGCGCGGCGATGGCATTGACCAGCCGGTCGGCACCGACTTCGGCGGGGTTCGGCAGATCGATACGCAGCCCCAGGTTGATATTGCCCACGGCGACCACAAGCGGCTCGACCTGGAAATATTTGCGGCACAGGCGCTGCAGGTTGAACAGCGTTTGCGGCACCACGGTGGCGATGATCGCCGCGCTGACATGGGCACGCTCCACGCCTTCCAATTGCATCAGCTGGTGCAGCCAGACGGCATATTCATCGGCGGTGCGCTGGCCATCGGTGGAAATGCGCCAGCGCCATTTGATCTCGGCGCCATCGCAAATGGCAAAGACGATATTGGTGTTGCCGACATCGATGGCGAGCAGCATGGACCCCTCCCCCCGTTACAACGCAAAAACTTCGCCGGCGTGGATGGCACGCAAGCTGTCATCATCGGTGCGCAGCGTCAGCGCGCCATCGGCGGCCAGCCCTTCGAAGCGGCCTTCGAGCGTTTCGGTGCCCAGCCGGGCGGTGACGCGCTCACCAAGGCCGGCGGCGCGGGCGAGCCAGAGCGTGCGGATGGCTTCGAAGCCTTCGTCTTCCCACAGCCGGCGATAATGCACGAACGCCGGCATCAACCGCGCC
>JBBRVH010000102.1:0-11685 GCA_038246995.1 Sphingomonadales bacterium
GGGTTTTTATATAATACATACAACACCCCTCCGGCCCCGCAAACCCCCCCAACAACACCCGCGCGGCGGGCCCCCGCGGCCCCGCCACTTGAATCGATTGATCGCTCAGGCGGCGACGGCGCTCGACCGGCGGCGCATGCCAGCGCCGACCATGCCGAAGCCGATGACCATCAGGCCCCAGGTCGCCGGTTCCGGAACGTTGCCGACACTGATATTGTCCAGCGCGAAATCGTTGCCGCCAGCGACGATGTTGGTGTTGACGATCCGGGCAACCACGCTGGTGCCGGCACCAGCCGTGAATTCACCGGTGTTGCTGATCCAGATGCCGACGCCGCTAAGCGTGAACGTGCCAACGGAGGTGAAGCCGTTGCCGCTATCGACCTGGAAATCCAGCATCGAGAAGTTCGGCGGTGCCTGGTTGGCATTGCAGCACAGGTTGGCAGCGAAGGCCGCGAAATTGTAGCGCGAGCCGGGATTGACGGTGACCGTCTGCTGCCAGGCAACGCTGTTGAAGCCGGCACCATTGGCGATGAAATACAGGGCGGCGGCGTCGCCGGTCTTGTCGGCGAAAGAGGCCCACGCCGGGTGCGTGGTGATGGCGTTCGTATCGATCGCATACAGGCCTTCGGCGAGTGCGCCGCCATAGTTGCCCGGTGCGCGATAGCTGTAATCCGAAGTGAACCCGGTATCGCCGGCACTGAAATTGCCATTGGTGACCAGATTGACCGCTGCTGCCGGCGTGGCAGCGAGCAGCGAGGCGGCGAGCAAGAGAGCTTTCATCGGTTGGACCCCTATTATTGTAATACGTGCCTGGAACTTAACATGCAAAAATCGTGCCAAGGTCGCAGTGCCAGCAATTACAGAATGATAGGAAATTGTAAACTCCGAAGGTGTAAAGCCTGCCGACACTTTTGCCGCCCTGGCGCTACGCCCGAGCGCCGGTCACCACGCCCACCGAATTATGCCGCAGCGCTTCGAGCACCGTCGCCACGATCGCCGGGGCGTCGAGGCCGGCTTCGGCATATTGTTTCGCCGGGTTGTCGTGATCCTGGAAAATGTCGGGCAGGCGCAGGGTGCGCACTTTCAGCCCGGCGTCGGTCAGGCCTTCGTCGCTGAGCCAGGTCAGCACATGCGCGCCGAAGCCGCCGGCGGCGCCTTCCTCGATGGTGAGGACGACTTCATGGGTCGTCGCGAGCTTGCGGATCAGATCGTGATCGAGCGGCTTGGCAAAGCGCATGTCGGCGATGGTGGTGGAGAGGCCCTTCGATTCAAGCTCGTCGGCGGCCTTTTCGGCTTCCTGCAGGCGGGTGCCGAGCGACAGGATGGCAACCGTCTTGCCTTCGCGGACGATGCGGCCCTTGCCGATCGCCAGCCGCGTCGGTTCGGCCTGGATGGCGACGCCGGTGCCTTCGCCGCGCGGGTAGCGCACCGCGATCGGGCCGTCGTCATGCAGCGCCATGGTGTGGACCATGTTGGTCAGTTCATTCTCGTCCGACGCCGCCATGACAACGAAATTGGGCAGGGTGGCGAGATAAGCGACATCGAACGCCCCGGCATGGGTGCAGCCATCGGCGCCGACGAGCCCGGCGCGATCGATGCCGAAGCGGACGGGCAGGTTCTGGATGGCGACATCATGGACGACCTGGTCATAGGCGCGCTGCAGGAAGGTGCTGTAGATCGCGCAGAACGGCCGCATGCCCTGTGCAGCGAGTCCCGCCGCGAAGGTCACGGCGTGCTGTTCGGCAATACCGACGTCGAACGTGCGGTCCGGGAAAGCCTTGTTGAACCGATCGACCCCGGTGCCCGATGGCATGGCGGCGGTGATCGCGACGATGCTCGGATCGCGCTTCGCTTCGACAATCAGCGCGTCGCCAAAGACATTCTGATAGGCCGGTGCGCTCGGTACCGCCTTGTGCTGGGCGCCCGAGACGACATCGAATTTCTGGACGCCATGATATTTGTCGGCGGCGGCTTCGGCCGGCGCATAGCCCTTGCCCTTTTGCGTCACGACATGGATCAGGATGGGGCCTTCGGCGGCATCGCGGACATTTTCGAGCACCGGCAGCAGATGCTCGAGATTATGGCCGTCAATCGGGCCAACGTAGTAAAAGCCCAATTCCTCGAACAAGGTGCCGCCGCCCTGCATGAAACCGCGGGCATATTCATCGGCCTGGGCCGCAGCCTTTTTCAGCGGCGGCGGCAGCACCTTGCGGCTGATCTGCTTGATGGCTTCGCGCAGTTCGAGGAATTGCCGGCTCGAGAACAGCCGCGACAGATAGGCCGACAGCGCGCCGACCGGCGGCGCGATGCTCATATCATTATCATTCAGGATGACGACGAGGCGGTTGCCGGCCTGGGCGGCATTGTTCATCGCTTCATAGGCCATGCCCGCCGACATCGAGCCATCGCCAATGACGGCGATCGCCTTGCCGGGCTGGTTCTTCAGCTTGTTGGCTACGGCAAAACCGATGGCGGCCGAAATCGAGGTGCTGCTGTGCGCAGCGCCGAACGGATCATATTCGCTTTCGGTACGCTTGGTGAAGCCCGACAGGCCACCGCCCTGGCGCAGGGTGCGGATGCGATCGCGCCGGCCAGTGAGGATCTTGTGCGGATAGGTCTGGTGCCCGACATCCCAGATCAACCGGTCAACGGGGGTGTTGAAGACATAGTGCAACGCGACGGTCAGTTCGATCACACCGAGGCCGGCGCCGAGATGGCCGCCGGTGGTCGACACGACATCGATCATCTCGGTGCGCAGTTCATCGGCAAGCTGCCGCAGATCGCCATGCGAAAGTCGCTTCATGTCGGCCGGTACATTGACCGTATCGAGCAACGGGGTGGAAGGACGCTTTGTCACCAAGGAACCGCCGGAATTATTGATTCTTGAAGAGAGACGCTAGCGACTTGCGCACCGTCTGTCGATGCGGCGTGTCGCGTCGGCTTTACAATCGCGAACCCGCTCAGGCGCAATCGGCACAGCGGCCACGCACTTCGACCACCGGCTTTTCGGGGCGAAAACCCGTTGCCGCGGCGGTTTCACGAATGCGCGCCGACAATTGATCGTCATCGACATGGGTGGCGCGGCCACAGGCATCGCAAACCAGAAAGATGCAATCATGCAGGCAGCCGGGGTGGGCATTGGCCAGATAGGCGTTGGCGCTTTCGACCCTTGTGGCGACATTGTTGGCCACGAACAGATCGAGGATGCGATAGACACTGTTGGCCGCGATGCGCCGGCCCTGCGCGGTGCTGACGGCTTCGGTCACGTCATAGGCGCTCGCCGGGCGATCGAAGCCCGAAAGCGCGACAAAGACTGCGGCGCGCATCGAGGTCCATTGTTCCCCCGCCTTGACCAGGGCAATTTCGGCGGCGTCGATGAGCGCGGCGCCGCTGCGGACATCATGGGCGTGATCGTGATGGGTTGCCATGGCAGCAATATCGGGCCGAATGGCGCCCGCTGCAAGGACGCGTGTCAACGCCGCGAAGCGCGCAAATTCAGCAGATGCGCCGAAGCAAGCAGGCAGACCCCGGTAATCGACAGCGCGACTTCGGCAATACCGCCGTGGCTGATAAGCAACGACGCCGCCATCAGGCCGATCCCGACCGCGCCGAGCACCCCGATCGCCCAGCGGCCATGCACCGCAATGCCGCGCCACAGCGCCACCGCCGCCAGCGGCAACGCGAGCAGCAAGCCGACGACATGCACATCATGCCCCAGCCAATCGCCCGAAGCGGCAAACACCGTCAACAGCACCGATCCGGCCAGGCAATGCACCAGGCACAGGCCCGACAGCATCATCGCCGATTTGTCGAGCAGGTGGGAGATACGCGGGGGCATCGCATCTTGATATATTATCACATCAGGTTGCGCAAGGGATTGCTCGTTGTGTAGAAAATATTTGACATCATCGCCGAAAAGACCGACATACTGTAAAAGATATTCGACAATTGGAGAAGCGGAATGTCGTTTCGGGAAAAATCCGCCCGGGTGATGGCGCTGCTCACCGCCGGGGCCGGGCTGTGGTATCTGCAAAAGCTGGTGATGCTTTCGCCATCGCTGGCCGAAACACCGGCGCCGCTCGGCTTGCTGTTGCGCTATGTCATCGGGCTCGTCGTCATTTCCGTGATCGTCCAGATCGCGCTGGCGGTGATGACACCGGAAGAAGCCGAAGCCCCGGCCGACGAGCGCGAACGCGCCGTGCTGCGCCGCGCGGGGTCCTGGTCGGGGAATGTGCTGGCAATGGGCATACTGACGGCGCTGGCGTGGTTCGTGGCGCGCGGCGATGGCAATTTGCTGTTCCACATGGTGTTCTTCAGCCTGGTCTTCGCACAGGTCTGTGAGTATCTGCTGCAAGGCCTGCTGCTGCGGCGCGGGGCATGAGCGCCGACAATGAGCAAGGCCCCGCCGATCACCAACCGGGTGCGCGAATGGCGCGAGTCGCAGGGCGGCATGAGCCAGGCGGCGCTCGGCGCGGCGATCGGCGTTACCCGCCACACCATCATCGCCATCGAACAGGGACGCTATTCACCAAGCCTCGAGAGCGCTTTTCGCATCGCCCGGGTGTTCGGCGTCGGGATAGAGGATGTATTCGGCTGGGAACCCGGCTGAACCGCGACTCTTGCGCGCTTGGCGGGGGGCGGCAGAGCGATTAGGGGATTGGCCATGGCCACGCTTGCTGTTTCCGCCCCTGCCCGCTCCACCGCCGCTGCCCGGCCGCGCGCCATTGCGCTGTGGCTGTTCGGCGTGGCGGCGCTGGTCTTTGTGATGGTCGTTGTCGGCGGCATCACGCGGTTGACCGAATCCGGCCTGTCGATCACCCGTTGGGATGTCGTTTCGGGCACGTTGCCGCCGCTGGGCGATGCCGAATGGCAGGCGCAGTTCACCGCCTATCAGGCGAGCTCGCAATATCAGTTGATGAACCGCGGCATGTCGATGGCCGAATTCAAGGGCATCTTCTTCTGGGAATATGTGCACCGCCTGCTGGGCCGCGTCATCGGGCTGGCCTTTGCCCTGCCGTTTGCGGCCTTCTGGCTGCGCGGCGCGATCCCGGCCGGTTACAAGCCGCGGCTGTTCGCGCTGTTCATGCTCGGCGGGCTGCAGGGCACCATCGGCTGGTGGATGGTCTCGTCGGGGCTGGTCGGGCGCACCGAGGTCGCGCCCGAACGGCTCGCGGTGCACCTGTGCACGGCGCTGACGATCATGGCGGGCTGCATCTGGACGGCGCTCGATCTGCGCCGCGCGGCGCCGCCGGTGGTTGCCCGGCCGTCGCGCTGGGTGCTGCCGTTGGCGGCGCTGCTTGCCGTGCAGATCGTCTGGGGCGCCTTTGTCGCCGGCCTGCGCGCCGGCCATGCGTCCGACACCTGGCCGCTGATGTCGGGTGTGCTGATACCGCCGGGGATTGCCGAACGGCTCGGCGATCTCGTCAATGATCCGGTGACGGTGCATTTCCTGCATCGCAGCCTTGCCTGGGTGGTGGCGCTGTTCGCGCTGCATGTCGCTGGCAAGCTGTGGCGCGCCGGCGCCGGGCCGGTGGCAGTGGCGCTGGGCGCGGCGGTGCTGGCGCAGTTCACGCTGGGGGTGGCAACGGTGCTGTCGGGTGTCGCGATCCCGCTCGGCGTGGCGCACCAGGGCGTCGGCGCGCTGCTGGTCATGGCGACGACGGTGGCCGCCCATTGGGCGGTGCAGAAATCATGACCGGGCGCAACGTCCTGGGCGGCGCGCTCGCTGTCTGTTCGACCGAGCCGCTGACCGGCTGGTTCCGTGACGGCTGCTGCAACACCGATGCCAATGACAATGGCCGCCATGTCGTTTGCGCCGTGGTGACGGCCGAATTCCTCGAATTTTCGCAAGCGGTCGGAAATGACCTGTCGACCCCGCGCCCCGAATTCGGCTTTCCCGGGCTCAACCCCGGCGATCGCTGGTGCCTGTGCGCGGCGCGCTGGGAAGAAGCGCGGCTCGCCGGCTTCGCGCCCGGCGTCGTGCTCGAGGCAACACATGCCAAGGCGCTCGAAACGACGGCGCTCGGCCATTTGCAGGCACACGCCGTCGAATGAGCTGGGACGGAATGCCTTTCGGCGGTGCCAAGCTGGCGGCGCTGCTCGGTGATGCGCTGCTCGTCTATCGCCGCGACGACAAACCCGACATCCCTTTCCCCGGCCTGCTCGACCTGCCCGGCGGCGGCCGCGAAGGCGGCGAGAGCCCGGCCGAATGCGCGCTGCGTGAACTGGCGGAAGAATTCGGGATCGGCCTGCCCGTTGACCGCGTGCATTATCATCGGGCCTACCCGCTCGGCGACGGTGTCACCATCTCGCACTTTCTGGCGGTGCATCTGACCGAGGACGAAGTCGCCGCGGTCCGCTTCGGCGACGAAGGCCAGGATTGGGCGCTGTTGCCGATTGCCGACTATCTGTCTGATCCCGATGCGATCCCACGGCTGCGCGACTGGTTGGCGGCCTATGTTTCGGCGGCCGAAACTGTACGGTGTTTGGATACCACATCGCAAAGCAACGGAAATACTTGACGGAAAAACGCAGGTGAGCGATATGCGCGTCATCCGGCCGGGGGCTTCTCCTGGCCGTTTCGCTTTTTTGCCGGAAAAACAGAACCATGCTCACCCGTTCCACCGCCTCGATCAAGCCCGCCGAGGTCGAGAAGAAATGGCTGATCATCGACGCCGAAGGGCTTGTCGTTGGTCGCCTTGCCAGCCTGATCGCCAACCGCCTGCGCGGCAAGCACAAGGCGAGCTATACCCCGCACGTCGATTGCGGTGACAACATCATCGTCATCAACGCCGAAAAGGTCCGGTTCACCGGCAAGAAGGCGACCGACAAGATCTATTATCGCCACACCGGCCACCCGGGCGGCATCAAGGAAACCACGCCTGCCAAGATCCTGGAAGGTCGTTTCCCGGAACGCGTCCTGATCAAGGCCGTGGAACGCATGGTGCCGCGCGGCCCGCTCGGCCGTGACCAGATGCGCAATCTGCGCGTCTTCAAGGGCACCGAGCATCCGCACACCGCCCAGAACCCGGAAGTCATCGATGTCGCATCGATGAACCGCAAGAATTCGACCCTGACGGCGGCAACGCCGATCAGCAACAAGGCTCCTGCCGACAAGAAGGCTGCTGAATAATGTCCGACACGCGTCAGTCCCTCGCCGATCTTGGTGGCATGCAGGATGGCACCTATGTGCCCGGCACCACCGAAGCGCCGCACAACCCCGCCCACACCGGTGGTGGCGGCCCGCCCGCGCCGCTGCGTGACCAGGAAATCGATGCCTATGGCCGCGCCTATGCGACCGGCAAGCGCAAGAACGCCATCGCGCGCGTCTGGCTCAAGCCCGGTACCGGCAAGATCATCGTCAACGGCCGCGACCAGACGGTGTATTTCGCCCGCCCGACGCTGCGCCTGGTGATCAACCAGCCGTTCGACATCGCCGATCGTCGTGACCAGTATGACGTGATGTGCACCGTTGTCGGTGGTGGCCTGTCGGGCCAGGCCGGCGCTGTGAAGCATGGCATTTCGGTGGCGCTGACCCGCTATGAACCGGCGCTGCGCACCACGGTCAAGCAGGCCGGCTTCCTGACCCGCGATCCGCGCGTCGTCGAACGCAAGAAGTACGGCAAGGCGAAGGCCCGCAAGAGCTTCCAGTTCTCGAAGCGTTAAGGCGAAGCCGCGGCCAAGACGAAGCGGAAAAATCGTTCTTCACGGTTTTTCCGCTTCGTCGCGGGTTCGCGGCGAGCCGGCCGGCGGGGCGGCGGCGAAATCCCGCCGAACCCGTCCGACGCGGGGGCTTTGCCCCCGCTTTTTTTTGCCTTGTCTCCGTCCCCCCAGAGAGCAGCGCAGCAGCGAGTCTCACCACAGGCCCGCCTTCCGGCAGCGCAAGTTTTGCTTGCGCCACGCACAAACCGCGCCGAATGCCCCAAACGCCCGACATTAAAATTAACTATTCATTTTTATTAATTGACAGAACGTAAACAGCCCGGCTACCCACAATCCGTCATTGCGACATGTAGGGGGATCCATGCTGAAATCTGTCTTCATTGCCACATTTCTGCTGGCCCCTGCGGGTGCGTCGGCAATCACGCTGGTCACGACCCAGACCGATGACGCTGCCTATGAAAACATCGGCGGGTTCCTGCAGACTCGTTATGATCTGCCCAGCCCGACGGTCGGCAGCAGCGTGTTGCCGCCACTCGAACGTGCCGTTGGCGAAGTTCGCATCGGCCGGCCGAACAGCCCGGCCGCCGAACGGACCCGGGGGTTCCACATCGCCACGGCCGCTACCGGCATTCCGGTCGAAGCCGGCGGCGCCGGTGTCACCCAGGCGCTGACCAATGCTCCGTCGCTCGCGACGATCGGCCCCGGTCCGGTCGGCAATGTCACGACGCCATGGTTCGCCAGCTATTCGAGCGACCCGTCGGTGCTCAACAGCAGCGGCCCGGTGGCCTTTTCACTCGAACGCACTGGCACGACACTGATCTATTCGGTCGGCACCGCAAGCTGGACCGATACCAAGGCATATTACAGCGGCATCGACAGCTTCTCGCTGCGGCTGGCGTCGCAAACGGGACGCACGAATTCGATTTTCCTGAACAATCTCGATTATGTCGATGCCCTGACGCCGCTCACCGGCCTCGGCAGCTTCAGTGCCGCCGATGGTACCAAGCTGATCAAGCTGTTTTCGGGCATTTCGGGCGATTTTCGGATTACCGGGGCCTATACGTTGCAAGTCCAGGGCGCCCTGCCCGGCGCGTCGGGCCTGTCGAGCCAGTTCAAGCTGCTCAGCCTTGGCGCCGTGCCCGAACCCGGCACCTGGGCGATGCTGATCGTCGGTTTCGGCCTCGTCGGTGCGGCGCAGCGTCGCCGGGCGGTGATCGCCTGACCGGCGCGAAGCCGCCATGGTTGCCATTGCCGCCCGCCCGCATTACCCCCGCGCCACGACCAACGGGGGCCCCATAATGCACAGCACAGTCATCCTTTCCGTCATTGGCGCCGACCGGCCCGGGCTTACGCAAGCGCTTGCCGCCGCGGTGCAGGACGCCGGTGGCAACTGGCTTGAAAGCCGGCTGACGCGGCTGGGCGGCAGCTATGTCGGCTCGGTGCTCGTCGAACTGCCGGCCGATGCGCTCGAGATACTGCGCGACAAGGCGGCGCATGTCGATGCCATCGGCTTGAAGGTCACCATCGCGGCCACCGGTCCGGCCGAAGCGCCGGCCGGGACACCGCTCGCCGTGTCGCTCGTCGGGCAGGACCGGCCGGGCATCGTCAAGGAAGTCAGCGCCGCGCTCGCGCGCCTTGCTGTCAATATCGAGGAACTCGAAACCGGCACCGAGGATGAAGCCTGGTCGGGCAACCGCCTGTTCCGCGCCGCGCTGTCGCTGCGTCTTCCGCCGGGTATCGATGCGGCGGCGGTACAGGACGCACTCGAGGCGATTTCGGGGGAAATCATGGTCGATTACACCATCGTCGCACCGCCCACGGCCTGAGCTTTCGCAGCGCAACAATTCAGGGCATATATGCGGTCATGATCCAACGCCTGCTCATCGCCTTTTTCACGCTGTTGCTTTCCGCGCCGCTGCTGGCGCAATCGCAGAGCAACCAGCCGCACACCCGCATCGCGCTGATCGCCGAAAGCGTGCGGCCGCTGCCCGGGCAGCCGGTGACGATCGGGCTGCGGCTGACGCCCAAGGACGGCTGGCACACCTATTGGTCGAACCCGGGTGATGCCGGCGCGCCGACGCGGGTAACATGGACGGTTCCTGCCGATACCGACGTGCCGGGGCCGCTGGCCTATCCGGTGCCCGAAACGCTGGTCGTTTCGGGACTGATGAATTATGTCTATGCGCACAGCAACGTGCTGGTGACGAGCATCACCCCGCCTTCCGGATTGAAGAAGGGCGCGCCCTTCCCGGTCACGGTCAAGGCCGACTGGCTGGTGTGCAGCGCCGAACAATGCGTGCCCGAAAGCGCGACACTCACCCTGCCGATGATCATCGGCGATGGCGCCAGCGATTCCGAACATGGCTATGCAGTGGCGCTGGCCAAGGCAGCCTTGCCACGCCCGCTTGCGGCGGCCGGTAGCTGGAGCGCCAAGGGCGGGCGCTTCGTGCTGGCGCAACCCTTCGGATCGCCGGGCAAGGTGCGCGCCGCCTATTTCTTCGTCGATCAGGAAGGCATCGTCGACTATGCCGCGCCGCAGGCGGTGACGGTGGCTGGCGATGCGCTGCGCCTCGAAACCGCCGCGGTCGAAGGCGCCGCCGGGCCGGTGTCCGGCGTGCTGCGCGTCGAATTCCAGGATGATCCGGTGCCGCACGGCTTCCTGATCAAGGCCGCACCGGGCTCCACGCCGGCAGCCGGCGTACCGCTGGCCGGCAATCGCCCGGTCGATACCGGCCCCGGGCTGCCGCTGATCCTGCTTGGCGCGGTGCTCGGCGGCATCATCCTCAATGTCATGCCGTGCGTGTTCCCGATCCTGTCGCTGAAGGCATTGAGCCTGGCCAGCGGCAATGTCGCCCCGGCGGCGGCGCGGCGCGATGCGATCGCCTATACGCTTGGTGTCGTGCTGGTCTGCGCCGCGCTCGGCGGGCTGGTGCTGCTGCTGCGCGCGGCGGGGTCGCAGGTCGGCTGGGCCTTCCAGTTGCAGGACCCGCGCGTCATCACGGGGCTGTTGCTGCTCGTTACCGCGATCGCGCTCAACCTGGCGGGGGTATTCGAGATCAATGTCACCACGGGCTCGCTCGGCGATGGCGCGATTGCCAAGGGCGGTGCCCTGGGCAGTTTCGCCACCGGTGCGCTGGCGGCGTTCGTGGCGACGCCGTGCACCGGGCCGTTCATGGCGGGTGCGCTTGGCGCCGCGCTGGTGTTGCCGCCGTTTGAAGCGATCGCCGTGTTCGCCGGCCTCGGGCTGGGGCTGGCGCTGCCGTTTCTGCTGGTCGGTTTCATTCCCGCGCTGCGTCGCCGCCTGCCGCGACCCGGCACCTGGATGATCCGCTTTCGCGCCATCCTGTCGATCCCGATGTTCCTGACCGCGCTGGCGCTGGCCTGGGTGCTCGGCCGGCAGGCGGGTGTGGAGGGCATGACGGTCGGGCTGGCGGGCGCGCTGGCGATCGGGCTGCTGCTCTGGTGGCTGGGCAGTCGCCAGCATGGCGGCAAGCGCGCCTGGATGCAGGGGGCGGTGGCGATCGCGGCATCGGTGGCGGCGATCGTGTTGCTGCCGATCGGCGCGCCGGCAACCGCCGTCACGACATCAGCCCCTGCCGGGCTTTCGGCGCAGCATTTCACCCCCGAAAAACTTGCCGGGCTGCGCGCCAGCAAGACCCCGGTTTTCCTGTTCATGACCGCCGATTGGTGCCTGACCTGCAAGGTCAATGAAAAGGGCGCGATGGCCGATGCCGCGGTCGCCAAGGCCTTCAAGGACAAGGGCATCGCCGTACTGGAAGGCGATTGGACGCGCGGTGACCCGGTGATTTCGAAATGGCTCGCCGACCAGGGCCGGGCCGGGGTGCCGGTCTATGTCTTCTACGCCGCCGATGGCAGCGAGCAGGAACTGCCGCAGATCCTGACGGTCAAGGGATTGACCTCGCTGGGGTTGTCCCCCCCGCGCTGGCGGGGGCCCACCGCCCGAAATTCGATACCTTGTGCCTTATGTTGGGCGATGGGCCCCCGCCTGCGCGGGGGTGACGA
>JBBRVH010000103.1:0-11517 GCA_038246995.1 Sphingomonadales bacterium
CTAGCGCTGGCGGGGCGTCTGCCGGCCAGCGCGCCGCCAGCAACCGGCCCTTTGCCAGCCAGGCGAGGCTGACACCATCGCCCTGGTTGCCGCCGAGAATGCGATAGGCGGCGGCGCTTTCGCCGGCGTGAAAGCCGACATGGCCACCGACAGCGCCGCGCCGGAACACCATGATCGCGCCCGGCGCCGGCGCGACCCCGGCACCATGGCGTGCCCAACTGCGCGCCCAGAGCGGGGTCGCCGGAAGGGCCACGCCGGGCAACGCGCCGGCGAGACAGTGGGCAACGAACAAGCCGCACCACGGCACGCTGTCGCCGGCATAGGCAAGGCCGAGCGCCCTGGCCCAGCCCAGAATAACCGGATTGTCCGCCGGCCCGGCGCGTTCGCGCGTGCCGATCAAGCGCGCGGCGTGCCGTGACCAGGCCGGTATCGCGTCGAGCAATGCCCGCGTGCGTGGCCCCGCCACCCCATCGACGCGCAGGCCATTTGCCGCCTGGAACGCGCGCAGCGCCGCCGCCGTGCGCGGCCCGGCAACGCCATCGATCGCGCCGGGATCGAAACCGGCCGCAGCAAGATCGGCCTGTACCATGATCGCTTCTGTCATCGCCGGGTTCCTTTGGTTACCGACTCGTGACATAACCCATTTGGTTACATGTAGGACAGCACGGACGCGAACGCCGATGGTTGCAGCGCGGCGCTCAACCCGCCTTGCTTAAGGCTCGGTTCATCGTCGCGGCGTTGACCGGGCGGATTTGCACGGTAATCGAGATGCTGTGCCGGGTGGTCTGGTGCGTTTCATCCCGGCCACCATGTCGTTGTCGTCGCCTCGGTCCCCGCCGTGTTTTTATCGGGATCGCTGGCCCCGGCTGCGCAAATGACTGTGGATAGATGCCCTTTACCATTCGCCTTTCGGCTTCGCGGATTGCCCTTGTCGCGGCAATCGCCATCATGCCTGTTTCGGCGCAAGTATTCGCCGAAACCGGTGTTGCCGCCCCGATGATGGTGGCAACGACCGATGCAGCCGTGTTGAATGAAGTGCCAGTGCCCGTTCTTGCCGACGTTTCGGACACCGAAACCGTTGCTGCCGAAAATACCGCTCCCGACATTGCCGCCTCCGATATCGAGTGCGTTGCCAAGGTGGTCCATCACGAAGCCGGCAACCAGCCGGAAACCGGCAAGCTTGCCGTCGCCCAGGTTATCGTCAACCGCGCCGAATCGGGGCGTTTTCCCGGCAAGGTCTGCGATGTCGCCAACCAGCCCGGGCAATTTTTCCGCCTTGCCGCCTATAACCCGGCGCGCAACACCCCGATGTGGCGCGCCGCTGTCGATGCCGCACGCGCCGCGCTGAGCGGCCAGGGCACTGACGTGACTCGCGGCGCCATGTTCTTCCGCAGCGCCGCATCGCGCCCGGACCGGTTTTTCCGCAGCCGCCAGCGCGTCGTGCAACTGCACGACCAGGTTTTTTATCGCTGAGCTTTGGCGTTCAGCCACAAACGGTTGAGCGCAGCGCGCGGTGCGGCCAGCCCCAATGCGGTCATGCGCGCGTGCCAGTCTGTTGCCACTACGGCGGCGCGTGATTGCCAGGGCCCCGGGGTCTGTTCGTCGACCCAGCTTTTCACTGTGATGCTGTTGGTGGCGAGCAGGAACAGCGTGGCCGCGGCCAGGCTGGTGGCGGTCCAGCGCAAGGGCGCCGCGGTGCCCGGCGCATCGGCAAGATCGACGGGCGATTCAAAATTGTCGGCCACCGCTGCTGCCCTTCAGAACTGGTAATAGATGAATTCGGCGACGCCCTGGAAGCGCATCGCATCGATGACAAGCACCAGCCCGCCCATGGCCAGCCCGAGCGCCGGCGCCGGCAGCCGCGCCACCCGCCCGGCCAGGCGCGGCAGCAGCCCCGGCGGCACGAAATGGATCGCCATGCCGCCGGCAATGAGCAGCCCGAGCAGCGGGGTCAGCGATACCGGCCCGGTGCGCAGGCTGGCGATACCGCCGAGATAGGCCATCGCCGTGGCGAAATCGGGGGCGCGAAAGAAGATCCAGCCCAAAGTGACGATGTGGAAGGTGAGCAGGATCGCCAGCGGGCGCGGCAGAACTGGCCAGCCTTCGGGCTTCACATCGCGCCAGATGCGTTCCGCCGCCAGCACCAGCCCATGCAGCGCGCCCCAGATAACGAAGGTCCATTTCGCGCCGTGCCAGATGCCGCCGAGCACCATGGTGATGAGAAGGTTCCGGCAGATCATCCACAGCCCGCCGCGATTGCCGCCCAATGAGATGTAGAGATAATCGCGCAGCCAGCTCGACAGGCTGATATGCCAGCGCCGCCAGAAATCCTGCAGGGATTCAGCCCGATACGGCTGGTCGAAATTGCGCGGAAAGCGATAGCCGAGCAGCGCCGCCAGCCCGACCGCCATGTCGGAATAGGCCGAAAAATCGCAATAGATCTGCACGGCATAGCCATAGGCACCGAGCAGCAGGTCGGCGGCGGAACGGCTGGCGGGATCGAAAAAGATCGGATCGACGAAGGTGACCGACAATTCGGAGGCCACCACCGCCTTTTTGAACAGCCCCCAGAGGATCAGCGCCAGCCCGGCCGCTGCCATGCCGCGCGTCAGTTTCGGAACGGTCGCGAACTGCGGCACCAGGTGCGAGGCGCGCACGATGGGGCCGGCGACAAGATGCGGGAAGAACGACATCAGCAGGGTGATATCGAGCAGGCTGGCCGGCCGCGTCTTGCCGCGCGCAATATCGATCAGATAGCTCATGCCCTGGAAGGTGAAGAAGGAAATCCCCACCGGCAGCACGACCTGGAGCAGCGGCAGGTCGCGCCCCAGCCCGAAGCGCAGCAGGATCGGCGCCAGTTCTTCGAGGAAAAAGCCGAAATATTTGAAGAAGCCGAGGATGCACAAATTGGCGATGACCCCCAACGCCAGCCAGGGTTGCCGGCCGTGGAGGGTTATCGCCCGGGCAAAGCCCCAGTTGATGAACGCCGAAGCGATGAGCAGCAGCACGAAGCGCCAGTCCCACGCACCGTAAAACACCCAACTGGCCACCAGCAGCAGCAGCTTGCGCCATTCATTGTCGCGCGCGCCCAGCATCCACACCAGCGCGAAGACGATGAGGAAGAAGATCCCGAAGGTGAGCGTGGGAAAAAGCATCGGTCAGCGCGGGGCGATGCCGTCATGCGCGAGGTCGCGGCGCAGGCGCCGGGCAATCTCGGCGCCGCCGGCGCTGGTGTGGTGAATGAAATCGCCGGTCATTCGCGGTGGATTGGCCTGGACGCTGGCGACCGCGGCGCAGGTACCGCCCATGCGGGCCTGCCAATCCCAGAAGGCGAGGCCCATTTCGGCGGCAACGCGGCGCTGCGCGGTGCGCACCACGGCCAGCCCGGGGGGGGCAAACAGCGGCCGGCCAATACCGATCTGCGGGTGCGGCTGCGCTTCGGACGGGGTGAAAACCGCCGCCGGTGCGGGGTCGACAAGGGCAAAACCGGCAACAAGCGGCGCCGGCAGCGCTGCTGCATCGGCGATATCGAGGGCGATATCGGTCGGCAGCGCCACGGCAAAGGCCGGGCTGTTGTCGATGGCGGCATTGCAATCGGGCGCCGGGCCATCGGCATTGCGGGCATGCGCGGCGTTGCGGCTGAGCGCATCGGGGGCGCCGATGATCAGCATCGGCACCGCGCCGCCGAGCCGGCGCAGGCGTTCGACCTGTTGCCGCAGCATGGCGGCGACCGCAGTGCCGTCGACGCGCGGGGCAAAGCCTTCGTTGGTGCCAAAGGCGATGACGATCAGGTCGGGGTGCCAGGCGCGCAGTTCCGCGGCGATGACGGCATCATCGGCCCGCGCCAGGTGCAGCAATTGTGCGCCGGGCACGCCGAGGTTCGACAGCATGATGCCGCTGCCGCGCCGAAGCACCCCCCATGACGTGATGCGCGCTTCGCCGTTCATGACCAGCAACCGCGCGCTGGCGGCGCGTTCGGGGGCGGCGAAGCGCTCGCAGCGCGGGGTGTCGGTGGTGGCGGCAAGGTCGATCGTTTCGGTGTATGTGCCGATGGTGACGCCGATCTTGCCGCCGCGAGGCCCGGCGACGGCGCACAGCAGCAGCGTATCGAAGGCATTGTCGGCGTCGGCGACCATGTCGAGGGTCGCGCCGGCGCTGGTGCTGAGCAATGTATAGCCCGACAGCCCGATCGGCGGGCGCGGTTCGGCGGCAACCGCGCCGAAAATGCCCTTGAGCGTCCAGCCCGGCGAGGTGGTGATCGCCAACCCGCGGGCCCGAAAGCCCGGGTAGGGGCGGCCGGGGGGCAGCATGCCGCGCCCGCCATTGCCGAGCCGCGCCTGCCAATTGTCCCGCCAGGCGCTGGTGATTGCATCGCCGGCGGTGTGGCTGTCGCCGATTTGCAGGATGTGCAGCGGGTGATCGGTGGGCGGATCGGCGAGCTGCGCGGCAAAAGCGGCAAGCGCCTGCGGCTGGCACAGGCTGGCGGTGCACGGCACGGGAACGCTGCCGGTCGCCGCGAGCAGGGCGATCAGGGCTGGCCCCATCAGGACGCCGCAGCCGATACGGGCGGTGACGTGCGGGCGATTTCGCGCCGGGCCGCCGCGACATGGGCAATAATCCGGTCGGCGAGCGGCGCGGTGAGGCGCTTGTAGCCGCCCATCGACATGTGGACGCCATCATTGGCGCGGATCAGACGCGGCGCGCCGGTGGCCGGATCGGGCAGATAGGCGGCATACGCCCCGGCCGCATCGACCGAGCGCGAGCGGGTTTCGATGAAGGGCACGTCGAGCCTGGCCATCAGTTCGGCATAAAAGGCGTTGAGGCCGACGATATCGCCATTGTAGCGCGGCTCGCGCATGACCGGCAGGCCAACCCAATAGACTTGCGCGCCCTGTTCGCGCAGCCGCGCCACATAACGGGTGATGCGCGCCCCGATTTCGGCTTGCCAGGCGGGGGTGAGCAGCGCCGCGCCATGGCCATTGGCGTAGACACCTTGCGTATCATTGGCGCCGAACGAGATGACCGCGATGTCGATCGGCCCTTCCGCCAGCCGTTCGGCGAGGCGATCTTCGAGGTTGAGGCTGGCATAGCGGGTGAAGCCGGTCGATTGCTGGCTGTAGCGCAGCACATCGAAACCGGCCTTTCGGGGCAGTTGGTTGTACAGCGCCGACCACAGGCCATCGCCGAAACTGTCGCCCAGCACGGCGATCCGGACGGGTCGCCCCGCGGTGAGCGCGCGGGAAAGGGACGGCGCGTAGCGGACGGCGCACTCCTGCGTGCTGGTCAGGGGCAGGGCGAGGGCGCTGCCGCTGGTCATCGGCGCGGGGGTTGCAGGGGCGTTGCTGCCGGATGCCGCGGGGTTTGCGGGCGGTCGCGATGCCGTTGCCGGGCCTTGCCAGCCGGATCCAAAGGCCATGCCGATGGCGATACCGACGCCGACGCCGACGAACAGCACTGCTGTCCGGTCGAGCATCCACCAAGCCTTTGCTGTCCCCCCGTCCGTCGTCATCTCGCGCCCGTTGGCTCCTGTTGCCCGTTCGGGCGGTGTCGTTGTGGGTTGCCGTTCAGATCGAGCGCAAGTCAACTCCTTCCCCCCGGCGGGGCGGGCGACGCGGTGGGGTTCACAAGTGTCGCGGCTGGCGACCCCCACCCCGCTCGCTGCGTACGTCGGCCTCCCCGCAGGGGCAAGCGCGTTTCGATTAGCCCTTGCGCAATGAACGCTGGCTGACCGCCATCACGGCGCCACCGGCAACCAGATGGCGCTGGCTTGGGCCCCGCCATGGCCAATGCTTTGCGTCGCCGCCTGATAATCCGCCGGCTGCGCGTGAAAGATGTTGGGCACAAAGCGCTGCGGGTTGCGATCATAGAGCGGGAACAGGCTCGATTGCACCTGCACCATGATGCGGTGGCCGGGGGCAAAGACATGGTTCACATGCGGCAGACCGAATTTATAGTTCATCGTCTTGCCGGGGGTCAGCGCCGCCGGCATGTCGAAGCCATGGACATAGCGGCCGCGATAGATTTCGATGCCGACAGGCAATTGCATGCCGGCCGTTTTCGGCCGCGCCGTGCCTTCTTCGGGATAGACATCGATCAGCTTGACCACCCAGTCGCTGTCGGTGCCGCTGGTGGCGGCAAACAGGTCGACCATGGGTTGCCCGGCGATATGGGTGGCCTTGGTCAAGGGTTCGCTGGTGAAGCTGATGACGTCGGGGCGGTCGGCGACAAAGCGCTGGTCGCTGACCAGCCAGGTCGTCCACACCTGGCGATCGCGCATGTGCACCGGGCGCGGCACAAAGGGCACCGGGTGCGCCGGATCGGAGACATAGCGCGTCGTCCCGGCCCTGTCCGGCAATGCAGCGCCAAGCTTGCCGCCGGGTTGCAGATACATCGGCGTCAACGTGCCGGCCGGCCATTTGGCCGACGCCTGCCATTCGTTGCGCCCGGTCGCATAGGTGACAGCGGCCGGGGTTTCGACCGCCGGCGCGCCGTCCTTCAGATAGCGATCGAGAAAGGGCTTCATCGTCCGGGTGCGGAATTGCAGCCCGGTATCGCCTTCGAAATCGAGCGGCCCAAGGCTCGTGCCGTCATAATTGACGCCGCTGTGCCGCCACGGCCCGATGACGAGGTGGAGCTTGCCGGGGTTCTTGTCGGCCAGCGCCCTTTCGCTCAAGGCCTTGTAGACAGCGGGCGCGCCATAGCTGTCTTCCTGGTCCCATTGCCCGACAACGAGCATCGTCGGCACGCTCAGCGGCCGTTTGGCGAGCAATTTGTCGAGCGCCTGTTCCTGCCAATAGCTGTCATAGGCGGGGTGTTCCATCATCTTGCGCGCCGCCGGGAACTGTTCGAGGCCGAACATCTGCGCGAAATTGCCCGCCGATCCGGCAGCGAGGAAGATGTCGAATTCATCGCCTGTGCCATAGGGCACCGGGCCGGTGCCGACCCTGGCGGTCTGTCCGCCGAAATAATCGAAGCTGTTCTGGCGGAAGGCACCATTGTGGAACCAGTCATCGCCCATCCAGCCATCGACCATCGGGCTTTGCGGCACGGCGGCCTTCAGCGCGGGGTGCGGATCGATCAGCGCCATCAGCGCGGTAAAGCCCGGATAGGATGAGCCGGTGATGCCGACCTTGCCGTTCGATTCGGGGACATTCTTCACCAGCCAGTCGATGGTGTCGTACGCATCGGTGGCATTGTCGACCGCCGTGGCATTGAGCGGCCCCCGCAGCGGCCGGTTCATCACATAATCGCCTTCGGATTTATGGATGCCGCGCACGTCCTGATAAACGCGAATATAGCCATCTTGCACGAATTCGGCGTCCATGACGGGCAGGATTTCCTCGATCTTCTGGCTGCGATTGCGCATCGTGCCCTTGCCGGCATCATAAGGCGTGCGGGTGAGCAGCATCGGGCCGCCGCTTGTGCCCTTGCGCATGACGATGACGGTGAAAAGTTTCGCGCCGTCGCGCATCGGGATCATCACTTCGCGGCGGATATAATCGGCCTGGGGTCGCACCGCGTCGTAGCGGGCGATCATGTCGGGCTCCATCGGCGCGGTCAGCGTTGCGGGCGTCTGGGCAAAGCTGGTGCCGGCAAGCAGCAGAACGGTTACAGCAAGTGTCGATCGGAACATCAGGACTACCCCATGGAGATGCGCCTTTGGACCATCGCGGCGGCGTGGCGGCAAGGGGTTTATGGGGCCGTGGCGAACCGCCCTTCCGGCTTTTGCCTGTCACCCCGCGCGTGCCCCGGGATGGCAGCCGCTGATGTCAGATCCGGCTGCCCAGCGCTTTCGCCAGGCTCGTCGTGCCGCTTCCCGGTGCCAGCGGCACCGGTTGCCCCGGCGCCGGCGCCCAGCCGGCGAGGTGGATGATCTCCACCGTCACGCTGGTCTTGCCATCCGGCCCGGCGCGGCCGGCGAAACGCGCCGCCGCATCGGCCAGCGCCGCGCGGCCAAGCGGTGACCGCGACGCCAGTGGCGAACGCGCGCCCATCGCGGTCAGATCATCGAACAGCGCGAACAACGAACCATAGCGCACCGTCAACCGTTCGACATCGGCGACCGGCATGGCAAAGCCGGCGCGCTGCAACAGCCCCGCCGCCGCCTGCGCCTCGACCATCGGCGCTGTCCGCGCCGCCGCCCCGCCGCGCATGGCGATATCGGCGTCGATCAGATCGGCACGCAACTCCATCAGCGTCATCCCGCCGACAAAGGCGCCCGCGAACAACCCGTCCGGGCGCAGCACGCGGCGCACCTGCACCAGCGCGCCGGGCAGGTCCGAAACGCTCGCCAACCCGCCCGCCGAGACAACAACATCTAAAATGGCATCGGCAAAGGGAAGCCGAGCTTCATCGGCGACCACAACGGCATCACCCGGCGCCAGCGCGGCGCGAACGACCCCTGGCCCGGCCTTTGCCCACGCCCGGCGCGGCCCGCCGAGATCGAGCACATCGGCAAAATCCCGCGCCACCCCCGCCACTCGCCCGGCGATTTCATCGACCATCACGGCATGAAGGAAATCCGCCGCGGCAAAGCCCGCCGCCGCGCGCGCATGGCGGCGGCGGCGCAAGGCACGATCGAAGGGTTCGGACTCCATGGCAGGCGAGTTAGAGGCTATGGGTCGCCGCGGCAATCCGGGTTACACTTGCTCCCATGTTCAATCCGCTTCAGACGCTCGTCGATCTGGTGTTGCCGCCGCGCTGCCCGGCGTGCCGGGTCATCGTCGATGGCGACGGGCGCTTTTGCCCCGAATGCTGGCCGCAGTTGCAGTTCATCACCGCGCCGTGCTGTGCGCGCTGCGGCGTTCCCTTCGATCATGATCGCGGCTCCGGCGCCGAATGCGGCGCCTGCCTTGCCGAGCCACCGCGCTATGCCGCCGCGCGCGCGGCGCTGGTCTATGGCGGGCCGGCGCGCGCCGCGATCCTGGCGCTCAAGCATGGCGACAAGCCCTGGCTCGCCGGCATCCTGGCAGCGCACATGGCGCGCGCCGGGGCGGCGCTGATCACGCCCGAAACGCTGCTGGTGCCGGTGCCGCTGCACCGCTGGCGGCTGTGGCGGCGCGGCTATAACCAGGCAGCGCTGCTGGCGCAGGCGCTGGCAGCGCGCACCGGGGCCGAGCTTGCCATCGATGCCATCGACCGGGTGAAGGCATCGCCACCCAGCGTCGGCATGGGCCGCGCCGCGCGCGCCAAAAACGTTCGCGGCGTCTTCAAGGTGCGCGATCGCCGCCGCATCAAGGGGCGCAGCGTGGTGTTGATCGACGATGTGCTGACCACCGGCGCCACCGCCGATGCCTGTGCGCGGGTGCTGCGACGCGGCGGCGCGGCCGATGTTGTGGTCTTGACCTTTGCGCGCGTGGTGCGAGACGGTGATCGGGACGTTTTGCAATCGGGTGCTGGTGCCGGCCGCTTGAACACTGCACAATCCGCCATCGGAGACGAAGATGCCCAAGGTTGAAATCTACACGAAATTCCTTTGCCCTTATTGCACGCGTGCCAAGAAACTGTTGTCGACCAAGGGCGTTGCCTTCGACGAGCATGATATTTCGATGGGCGGGCCGCTGCGCGCCGAAATGCTGGAACGCTCGGGTGGCCGGCAGACCGTGCCGCAGATCTTCATCGATGGCCGCCACATCGGCGGCAGCGACGATCTTGCCGCGCTCGACAGGGCCGGGCAACTGGACCCGCTGCTGGCATGAAGCTGCGGATCGGCATCCTGCAGACGACGACGGGTATCGATCCGGCGCACGAAGCGGCTGCGCTTGCCGATGGCATCGCGGCGCTGGCAGCCGATGGCGCACAGATCGTCTTCACCCCTGAAATGAGCGGGTTGCTCGACAAGGACCGGCGGCGCGCGCGCCGCAATGTGCGCACCGAAGCCGATGATAGCGTGCTGGCGGCGGTGCGCGACGCGGCGCGGGTGCATCGGGTCTGGGTACAATTGGGCAGCCTGGCGCTGGCGCTGGAGGGCGACCTGCTCGCCAACCGCGGCTTCCTGATCGATCCCGGGGGCGAAATCCGCGCCCGTTATGACAAGATCCATTTGTTCGACGTGACGCTGGCCGGCGGCGAATCCTATCGCGAATCGGCCGCCTATCGCCCCGGTGCGGCAGCGGTGATCGGCCAGACGCCCTGGGGGCCGCTGGGGCTGACGATCTGCTACGATGTGCGCTTTCCGGCGCTCCACCGCGCGCTGGCCGAAGCCGGCGCGGTCATGCTCGCCGTGCCGGCGGCCTTTACCCGGCCGACGGGCGCCGCGCACTGGCACGTGCTGCTGCGCGCCCGCGCCATCGAGACCGGCAGCTTCGTCATCGCGGCAGCCCAGACGGGGGACCATGCCGATGGCCGCGCCACCTATGGCCATTCGCTCGTCATCGGCCCCTGGGGCGACGTGCTGCTCGACATGGGCGAAGCGCCCGGCCGCGCCGTGATCGAGATCGATCTCGACGACGTGGCACAGGCGCGCGGCCGCGTGCCGGCGCTGGTCCATGCCCGGGGCTTTGCCGCGCCATGATCGTGTTCGATCTGCGCTGCGGCGGCGCCCATGTCTTCGAGGCGTGGTTCGGTTCGACCGCCGATTACGAAGGCCAGCGCGACCGCGGCCTGATCGCCTGCCCGTTGTGCGGCGACACCGGCATCGACAAGGCGGTGATGGCCCCCGCCGTCGCCGCCAAGGGCAACCGCCGCGCCGCGCCAGCCCCCGTCGGCCACACCGTCGGCCACACCGCCGACCCCGCCGCCGGCCAGGCCGATCCCCGGATGGCGGGGCTGCTGGCGCTG
This sequence comes from Sphingomonadales bacterium, assembly GCA_038246995.1. Classification (GTDB taxonomy): domain Bacteria; phylum Pseudomonadota; class Alphaproteobacteria; order Sphingomonadales; family Sphingomonadaceae; genus Sandarakinorhabdus. The sequence continues at coordinate 10,780 of JBBRVH010000103.1, forward strand.
CAACGCGCGATGGAGGCGCGGTCGGACTATGTCGGCAGCGCCTTTGCCAGCGAAGCCCGCGCCATGCACGAAGGCACCGCCCCCGAACGCAGCATCTATGGCGAAGCCAGCCCGGCCGAAGTCCGTGCGCTTGCCGATGATGGCGTGCCATTACTGCCGCTGCCCTTCACCCCGCTGGTGCGCTCCGACGCCTGATTTTGCTTGAACTCCACCACCGCCATGGCATTGGCGTTGGGCACGCACCCGTAGCTCAGCCGGACAGAGCAGCGGTTTCCTAAACCGAAGGTCGGGGGTTCGATTCCCTCCGGGTGCACCACAGTCCTGTCCGTTTGCATGGAGCTTGCGCTTTTGGTCCAGATGCCTGCGCTTCGTCAGCCTGTCGGCGGCAGAAGTAGACGGGTGGGGAGGTCGTGTCCCTGGTGGTGGTGTAGGTCGCGGTTGGCCATCGGCGATCTTCGGTTAGGTTTGGGTTGCGACATCCAACCAACAAAGATCACCGATGACCGACGATACGATGAACCTGCAGGCGCTTGTGGGAAAGAGCGCTGACGCTGACTTTTTGCGCGAGATGATCGGCTTTGCCGCGCAGCGGCTGATGGCCCTTGAGGTGGGTGGCCTGACGGGTGCTGGCTATGGAGAGAAGAGTGACGAGCGGCTCGCGCAGCGCAACGGTTACCGGGAGCGCGACTGGGAGACCCGTGCCGGCACTGTCGAACTGCGCATCCCCAAGCTCAGGAA
>JBBRVH010000104.1:0-11113 GCA_038246995.1 Sphingomonadales bacterium
CGATGGCTGGGGCGTCCCGCATATCTTCGGCAAGACCGATGCCGATGTGGCCTATGGGCTGGCGCTCGCCCATGCCCAGGATGATTTCCGCAATCTCGAGGAAGTCATTGCCGCGGTGCGGGGCCGCGGCGGCGTGATAACCGGGCAGGATGGCGCCAAGATCGATTTTGCCGGCGCGCTGCTCGGCGCCAATGCGACAGCGGCGGCGCATTATGGCGAACTTCCCGCCGATACGCGCGCCCTGCTCGAAGCCTATGCGCAGGGGCTGAACGAATATGCCGCCGGGCATCGGTCGGAACAGCGGATCCGCGGGCTGTTCCCGGTCAATGGCCAGGACATCGTTGCCGGTTTCATGCTGCGTTCGCCGTTCTTTTTCGGGCTCGACAAGCCGCTCGGCGCGTTGGTGGCGGGTGATCCGGTGCCGCGCGATGCGGGGCCGCCCGATGAACGCGGATCGAACGGCTTTGCGATCGCGGGCAAACGCTCCGCCGACGGCGTGACGCGGCTGGTCGTCAACTCGCACCAGCCGTGGGAAGGCGGCGTTTCGTGGTGGGAAGTCGTCGTCCATTCCGAACAGGGCTGGGATTTTGCCGGCGCGCTGTTTCCCGGCGCCCCCTTTCCCTTGCTGGGCCATAACAAGACCCTGGGCTGGACCAACACGGTCAACCGCCCCGATCTGATCGATGTCTACAAGCTGGTGGTCAATGATGCCGGCACCGAATATCGGCTTGATGGCAAATGGCTTCCCCTGCAGTCCGAACGCGTCTGGCTGCGCGTCAAGTTCGGCCCGGTGGTGTTGCCGGTGCCGCGGACGATCTATCGGTCGGCGCATGGCCCGGTGATCCGCAACGACAAGGGCTATTTCGCCATCCGCTATGCCGGGATCGACGATGTGCGGCAGGTGACGCAATATTATCGGCTCAACAAGGCCCGCACGCGCGATGAATGGCAGCGCGTCATGGACATGCAGGCGATCAGCGGCACCAATTTCATCTATGCCGATGCCGCCGGCCATATCGGCATGTATTACAACGCGCGTTTCCCGGCGCGTGTCCCGGGCTATGACTGGAAGGGCATCTTGCCCGGCGACACGTCGAAAACGCTGTGGAAATCCTATCTGCCATGGCGTGCCGATCCGATGACGGTCGATCCCGCCTCGGGCTGGGTCGGCAACAGCAACAACACGCCGTTCCTGTCGACCGCGCCGGCCGACGAACAGAAACGCGCGGATTTCGCGCCCGAAATGGGCATCGAAACCTATGTCACCAATCGGGCGCTGCGCTATCAGGCGCTGTTTGCCGGGCTGGGCGACAAACCGATCAGCCGCGACGACCTGCTGCGCATCAAGTTCGACAAGGGCTATGACAAGGCCGGTTGGGCCGGGGACTGGTATCGCGAGGTAATGGCGCTCGATACGTCGAAGCAACCCGATCTGGCCGCCGCGCAAAAGCTTATCGGGCAATGGGACTGGACGCTCGATTGCCGGGGGCCGGCCGATACGCTGGTGACGACGGCGTTCGCCCAGGCGGCGCGCTTTGCCTATATGAACAAGCCGCGGCCCGATACGGCGGCGGCGCTGCGCGAAGCGGTCGACACGCTGACGAAACATTATGGCAAGATCGACGTGCCGCTGGGTGATTTCCAGCGGTTGCGCCACGGCAAGGTCGACCTGCCGGTTTGCGGCGGCCCCGAAACGCTGCGCGCCATCATCGGCACGCTGGCGCCCGATGGCCGGCGCGTCGGCAACAATGGCGATGGCTATATCATGCTGATCGAATGGGCGCCCGATGGCAGCGTGACGGCCGATACCATCCACCAGTTCGGCGCCGCGACGGTGCGGATCAATTCACCGCATTATGCCGACCAGTCGGCGTTGTTTGCGGCTGAAAAGTGGAAGCGGCTGGATTTCGATGGGGCGGGGGCCGGGAAATAGGAACAATATTATATCCCTCCCCGCAGGGGGGAGGGAGTTTGGATTGCGCTTGATGGCGGAAACAGGCTCAGGCGCCCGGCAGCGCCGCGCCATTGGCGGGTGAAAACAGGGCCTGCGCCGGCCAATCGGCGGGGAGGGGCGCAGTGACCGTCAGGGGTGCGGCCTCGTCATAGGGCAGGGTGATGGCGCGCGCGTGGAGGCGCATCGGGCCTTTTCCATCGCCATAGACCGGATCACCCAGGATCGGGTGGCCCATCGAGGCAGCGTGGACGCGCAACTGGTGGGTGCGGCCGGTTTCGGGGCGAAAGGCGACCAGCCGCGCCGCGCGATCGATGACCTGCCAATGCGTCACCGCGCGTTTGCCGCGCTTGTCGATGACCATGCGCCAGCCGGCTTCGGCGCTCGAAATCTTGTGAAGCGGTTCATCCACGGTGCCGCTGTCGGCGTCGGGCAGGCTGGCAAGGACGGCCCAGTACAGCTTGCTCACCAGCCCGGCCTCGAACAGCGCCGACACGCGCTTGATCGCCTTGGGGTGGCGGGCGATGACCAGGCAACCCGACGTGTCGCGATCGAGGCGATGGGCGATGACCGGCCAGCGATGGTTCCCGCACGCCAGGTCCTCGAGATAATCCTCCAGGCTGTCGGGCGTTTTGGGCCCCGGGTGCACCGCCAGCCCGGCCGGCTTGTCGATGACCAGCAGATGCGTGTCGCGGTACAGGATGGGAAAGGGCACGCCGGGGATGGCAATGGCGGGAGAAGGGGTCTGCATCGGCCCCTCATAGGGCGCAAATCGGCCTTTGCGTAAAACATTCCGCGCTCGCGCCGATATCGGGATCACGGCGCCCCGTAAAACCACGGAGGCCGGGGAAAGCGGGAGAATGCACGATGACTGTCATCAACACCAATATCTCGGCGCTGACGGCCCAGCAGGGCCAGCGTTCGGCACAGATGGGCCTTTCGATGGCGATGGAACGCCTGTCGACGGGCCTGCGCATCAATTCGGCCAAGGACGACGCCGCCGGCCTCGCCATTTCGCAGCGCATGACCGCCGATGTGCGCGGCCTTGCGGTGGCCATGCGCAACGCCAATGACGGCATGAGCCTGGCGCAGACGGCGGAAAGCGCCATGGGCGAAGTCACCAACATGCTGCAGCGGATGCGCGAACTTTCCGTCCAGGCGAGCAACGGCACGGTGACCGGCGATGATCGCAAGGCGCTTCAGGCCGAAGTCAAGCAATTGACCAGCGAAATCGACAATATCGGTTCGCGCACCAACTTCAACGGCATCAAGTTGCTCGATGGCTCGGCCAAGGGCCTACAGCTCCAGACCGGCAGCCGCGCCGGCGAAACCGTGCGTTTCGATATCGGTTCGTCGCGTTCCGCCGATCTTGGCACCGGCGCCACCGCCGCGCTGTCGGCGAGCGGCGCGTTCCAGGCGACAGCGACCAACCTGTCGGCGAACGAAGCGCTGATCGCCGCCGATCTGCTCATCAACGGCGTCAACATCGGCGCATCCTCGGCCGATGACGACAATCTGTCATCGGGCGAAAAATCGGCTTCTGCGCTTGCCAAGGTGGCGGCGATCAACCGGTCGAGCGCCCAGAGCGGGGTATCGGCCGTCGTCGGCAAGACGGTGATGACCGGCCAGACGATGACCGCGGCAGCGCTGACCGGCACGATCACGATCAATGGCAAGGAAACCGCCACGGTCGCCACCACCGCCAATGCCGCCGCCAACCGCACGCTGATCACCGATGCGATCAACGCGATTTCCGGGCAGACCGGCGTGCGCGCCATCGACACCGGCGACGATCTCGCCGGCGTGCGGCTCGAAGCTGCCGATGGCCGCAATATCATCACCAGCTTCACGACGCTCACCGCGGCGGCAACCGGGGTCAAGGCCGGCGGCCAGACCGGCAGCTTCAACCTGGTTTCGAACAATGGCGATCCGATCGAGATCAGCTCGACCAGCGCCGGCCGCGTCTCGCGTTCGGGGCTGCAGGTCGGCACCTATGCACGCGGCATTTCGGCGGTGACCACCGATGCCCGCGCCATCGCCACCAACGCCGCCACCGCCTTCACGCTCAATTCGGGTGATCTGAAGATCAACGACATCGCCATCCGCGGCGCCAGCGCCGATGATGACACGTTTTCGGATTCGAGCGCGCTGTCTTCGCAAAAGGCCGGATCGGCAATCGCCATTGCCGCTGCGATCAACGCATCATCGGCGGAAACCAATGTCATGGCCAAGGCCAATTCGCTGACCATCGACGGATCGGCGCCGACGACGGTGATCGGCACGACCGCCACCGCCACGCTGGCGATCAACGGGGTGCAGATCGACATCACGCTCGACCAGAACGATACCGCCCAGGCGACCCGCGAAAATGTCGCGCGGGAAATCAACAAGTACAGCGGGCTGACCGGCGTCGTCGCCTCGGACAGCGGCAAGGGCGGCCTGTCGCTCACCGCCGCCGATGGCCGCAACATCGCCGTTGCCTTCGACAGCGACGAAGCCACCAGCGCCGCCAACTTCGGCTTGGGCACCGCGACCGTGCGCGGCACCAACACCAGCTACACCGTCCAGGGCCTGACCGACCCGACCGATTTTTCGGCCGATACGGTGCAGACGGCCTATGCCACGGTATCGCTGTCGTCATCGAAGGGCATCAAGGTCGAAGCGGGCACGCTGGCCTATGGCACCAGCTCCAACTTCACCCGGCTGGGCTTTGAAGAAAACAAATATGGCTCCGACGATGGCGGGCTGAAGGTTGCCGATATCGACCTGTCGACCCAGGAAGGCGCCGTTGCCGCGCTCGATTCGATCGATGAAGCGCTGCAGACGGTCAACCTCGATCGCGCCAATCTGGGTGCCGTGCAGAACCGGCTCGAGGCCACCGTCAACAACCTCGCGTCGAATTCGACCAACCTCGTGTCATCGCGATCGCGGATCATGGATGCCGATTTCTCGGCGGAAACCACCAACCTCGCCAAATCGCAGGTGCTGGGCCAGGCGGCGCAGGCGATGCTGGCACAGGCCAACCAGTCGCAACAGCAGGTCATGTCGCTGCTGCGGTAACGCACCCGGGAGGGCCGGACGCTGAGAGAGCGGGGGGCGGGCGGTGGCGGGGCAACCCGTCGCCGCCCGCTTGGCGTTGCGGCCCGCCAGCTTGCCAAGCGACGATGCTCGCGGTATCGCCCCGCCTCCGGATGGATCGGTGGCCGAGTGGTCGAAGGCGCACGCCTGGAAAGTGTGTAGGGGTTAACGCCCCTCGAGGGTTCGAATCCCTCTCGATCCTCCGGACTGCCGGTTCTTGCACCCGGGCTGGCCATGGCGCCACGGCGCGCGCATAACGCCGGCATGGCATCCTTGCTGCCCTATCGCGACCTTTTCGTCGCGCTTGCCATCGGCCTGTTGATCGGGCTGGAGCGCGGCTGGCAGCAGCGGGGTACGCGCGCCGGCGGGCGGGTGGCGGGGTTGCGGACCTATGGCCTGATCGGCTTGCTCGGCGGGCTGGCGGGCTTGCTCGGGGCACGCCAGCCGCTTGTCGCCGCGGTGCTGGCCGCCGGCGCCGTGGCGGTGCTGATCATCGATTTTCGCCGGGCCGACCAGCTTGCGGCACGCAATGTCAGCGCGACGAGCGAGATTGCCGCGCTGGTCACCTTTGCGCTCGGCGTGCTCGCCACCAGCGGTTTTGCCGTGGTGGCGATGGCGGTGGCGGCGGTGGCGGCGCTGCTGCTGTCGCAACGTGACACGCTGCACGGCTGGCTGCACGGGCTGTCCGAAACCGATGTCGATGCCGTCATCCGCTTCGCGATCATCGCCGGCGCGATCTGGCCGGTGCTGCCCGATCGCGCCATGGGGCCTTATGGCGCGTGGAATCCGTTCGACCTGTGGTTGGTCGTCGTCATCGTCTGCGGCTTTTCCTTTGCCGGCTATATCGCTGCAAAGCGTTTCGGCGCGACACGTGGCACGCTGGCGACCGCGGCGATCGGCGGGCTTTATTCATCGACCGCGGTCACGGCGTCGCTGGCCCAGCGCCTGCGCGGAGAGGCGGAGCAGCGCCCGGTGCTGGCGGCGGGCATCGCGGTCGCTTCGGCGGTCATGTTCGCGCGGGTGCTGGCGTTGACGGCGCTGCTGGTGCCGTTCGCGCTGCCGCGGCTGGCGCTGATCGTGGTGCCGGCAACGCTGGTGGCGCTGGGCTTTGCCGGGCTGGGGGTGCGGGCGGCGCGGGCGGCGCCGCCGTCCGGGGCGCAAGACGCCCGCAATCCTTTCGCGTTGCTGCCGGCGCTCGGCTTTGCGCTGCTCGTTGCCGTGCTGGCGCTGGTGGTGCGCTGGGCCGAAATCCGCTTCGGCAATGCCGGCATCGCGACGGTGCTGGCGATTACCGGGTCGATGGATGTCGACGCCGCGATCGTCACCATGCGCGGGCTGGCGCCGGGCACGCTCGATGCCGGCGTTGCGGGCATGATCCTGTCGCTGCCGGTGTTGCTCAACACGCTGTTCAAGGCCGGCATCGTGCTGGTGACGGCGGGCTGGCGCGCCGGCTGGCGGGCGGCGCTGCCGCTGCTGAGCGCGGCGGCGATGCTGCCTTTGGCGCTGTTGCTCACCCGCTAGAAGGGCTTGGTCGCCCCGAGGAAGCACACGCCTGAAATGGTGATCCAGTAGATATAGGCGAGCATGCGGCCCCAGCCGATCTCGCGTTCGAGCGCCGCTTCCTCGGCGGCATCAGGCCCGGCGGCCAGCCGGCGGAAGCGCAGCGTCCACAGCCGCATGATCCAGCGCAGCGCCAGCCCGATGCAGAGTGCAAAACTGTAGAGCAACAGCTTGGCGGCATACCAGTAGGTGCCGGGTTCGGCGAGCAACGGCCCAAGGCCATAAAGCGAGGACAACGCCACGATGGCGAGCGATGGGATGAGGATGTAGCGGCCGATCTCGTCGATGCGGGTCAGGCGCAGGCCAAGGTCTGTCTCGCGGGCCAGGAAGGCGCTCCAGGTCAAGGCCAGCCAGCCGAGCATCACCCCCCAGATCAGCCATAGCCAGGCCCCGCCAAAGGGTTGCAGGCCGTAGATGTTGCCCATGTGCAGCCCCAGCGGCAGCAGCATCAGGATGCCGGTGCGCGCCAGGATATCGATGCGATAGGCGGTTTCCATGTGCCGCCGTCGTTCATCGAGCGACAGCGCCCGGTTGACGACATTGTACGACGTCTGGAACACCCCCCATTCGCCGCCCAGCCAATAGACCATTGCAAGAATGTGCAGCCAGCGCAGCACATCGAGTTCGGCAATGTTCATTCGCGCTATCCCCGTGCTGCTTGCCGGCCAGAATTGCGGATCGGGGCAAGCCGGTCTTTGACCGGGATCAAATGTGACCATTCGGCGACAAGGCCCGGTCTGCCGCTTGCCCTTGGCGGCGCAACCCCGCTAAACGCTTGGGGGATGCCGAAGCTGCCCAACCCTGTCGTCGTTCCGGGCGCTACGCCGGCTGGTGCGCATCCTTTTCCGCATGCCCATCTGCTCGGCCTTGAAGGGCTGCAACCCTGGGAAATGCTCTATCTGCTCGACGAAGCCGAACAATGGGTCGAGCTCAACCGCAGCAGCGGCAAAGCCGGCAGCGCGGGCGCCAAGCACGACAATCGCCTTGCCGGGCTGACCCAGATCAACGCTTTTTTCGAAAATTCGACACGAACCCTGCTCAGCTTCGAAATCGCCGGGAAACGGCTTGGCGCCGATGTCGTCAACCTGGGCGTGTCGGGATCATCGGTAAAAAAGGGCGAGACGCTGCTCGATACGGCGCTGACGCTGGCGGCGATGCATCCTGATGTCATCGTCATCCGGCATGGATCGTCGGGGGCGGTGCAACTGATCGCCGAAAAGCTCGGCTGCCCGGTGCTCAATGCCGGCGATGGCCGCCACGAACACCCGACCCAGGCGCTGCTCGATGCGCTGACCATCCGCCGCCGCAAGGGCCGGATCGAAGGGCTGACGGTGGCGATTTGCGGCGACATCCTCCACAGCCGGGTGGCGCGATCGAATTTCCAGTTGCTGGCGGCGCTCGGTGCCAAGGTGCGGGTGGTGGCACCGCCGACGCTGATGCCGCCGCATGTCGAACAATTGGGAGTCGATTGCTTCACCAGCATGGATGAAGGGCTGAAAGGCGTCGATGTCGTGATGATGCTGCGCTTGCAGACCGAGCGCATGGATGGTGCCTATGTGCCGTCGACCCGCGAATATTTCCGCTTTTTCGGGCTGACCGAGGAACGCCTGCGCCATGCCGCCGATGGCGTGCTGGTCATGCACCCGGGGCCGATGAACCGCGGGGTCGAGATCGACGGCCGCATTGCCGACGATATCGCGCGTTCGGCCGTCACCGAACAGGTCGAAATGGGCGTCGCGGTGCGCATGGCCTGCCTTGATGTGCTGACCCGCACGCGGCGCGGTGTGCCTGGTTGGCCACCGGTGGGGGCCGCCCGATGATCGCGATCACCGGCGCGCGCGTCATCGATCCGGCGACCGGCTTCGATGCGGTGGCAACCGTGCTGCTGCACGATCGCATGGTTGCCGCGGTCGGTGCGGTTGCCATCCCGTCGGATGCCGAAATCATCGATGCAAGGGGGCTGGTGCTCTCGCCGGGCCTGATCGACGCCGGGGTGTTCCGCGCCGATCCGGCCGCCTGCCATGCCGGCGGCATCACCCGCATCGTGCTGATGCCCGACCAGCGGCCGCCGCTCGATGATCCGGCGCTGGTGGCCTTTGCCCAGGCGATGGGCAAGCCCGATGTCTGGGTGCATCCGCTGGTGGCGGCGACACGCGACCTGGCGGGGCAGGAACTCGCCGAAATCGGGCTGGGGCAGGCGGCGGGCGCCGTGGGGGTTGCCACCGGCCGCCATGCGATTGCCAGCAGCGCCGTGATGCACCGGCTGCTCGCCTATAGCCGGGCGTTCGACATGACGGTGGTCAGCCATGCCGAAGATCCGGCGTTGACCGCGGGCGCCGTCGCCACCGAAGGCGATTATGCGACGCGCCTGGGGCTGGCCGCGGCGCCGGCCTTTGCCGAAGCCCTGGCGATCGCGCGCGATATCCGCCTTGCCGAAGCGACCGGGGCACGGCTGCACCTGCGCCAGGTGACGACGGCCGAAGGGATCGACCTCGTGCGCGCCGCCAGGGCCCGGGGGCTGGCGGTCAGCGCCGGTGTCACCCCGGCGCACTGGCTGCTCAACGAAACCGCTGTCGCGGGTTTCCGCAGTTTCGCCCGGCTGTCGCCGCCGTTGCGCAGCGATGCCGATCGCCGCGCCGTCGAAGCCGCCATCGGCGACGGCACGATCTCGGTGATCGCTTCGGGCCATGATCCGCGCAGCCAGGAAGAAAAGCGGCTGCCGTTTGCCGATGCGCTGCCGGGCATGGCCGGGGCCGAAACGCTGCTGGCACTGGCGCTGTCGCTGGTTCGCAATGGCACACTGTCGCTTGCCGCCGCGCTGAAGACGATGACAGCGACGCCGGCGGCGCTGTTCGGCCTGCCGGGCGGCACGCTTGCCGTCGGCGCACCGGCCGATATCATCTTGTTTGACGAACAGGCGCCGTGGCGCATTGCCGGGGACCGGTTCATCGGCGCGGGCAACACGCCGTTCGATGGCATCCCGGTCGCCGGCCGGGTGCGCATGACGATCAAGGGTGGAGACATGGTGTGGCGCGCATGAAACGCGGCGGATTGCTGGTGACGGCGGCGCTGACGGTACTGTGCCTCGCGGCGCCGCCCGCCGAAGCCGCCCGCAAGAAAAAGCCCGTGCCCGCCGCCGCGCCGGCGCCGGTGCCGCCGCCACCCAGCGTGCGCAGCGGTGTCGATCTGTGGCGCGCCGGGGATTATCCCGCCGCCGTGGCGATCTGGCAGCCTTTTGCCGCCGCCGGCGATGCCGATGCGATGTTCAACATGGGGCAGGCCTACAAGCTTGGTCGCGCCGTGACCAAGGACCTGGGGCTGGCGCGCGATTATTACCGCAAGGCCGCTGCCAAGGGCCATCTGCCGGCGCAGGCCAATTTGGGCATCCTGTTGTTCCAGGCCGGCGAAAAGGTCGAGGCGACCCGCTGGTTGAAGGCTGCTGCCGATCGCAACGAGATGCGGGCGCAATATGTGCTGGGGATCGCGCACTGGAATGGCGACGGCGTGCCGCGCAGCCTGACGCTTGCCTATGCCTATCTGGCGCGCGCCTCGGCGCTGGGGTTGACCGAGGCGACCGGCGCGCTGAACACCCTGACCGGCGTGATTTCGCCGCTCGAACGCGCCAATGGCTGGGCGGTGGCGACCAGCCTGATGGCCGGCAACGGCATCCCGCCCGAATTTGCCGGCGGGTCGGGCAAGGCACTGGCGGGCGCCGTGGCGCCGCTCAACGACAGCGTGTTGCCGAGCCAGGTGATCAAGCCGCCGCCGCGCCCGGCCGAACCGGCGCCCGAACGCCCGCCTGAACGCACATTGGTCAATTCACCGCAGCCGGTCGCGGCGCCGCCACCCTTGCTGGCGCGCAAGCCGGCGCCGCCGCCGAAACCCGAAGGGCGAAGCGAAGCCGAGCGCAAGGCCGTGCCGCCGCCGGTGCGGCCCGTGCCGATCACGCCGCCGCCCGGCGCGGTGGCGACGCCCGCAGCAGCAGTGCCGGCAAAGAGCGAGACACCGCCACCGCGCGCCATCGAACCACCGAATGCGCCGCCGGTGACGACGGTTGCCCTGCCGGCGTCGGCGCCCGCCGAAAAGCCGGTCGTCAAGCCGGTGGAGAAGCCGCCAGAGAAGTTGGTTGCCAAGCCGGTGGAGAAGCTGGTTGCCAAGCCAGCGGAGAAGCCGCCCGAGAAAAAGATCACCGGCTGGCGCGTGCAGCTTGGCGCCTTTTCGAAAAAGGCGCTCGCCGAAGCGTCGTGGAAGGAATTCGCTGCCAGGCAGAAAAAGCTGATCGGCGATCGCAAGCCGATCTATGCCGCCGATGGCAATGTCACGCGGTTGCAGGTCGGGCCCTACAAGACCAAGGCGGCGGCGCGCGCAGCCTGTGACGATTTCGCCAAATCTGGCCGCGCCTGCTTCGCCACCGACGATTGAGCTTGCTTGCTACTCCCTCCCTCCTGCGGGGAGGGCGACTCGGGCGCAGCCCGGGCGGGGTGGGGGTGCCCGTGTTGGCGCATCCGAACCCCCACCCCGCTC
>JBBRVH010000105.1:0-10851 GCA_038246995.1 Sphingomonadales bacterium
AACTCTTCACCGCTCAGCCCCCTGGTTCTAGTTCACCGGCGCGCGCCGACGGTAACTCAACGCCTCGGCAATGTGAATGCGCGTCACGCCTTCGCTGCCGGCAAGGTCGGCAAGGGTGCGCGCCACCCGCAGCACCCGGTGATAGCCGCGCGCCGACAGCCGCAGGCTTTCGGCTGCCTGCGCCAGCAGCTTGGCGCCGGCGGCATCGGGGGTCGCAGCCGCCGCCAGCAGCTTGCCATCGGCTTCGGCATTGGTGCGCGCCGGGTGGCCGGCATAGCGCGCAGTCTGGATGGCGCGCGCCGCCTTCACCCGCGCCGCGACATCGGCCGATGTTTCGGCCGGCGGTGGCAGAGACAGATCGGCCGCGCTCAATGCCGGCACATCGACATGCAGGTCGATCCGGTCGAGCAGCGGCCCCGACAGCCGCGCCTGGTAATCCGCGGCGCATTTGGGCGCCCGCGAACAGGCCTGCGCCGGGTCCCCCAGATGGCCGCAACGGCACGGGTTCATCGCCGCGATCAACTGCACCCGGGCCGGATAGCTGACATGCGCCGCCGCGCGCGCCACCATCACCGTGCCGGTTTCGAGCGGCTGGCGCAGCGAATCGAGCACGCCGCGCTGGAATTCGGGCAATTCATCAAGGAACAGCACGCCGAGATGGGCGAGACTGACCTCGCCCGGCCGCGCCTTCATGCCGCCGCCGACCAGCGCCGGCATCGACGCGCTGTGGTGGGGGCTGCGGAACGGCCGGGTCCGCACCAGCCGCCCACCGTCGAGTTCGCCGGCCATCGAGGCGACCATCGATACTTCCAGCGCTTCGGCGGGCGTCAGTTCGGGCAAGATACCCGGCAGCGCGGCGGCGAGCAGCGACTTGCCCGACCCTGGTGGCCCGCTCATCAGCAAATTATGCCCCCCCGCCGCGGCAATCTCGATGGCGCGCTTGGCGGTTTCCTGGCCCTTGATCTCGGCCATGTCCGGCCCGGTGCGCACCAGTTCCGCCAGGCTGCGCACTGGCGGCGACAGCAATTGCGTGCCTTTAAGATGGTTGAGCAGCGCCAGCAGGTCGGGCGCGGCGATAACATCGACTTCGCCGGCCCACGCCGCTTCACCGCCCTGTGATGCCGGGCAGATCAGCCCCATTTCATGCTCGGCGGCATGCAGCGCCGCCAGCAGCACGCCGGGCACCGTCGCCAGCCGGCCATCGAGCCCGAGTTCTCCCACCGCCAGAAAGCCATCGAGCGCATCGCCGGCGATGATGCCCATGGCGGCAAGCAGCCCGAGCGCGATCGGCAGGTCGTAATGCGAGCCTTCCTTGGGCAGATCGGCGGGCGACAGATTGACCACGATGCGGCGCGGCGGCAGCGCCAGACCGATGGCATCGAGTGTCGCCTGGACGCGTTCGCGGCTTTCCTTCACCGCCTTGTCGGGCAGCCCGACGGTGAAAAAGCCCGCCGCGCCGCTGGAAATCTGCACCTGGACGTCGACACGGCGCGCTTCGAGGCCAAGGAACGCGACCGTTCCCACATGTGCAACCATGGCAATTCCTTGAAATATTGCGAAATTATCGACCCCTGCTGCAACCTTAGGGGGTGCCTGAACGTAGCTCAAGCCATGGGGCGGCAAGACGACAGGGGATGATCAAAAATGCTGGCCGACAGCCTTGTGCCTGCCTTGTCGCTGCCACAACTCGCCCCTAGACGCTGGCTCGTCGTGAAACGCCCCGCCTTCATCCAGGTTCTGATCAAGAGCCAGCCCTTCCGGGTGTTCCAGATGATCCTGGGATTCCTGCTGATGGCGGTCGGCCCGTTGCTGCTGGCGCCGACGCCCGGCCCGTTCGGCACCATCGTCTTTGCCTTTGGCCTGGCGCTGATCCTGCGCAATTCGCCTTGGGCGCGCCGCCGTTATGTCCGCTATTCGCGGCGCTATCCGCGCGTGCAGAAGATGGTCAATTTCGGCCTGCGCCGCAAACAGAAGCGCAAGGTAGCGGCGCCGGTGGTCACCAGCGAGGCCGAACGCAACGCGTAGCCGTGCATCCTAGACCGCAACCTCGTCGTCGCTGGTCTGTTCGGTCGGAACGAGGCTTTCATCGTGAAAAACGATCACCGTCACGCCGGGTTCGTTATCGGTCGTGGTCACCTGCGCTGCCAGATGCCGGGCTAGCGCGGTGACGATATTGGTGCCGAGACCGGCGGTCGGCGGGCCGTCACCCTGCATGCCGATGCCATCGTCGCTGACCGACAACGTCCAATCCAGCCCGTCGGCGAAATAGCGCACCCGGATCGTGCCACTGCGCTGGACGGGAAAGCCGTGTTTGAGCGCATTGATCACCAGTTCGGTAACGATCAACCCGATGCTGATCGACGCGTTGGCGTTGACCTGGCTGCCGTCCCCGATCGCGCTCAGCCGGATGCGATCGTGATTTTCGATCATCGACTCGCCAAGGCTAGCGCATAGCTGGACCAGATAATTGCCGATATTGACCCACTGCGAAGGCGATTCGGCCAATTGTCGTTCAAGATCGGCGATCGCCATGACGCGCTTGTGGGCATCACGCAGATGCACCCCCGATTCGGCCGAACCGACCTTGCGGGCATTCTGCATCAGCACGCTGGCGATGATCTGCAAGCTGTTGGCGACGCGATGGTGGATTTCCTCGAGCAGCACGACTTTTTCGCGCAACAGCCCCTGGCGCAACACCTCGGCAAGGCGGGCATCGGTCACATCGGCAACCGCCAGCAGCACGCGTACGGCCGGGCTGTCATCGATGGGATCGCTGTAGCGCAGCAACTGGGCATTCAAGACCAATCGGCGCTTGTTTTTCCCGGGCATCATCAGATCGATTTCACACGCCGGGACTTCGGCGGCACCCGATGTTACGGCATCGAGCAGGGAATGCAGCCGCGGCACATCCCATTCGCCAGTGCCCAATGCATAGATCGAGCGGCCGACCGTCTGCCCCGGCGCCAGACCGAAAGCATGCTTGAACGAAGCGCTGCAGGCCAGCACACGGCCATCGCCATCGAGCATCAGCAGCGGTGCCGTCGACGAACCGACCACGGCAAGCGCAAGGGTCAATGCGACGACGGGCAGGGGAGCATCGGGTGGCAAATCACGTCCTCGCAACGAACCGGCGATCGACCTGGTGCCAATCTTTCGCGGTAGCAGTCGTCCCCGGCAACTAAATACGCCCGGCATGGTATCGCGCCGATACCGTGCCTGGCGAAGGTGTAACACGGATTGTCCCGCCCCCGGCATGGATTCGATGTGCGGGGCGTTGCTGACCGGCTTGTCATCTTCGTCGGAATTGACGAACGGGGTGGCCAACCCTACATCGCTGCGGTTCGATAGCGGCAGAGCCTTGCGCTCGCGCGTCCCAATGGCGTCAGGATTTACATGCTCGGATTCGGCGGTATCGCCAAGCGGTTGTTCGGTTCGAGCAACGATCGCTATGTCAAGTCACTGGCGCCGCTGGTGGCGCGCATCAACGCGCTCGAACCCGCGATGACGGCGCTGTCCGACGATGCACTGCGCGACCAGACCGAAAAGTTGAAGGGCGAACTCGCCGCCGGCAAGTCGCTCGACGATATCCTGCCCGAAGCCTTTGCCACGGTGCGTGAAGCCGCCCGGCGCGCGCTGGGGATGCGGCATTTCGATGTGCAGTTGATCGGCGGCGTCGTCCTCCACCGCGGCGAAATCGCCGAAATGCGCACCGGCGAAGGCAAGACGCTGGTTGCCACGCTCGCCGTCTATCTCAACGCGCTCGCCGGCAAGGGCGTCCATGTCGTGACGGTCAACGATTATCTGGCGGCGCGCGATGCCGGCTGGATGGGCCAGGTTTACAAATTCCTCGGGATGAGCGTCGGCGTCATCGTTCCCAACATCGACGATGCCACCCGTCGCGACGCCTATGCCGCCGATATCACCTATGGCACCAACAACGAATTCGGCTTCGATTACCTGCGCGACAACATGAAATACAGCCGCGAGCAGATGGTGCAGCGGCCGTTCCATTTCGCCGTCGTCGATGAAGTCGATTCGGTGCTGATCGACGAAGCCCGCACGCCGCTGATCATTTCCGGCCCCACCGACGACAAGTCGGAAATGTACATGGCCGTCGACATCATGGTGAAGGAGCTGGTGCCCGGCGATTATGAAGTCGACGAAAAGCAGAAATCGGTCATCCTGACGGAAGACGGCACCGAAAAGGCCGAACGCGCGCTGGCGGCGGCTGGGTTGCTCGAAGGTGAAAACCTGTATGATTTCGAAAATACCCAGGTCGTCCACCACCTCAACCAGGCGCTGCGCGCCAATGTCATCTACCGGCTCGATACCGATTATATCGTGCGCGGCGACAAGGTTGTCATCATCGACGAATTCACCGGCCGCATGATGGATGGCCGGCGCTGGTCCGATGGCCTGCACCAGGCGGTGGAGGCCAAGGAAGGCGTCCAGATCCAGCCCGAGAACCAGACCCTCGCCAGCGTCACCTTCCAGAATTATTTCCGCATGTACCCCAAATTGGGCGGCATGACCGGCACGGCGGCGACCGAGGCATCGGAATTTTTCGATATCTACAAGCTGAATGTCGTCGAGATTCCGACCAACCAGCCGGTGTCGCGCGAAGATGTCGACGATGAATTCTACAAGGACGCCGAACAGAAGTACAAGGCGATCGTCAAGACGATCCGCGAAGCGACGGCGCGCAGCCAGCCGATCCTCGTCGGCACCGTGTCGATCGAAAAGAGCGAGATGCTCAGCGAATTCCTGAAGCGCGAAAATGTCGAGCATGTCGTGCTCAACGCGCGCTTCCATGAACAGGAAGCCCATATCGTCGAGCAGGCCGGGCGGCTTGGCGCCGTCACCATCGCCACCAACATGGCCGGCCGCGGCACCGATATCCAGCTCGGCGGCAATTTCGAAGCGCGGGTGACGCGCGAACTCGCCGAAATGGCCGAAGGGCCGGAACGCGATGCGGCCATCGAACGCATCAAGGCCGAAGTGCAGACCGAACGCGAAGCGGTGCGCGCCGCCGGCGGGCTGTTCGTGCTCGGCACCGAACGCCATGAAAGCCGCCGCATCGACAACCAGTTGCGTGGCCGGTCGGGCCGGCAGGGCGACCCCGGCTTTTCGCGTTTCTATCTCAGCCTCGATGATGATCTGCTGCGCATCTTCGGCCAGCAATCGATGCTCAGCCGCATGATGAACAACGGGCTGGAAGACGGCGAAGCGATCGTCCACCCGTGGATTTCCAAGGCGATCGAGACGGCGCAGAAAAAGGTCGAAGCGCGCAACTATGATGTGCGCAAACAACTGCTCCAGTACGACGATGTCATGAACGACCAGCGCAAGGTGGTTTACGAACAGCGCGCCGACATCATGGATTCCGAAACCGTCGGCGATGTCGTGGTCGACATGCGCCACGAAACCATCAACGCCATCGTGGCGACGCACTGCCCGCCGAACAGCTATCCCGAACAATGGGATGTCGAGGCGCTGGACGAAGCCGTGCGCGGCACGCTGGCGCTCGACGTGCCGGTCCGCGACTGGCCCGCTGAAGCCGCGATCGACCCCGAAATCGTCGTTGATCGCCTGATCGAAGCCGGTGATGCCGCGATGGCCGAAAAGGCCGTTGCCGTGCCGCCCGAAACCTGGGTGGAGATCGAAAAGAACTTCCTGCTGCAGGCGCTCGACCATCACTGGAAGGAGCATCTGGCGACGCTCGATGCACTGCGCCAGGTCATCCATCTGCGCGCCTATGCGCAGAAGACCCCGCTCAACGAGTACAAGTCGGAAGCCTTTGCGCTGTTCGAACGCATGCTGGTGATCGTCCGCGAGGATGTGACGCGCATGCTCGCCAACGCCCAGTTCCAGGCCGAAGCGCCGCCGATGCCTTCGCTGCCGGGTTTCGTGACGACGCATATCGACCCGTTCACCGGCGAGAACGACGCTTTTGGCGGCCGCCCGCTGGCGCTCGATGCCTTTGGCTCGCTGCCGCCCGGGGCGCTTTCGGGCGCGATGGCGGCAACGGCGGAATTGACCGAAGTCGATCCCGACGATCTTGCCGAATGGCATCGTGCCGTCTCGCGCAACGCCGATTGCCCGTGCGGTTCGGGCAAGAAGTTCAAGCACTGCCACGGCGTACTGTGACCTGAGGCCGGGGCGCGGCGCATGATCAACCCCGCCGCGCTCGCCCCGATGGTCGCCATGGTGTTCCTGACCTTTGCGGTCTGGACGATGCTGTTCATCCGCCGCATCCCCAAGCTGAAGTCCGATCCGGTACCGCTCGATGCGATGCGTATCCGCGCCACCCGGCCGATCCTGTCCGAACAGGAAATGGCGGCGAACGACAATCTGATGAACCTGTTCGAACTGCCGGTGCTGTTCTACGCGCTCTGCCTGGCGCTGGCGGTTACCGGCTGGCACAGTGCCTTGTTCAGCTTCGGCTGCTGGGCCTATGTCGCCTTGCGCGCCGCCCATTCGGCGATCCATTGCACCTTCAACAATGTGCTGATGCGCTTTGCCGTCTATCTCGCCTCGACGTTGCTGTTGTTCGCGTTGTGGGTCGGCTTTGCCGTCCGGTTGATCGGCTGATCCGGCGTGCGCTGGCTTGACGAAAGTTCGATCAGCGCCTAATGGGCCGCTTCCGTTGATGCAGGCCCTTGGGCTGTACAGATTCGGAATGGACACGACAGAGAGCACCGTGCGCATGCGGCCAGCCTTGAGGGGCGGGTCCGTGCGCTGATGCCATGGATGGCAACATCTGCGGACGGAGCGGCTCTGGAGTAGGCCTTTGCCATGGTGGCAGGGGCCGAAGCGAAAGAAAGATTGAATGCCCACAATCAACCAGCTGATCCGCAAGGGTCGCGAGCCGCAGAAGGCCCGCAACAAGGTGCCGGCCATGGAAGCCTGCCCGCAGAAGCGTGGTGTTTGCACCCGCGTCTATACGACGACCCCGAAGAAGCCGAACTCGGCGCTTCGCAAGGTTGCCAAGATCCGTCTTACCAATGGCTTCGAAGTCATCGGCTACATCCCCGGCGAAGGCCATAATCTTCAGGAGCACTCGGTGGTCCTGATTCGTGGCGGCCGCGTCAAGGATTTGCCCGGTGTGCGTTACCACGTCCTGCGCGGCGTTCTCGATACCCAGGGTGTCAAGAACCGCAAGCAGAGCCGGTCGAAGTACGGCGCCAAGCGCCCTAAGTAAGGATTAGAAAATGGCTCGTCGTCGTCGCCCCGAAAAGCGTGAAATCCTCCCCGATCCCCGGTTCGGTGATGTGGTGCTTTCCAAATTCATGAACCTCGTCATGTACGAGGGCAAGAAATCCGTTGCCGAATCGATCGTCTATTCGGCGCTCGAAACCATCGAAGCAAAAAGCCGCCGCGAACCGGTCGGCGTTTTCCATGATGCGCTCGCCAATGTCCGTCCGGGCATCGAAGTGCGCTCGCGCCGCGTCGGTGGGGCGACCTATCAGGTCCCCGTCGAAGTGCGTCCCGAACGTGCCCAGGCGCTTGCCATCCGCTGGCTGATCGCTTCGGCGCGCAAGCGCAGCGAGCACACCATGGCGCAGCGCCTGTCGGGCGAACTGCTCGATGCGGCCAACAACCGCGGTGCCGCCGTCAAGAAGCGCGAAGATTCGCACCGCATGGCCGAAGCCAACCGGGCGTTCTCGCATTATCGTTGGTAACAACGATGATTCGGCAGCGCCGTTGGTAGTCCCGGTCGCGCCTGTCACACGCTGGTAACAAGGGCGGCTGTATGGCCGCCCATCCTTTCAACTCTCGTTGGTAGTTTCCCCCATGCCTCGCACAACCCCGCTCGAGCGTTATCGCAATATCGGCATCATGGCGCACATCGACGCCGGCAAGACGACGACGACCGAGCGTATCCTGTATTACACCGGCAAGTCCTACAAGATCGGCGAAGTGCATGAAGGCACCGCGACGATGGACTGGATGGAGCAGGAGCAGGAGCGCGGCATCACCATCACGTCGGCCGCGACGACCTGCTATTGGGAAGACCACCGGATCAACATCATCGATACGCCGGGCCACGTCGATTTCACCATTGAAGTCGAACGTTCGCTGCGCGTGCTCGATGGTGCGGTTGCCTGCTTCGACGGCGTTGCCGGTGTCGAGCCGCAGTCGGAAACCGTGTGGCGCCAGGCGGACAAGTACAAGGTGCCGCGCATGTGCTTCGTCAACAAGCTTGACCGCACCGGTGCCAATTTCGTGCGCTGCGTCGAGATGATCAAGGACCGTCTGGGCGCGCGCCCGGCGGTGCTGTATCTGCCGATCGGCCTTGAAGGTGATTTCGTCGGCCTCGTCGATCTCGTCGAGAACCGTGCCATCATCTGGCTCGAAGAATCGCTCGGCGCCAAGTTCGAGTACAAGGAAATTCCGGCCGACTATGCCGATGCTGCCGCTATCGCCCGTTCCGAGCTGATCGAAATGGCCGTCGAGCAGGACGACGACCTCATGGAGGCCTATCTCGAAGGCACCGAGCCGACGACGGCGCAGTTGAAGGCGTTGATCCGCAAGGGCACGCTGGCGTTTGCCTTTGTTCCCGTGCTGTGCGGTTCGGCGTTCAAGAACAAGGGCGTGCAGCCGCTGCTCGACGCCGTTGTCGATTATCTGCCGAGCCCGCTCGACATTCCGCCGATGCACGGCATCAACTTGAAGGACGAGGACGAGATCCGCGAAGCGTCCGATGATGCGCCGTTCTCGGCGCTCGCCTTCAAGATCATGACCGATCCGTTCGTCGGCACGCTGACCTTTGCCCGCATCTATTCGGGCAAGATGGAAGCCGCCTCGACCGTGCTCAACTCGGTCAAGGACAAGCGCGAAAAGATCGGCCGCATGCTGCTCATGCATGCCAACAACCGTGAAGACATCAAGGAGGCCTTTGCCGGCGACATCGTCGCGCTGGTCGGCCTCAAGGATGTGACGACGGGCGACACCCTGTGCGCGCCGTTGAAGCCGATCATCCTCGAGCGCATGGAGTTCCCGGAACCCGTCATCGAAGTCGCCGTGGAACCCAAGACCAAGGCCGACCAGGAAAAGATGGGCATCGCGCTCAACCGCCTGGCGCAGGAAGATCCGTCGTTCCGGGTCAATTCCGATCAGGAAAGCGGCCAGACCATCATCAAGGGCATGGGCGAACTCCACCTCGAAATTCTCGTCGATCGCATGCGCCGCGAATTCAAGGTCGAAGCCAATGTCGGGGCGCCGCAGGTCGCTTACCGCGAATCGTTGGCGAAGAAGGTCGATGTCGACTATACCCACAAGAAGCAGTCGGGTGGCTCGGGCCAGTTCGGCCGCATCAAATTCTCGGTCGAACCCGGTGAACGCGGCTCGGGCATCATCTTCAAGGATGACGTCAAGGGCGGTAATATTCCCAAGGAATATATCCCGTCGGTCGAAAAGGGCATTCGCGAAGTCGCGGCTTCGGGCTCGCTGATCGGCTTCCCGATCATCGATTTCGTCGCGACCCTGTATGACGGCGCCTATCACGACGTCGATTCGTCGGCACTGGCGTTCGAAATCACCGGTCGTGGCGGGATGCGCGAAGCGGCTACCAAGGCCGGCATCAAGCTGCTCGAACCGGTGATGAAGGTCGAAGTCGTCACGCCGGAAGATTATCTGGGTGATGTCATCGGCGATCTCAACTCGCGTCGCGGGCAGATCCAGGGCACCGATACGCGCGGTAACGCGCAGGTCATCGATGCCCAGGTGCCGCTGGCCAACATGTTCGGATACGTCAACCAGCTGCGCTCGATGAGCCAGGGCCGGGCGCAGTATTCGATGCAGTTCAGCCATTACGAGGAAGTGCCCTCGAACGTGGCGGAGGAGATCAAGCTTAAACTGGCTTGATTTATTCCCAAATGGCGCTAGTCAGCGCCGCTCACGGGTTGCGCTGGAAACGCGCATCCCGGCTACCGACATTCGAAACGACAATTTTCTGGAAAGAGGTTCACGGCCATGGGTAAGGCAAAATTCGTCCGCGACAAACCGCACTGCAACATCGGCACCATCGGTCACGTCGACCATGGCAAGACGTCGCTGACGGCCGCAATCACCAAGGTGCTGGCCGAAACCGGCGGTGCCATCTTCACCAGCTATGACAATATCGACAAGGCTCCGGAAGAGCGCGAGCGCGGCATCACCATTTCGACGGCGCACGTCGAATATGAAACCGCCAACCGCCACTACGCCCACGTCGATTGCCCGGGCCACGCCGATTATGTGAAGAACATGATCACCGGCGCCGCACAAATGGATGGCGCGATTCTGGTTGTGTCGGCCACCGATGGCCCGATGCCGCAAACCCGTGAGCACATCCTGCTCGCCAAGCAGGTCGGCGTTCCCGCCATGGTTGTCTTCATGAACAAGGTCGATCTCGTCGACGACGCCGAAATTCTCGAACTCGTTGAACTCGAGATCCGCGAGCTTCTGTCGAAGTATGATTTCCCGGGCGATGACATTCCGATCACCATGGGTTCGGCCGTGTGCGCCCTTGAAGGCAAGCGTGACGATATCGGCCATGACGCCGTGCTCAAGCTGATGACCACCGTCGACGAATATATCCCGCAGCCGGAGCGTGCGCTCGATCGTCCGTTCCTGATGCCGATCGAAGATGTGTTCTCGATCTCGGGTCGCGGCACCGTCGTCACCGGCCGTGTCGACTCGGGCGTCGTCAAGGTCGGCGAAGAAATCGAAATCGTCGGCATCAAGGACACCCGCAAGACGGTGTGCACCGGCGTCGAAATGTTCCGCAAGCTGCTCGACCAGGGCCAAGCCGGCGACAACGTGGGTGTGCTGCTGCGCGGCACCAAGCGGGAAGACGTGGAACGCGGC
>JBBRVH010000106.1:0-10659 GCA_038246995.1 Sphingomonadales bacterium
ATGGGGTCTGAGGCCCCAGCCGCCGGAGGCCCTCGCCTGGCTTTGTGTTTGGAAGTGGAGAACCCCCACCCCGCTCAGCTGGCGCTGAGTCGCCCTCCCCGCAGGGGGGAGGGAGTTGGCGTGTGCGCTCTCACAATAAAAAAAGGGGGGCGCTGCCCTGCGGCAACGCCCCCCTTTTGCAACCGCAAGTGCCTGCGTTTATTCGCCGGCCTTCTTCAACCCGAAACCCGAGAAGCGCTTGTTGAAGCGCGCCACCTGGCCACCGGCATCGAGCATCTTGCCGGCGCCGCCAACCCAGGCCGGGTGCGACGTCGGATCGATGTCGAGCGCCAGCGTGTCGCCTTCCTTGCCGTAGGTCGAACGCGTCTGGTACGTCGAGCCATCGGTCATGCGGACGGTGATCTTGTGGTAGTCGGGGTGAATGCCGGTCTTCATGGGTTGGGCTCTTTCCTGGATAGCGGCTGGTTCCGACCAGCCAAAAGCAGACACGCGCTTAGCGGCAGCGCACCCGAAACGCAACACCCGGCCGGTCGAACGCTGCGGCCGGCCACACCGGCTGCTGCTGCCCGACAAGGGCGTGCTTGTTGGCGATGGCACGCCTGCCAATCGGCTCTCGCTCGTGCATCTTGCGGCGGTATTCCGCATCCGATCGCCTTTGCCAGGGTGGGAAGCGGTTGAGCCAACGCCCCCGACCGGCCTATAGCCGGTGCATGACCAACATCGGCACCCCCCTCCCCCCCGGCGCGCGCGCCAACGCCGCCGCCATGGCGACGCTTGTCGCCGACCTGCGCAGCATCATCACCACGATCGCGCAAGGCGGCCCGCAAGCCTCGCGTGACCGCCATGTCGCGCGCGGCAAGCTGTTGCCGCGCCAGCGCGTCGACGGGTTGCTCGATCCCGGCACGGCGTTCCTCGAAATCGGGCAGTTGGCGGCGCACAATGTCTATGGCGAGGACGTGCCCGCCGCCGGCATGATCGCCGGGGTCGGCCAGGTATCGGGGCGCCTGTGCGTCGTCGTCGCCAATGACCCGACGGTGAAGGGCGGCAGCTATTACCCGCTGACGGTCAGGAAGCACCTGCGCGCCCAGGAAATCGCAGCGCAGAACGGGCTGCCCTGCGTCTATCTCGTCGATTCGGGCGGTGCCAACCTGCCGCGCCAGGACGAAGTGTTTCCCGATCGCGATCATTTCGGCCGCATTTTCTTCAACCAGGCCAATATGTCGGCACAGGGGATCAGTCAGATCGCCGTGGTGATGGGCAGTTGCACCGCCGGCGGCGCCTATGTGCCGGCCATGGCCGATGAATCAATCATCGTGCGAGACCAGGGCACGATCTTCCTCGGCGGGCCGCCGCTGGTGAAGGCCGCGACCGGCGAGGATGTGACCGCCGAAGAACTTGGCGGCGGCGATGTCCATACCCGCCTGTCGGGGGTCGCCGACCATCTGGCGGAGGACGATGCCGATGCCCTGCGCCTCGCGCGCGCCATCGTCGCGACGCTGCCGGCTGCCACCCCGGTGCCGGCGCAGCCGATCCGGGCGCCGCTGTTCGACGCCAGCGACCTGCACGGCCTCGCCCCGATCGACACGCGCACCCCGGTCGATGTCCATGAAGTCATTGCGCGCATCGTCGACGCGTCGGAGTTCCAGGCGTTCAAGCCGCGCTTCGGCGAAACGCTCGTCACCGGGTTCGCGCATGTGGAGGGCATGCCGGTCGCCATTCTCGCCAACAACGGCATCCTGTTTTCCGAATCCGCCCAGAAAGGCGCCCATTTCATCGAACTCGCCTGCCAGCGCCGCATCCCGCTGCTGTTTCTCCAGAATATTTCGGGCTTCATGGTCGGCAAGCGCTTCGAAAACGAAGGCATTGCCAAGCACGGCGCCAAGCTGGTCACCGCCGTCGCCTGTGCTGCGGTTCCCAAGATCACCGTCGTCACCGGTGGCAGCTTTGGTGCCGGCAATTACGGCATGTGCGGCCGCGCCTATTCACCGCGTTTCCTGTGGATGTGGCCCAACGCCCGCATCAGCGTGATGGGCGGCGAACAGGCGGCATCGGTGCTGGCGACGGTCAAGACCGGCGGCTTCAAGACCAAGGCCGAGGAAGAAGCCTTCAAGGCGCCGATCCGCGCGCAATATGAACGCGAGGGGCACCCCTATCACGCCAGCGCCCGCCTGTGGGACGATGGCATCATCGATCCGGCGGACACCCGCGCGGTGGTGGCGCTGAGCCTGGCCGCCAGCTTGCAACGGCCGGTGCCGGAGACGCGGTTCGGCACGTTCCGCATGTAAGCAACCCTGTCCCTCCCCCCTGCGGGGAGGGCGACTCAGGCGCAGCCTGAGCGGGGTGGGGGTCCGCACGTGGTGGCGCCAAGTCGCCCTCCCCGCAAAGGGGTGGGGAGCTGGTTCGCGCGCCCTGGCTCAGACGGTCACGACCCTGGGCTCCAGCGCCATGGCAATGCCAAGCAGCTTCAACCGCCGCAGCACGGCATCGCCGAACAGCGCGCCGTGGCGGGCATCGAGGCGCAGCACGACCTGGTCACCATCGCGGCCCAGCCGGCTCGCGGTCAACGCGGTCGCGGTGCCGCCGGTCAACCGCTGGCCGAGCCGCAGCGCCAGCCCCCAGGCCCGCGCCTGCGCCAGTTGCGCCGGCGTGGCGAGGCGCGCCAGCAGCGCCAGCACCGGCGCGGTGCCCGAGCCCCCGAAACAGGCGTGCAGCGCCTGCGCCAACATCGCGCGCTCCGCCGCCGTCACCGCCACCCAATTGCCGTGCAGCGCGACATCGACACCGCGCTCGGCGCGAAAATCGGGGTGCGCCCGCCAGGCGATATCGCTGAGCAGGCACGCCGCCAGCCGCAACCGGCGATCGGACGCGCTTTCATTGCCGCCGAACAGCCCGTCCATCCAGTCGAACAGCATGTCGCCATGTTCGGCAAAGCGCCCCTGCCGCACGCCTTCCTGCCGCGCCGCGACGATGAGCGGATCGAGCGCCTGCACCTCGGGCGGCAATTGCCCGAACAACAGGCCTTCACGCAGGCCGAACCCCGAAGCGATGACGCTCGATGAGCCAAGCTTCTTCACCGTCGCCGCCAGCAGCATCGCGGCACCCGGCAACGAGGGCAGTCGCGAGGTCGAGATATTGGGCACCTGGCGCAGCGTCGCCGGATCGATCTGGGTCAGGCTGCGCACCAGCGACGCCGGTGCCTCGCGCGGCATTTCATATTGATGGACGATCGGCAGCGGGTGCCCAGACTGGTGGATATGGACCTGCGCCAGCGCCCGCCACGAACCGCCGACCATGTAGAAGGGCAGGCCCTTGCCGACCGCTGCCCAGCCGACCTTGTCGAGGCTTTTCCGGATGAACGGCGCCAGCGCGCGCTTGTCGCGCTTGCGCACCGCATCGAGCCGCAGCGAGCCGATCGGCAGCGAAATGCGCTCGTGCGCCTCGCCGCGCGACACCCGGATGAGTTCAAGACTGCCGCCGCCAAGATCGCCGACCACGCCATCGGCATCGGGAATCCCGGCGATAACGCCAAAGGCGGCGCCGCGCGCTTCGGTTTCGCCATCGATGGTTTCGATCACCAACCCGGTTTCGGCGGCCACCCGCGCGATGAATTCATCGGCATTGGCGGCTTCACGCACCGCAGCTGTCGCCACGGTACGCAACTGCGCCACCCCCATCGCATCGACGAGCGCCGCGAAGCGCGACAGCGCCGTGACCGCGCTGTCCATCGCACCCTTGCCGAGTCGGCCATTGGCCGCAAGCCCGCGCCCCAGACCGGCCATGACCTTTTCATTGAACAGCGTCGCCGGGATGCGCGTCAGCCCTTCATAGACGACGAGACGCACCGAATTCGACCCGATGTCGATAATCGCAGTAAGCGCCGGCCCGCCGGCCGCCGGCACGATCTCCGGTGCCGGGGGCGACCCCAATGCTGCCCTAACGCTTGTCAACAGGCTGGCCACGCTTACTCCCGAACCGCGCCGCACGCGCAGGGCACGCTATGCCGCAAGCCGCCGTGCGGGCCAAGCCGTATCACGGATGCCCATCGTCGCCATCATCGTCATCATCGTCATCGGCGAGCACCAGTCGCGGCACCCCGCCGGCGGTCTTCAGCGACGCCCCGCGCCCCGACAGCGACGGGTTGGTCATGAAATAGCGGTGCAGGTTGAACGGCGGCTCGCTGCTGGTATTGCGCTTGCCTTTCAGCCGCTTGTAGCTGCCATCGGCGCGCAGTTCCCAGCTTTGCTCGGTGTCCTTCAGGTTCGCCACCATGACCTGGTCGAGCACCTGGGCATGGACGGTGGGGTTTTCGATCGGCACCATCACCTCGACCCGGCGGTCGAGATTGCGCGGCATCCAGTCGGCGCTGGAAATATAGACCCGCGCCGCCGGCGACGGCAGCTCGTCGCCATTGCCAAAGGCCATGATGCGGCTGTGTTCGAGAAAACGCCCGACGACCGAGCGGACATGGATGCGTTCCGACAGGCCGGGCACGCCGGGCCGCAGGCAACAGATGCCGCGGATGATCAGTTCGATCTGCACCCCGGCGTTGCTCGCTTCGTACAGCTTCTCGATGACGCCGGTATCGACAAGGCTGTTGAGCTTGACCCAGATTTCGGCAGGACGTCCGGCAACAGCATTGGCGATCTCGGCATCGATCAGGCCATAGATCTTGTCGCGCATGGTCAGCGGCGCCATGCCGAGCTTTTCCAGCCGGGTCGGCTGCACATAGCCGGTGATATAGTTGAGCACCTGCGCCGCATCGCGCGCCAGCACCGGATCGGCGGTGAAGAACGACAGGTCGGTGTAGATGCGCGCCGTGACGGGGTGATAATTGCCGGTGCCGAAATGCACATAGGTGCGGATATCGCCGCCCTCGCGCCGCACCACCATCGACAGCTTCGCGTGGGTCTTCAACTCCATGAAGCCATAGACGACCTGTACCCCGGCCCGTTCGAGCGCTGCGGCCCAGACCAGATTTTGCTCCTCGTCGAAGCGCGCCTTCAGTTCGACGACGGCCGTGACCGACTTGCCGGCTTCGGCGGCATCGATCAGCGTGCGCACGATCGGCGAATTCTTGCCGGCGCGATACAGCGTTTGCTTGATGGCGATGACATCGGGATCGGCGGCCGCCTGCTTGAGGAAGGCGAGCACCACCTCGAAGCTTTCGTACGGGTGGTGGACAACCAGGTCCTTGGCGCGGATCGCGGCGAAACAATCCCCGCCATGTTCGCGGATGCGTTCGGGAAAGCGCGGCGTATAGGGTTCGAACTTGAGATCGGGCCGGTCTTCATCGACAAGCAGCGCCAGATCGGCAACGCCGAGCACCCCGGTGACGATGGTGGTATCGCGTTCACCGACGTTGAGCGCATTCTGGACGAGGGTATACAGCCCGGCCGGCGTCGACGCCTCGATCTTCAGCCGGATGACTTCACCGCGGCGCCGGCGCTTGAGCGCGGTCTGGTAAAAGCGCACCAGATCCTCGGCTTCTTCCTCGACTTCGATATCGCTGTCGCGGATGACCCGGAACGCGCCATCGCCGATCAGGTCATAACCCGGGAACAACTGGTTGAAGAACGCCCGGATGGTGTTTTCAAGGCTGATGAAACGGATCGCAGGCCCCGGCAGCCGGATGAAGCGCGGCAGCATCGATGGCAGCATCAACAGCGCGCGCAGCAGTTCGTCATCGGACTGGCGGCGCAATTCGAGGATCAGCGAAAAGCCCTTGTTGGGGATGAACGGGAACGGGTGCGCCGGATCGATCGCCTGGGGGGTGAGCACCGGGAAAATCTGTTCGAGGAAATGTTTTTCAAGCCAGCGGCATTCATCGGCGGTCAGGCGATCGGCGGTGATGACATGGAAATCGGCCCGCGCCAGTTCGCGCACAAGATTGCCCCAGGTGCGCTGCTGCGCCTCCATCAACGTGTCGGCGCGAATGGCGATGGCGGCAAGTTGCTGCGCCGGCGTCAGGCCCTCGGGGCTGAGCGTATCGATCCCGGCGCCGACCTGGCCGCGCAGCCCGGCGACACGAACCATGTAGAATTCATCGAGATTGTTCCCCGAAATCGACAGGAAGCGCAGCCGTTCGAGCAGGGGATGCGCACGGTTGGTCGCTTCCTCGAGCACGCGATCGTTGAATGCCAGCCAGGATATTTCCCGGTTGAAATAGCGATCAGCATCCGGAATGGCCGGATGCGGCGGGGAACGGTGTGCAGTGGCCATCCCCTACCCTAGCGGAAGCAGCATTACAGGTCGATGACTGCCGCCATCACAGCGGTGATGGATGACTGGCGCGTTCAAAGCGCCAGCCGCAACTGCCCTTCGAGAAGCTCGCGTGCCAGCGGCACGGTGATGTCGCGGCGCTCGGCGAGCGCCAGCCCATCGAGCCGGGCAACGATGTCGGCAGCGCCGGCAAAGCTGCGTTCGATGCGCACGGCGAGATAGGCGATGACATCGTCGCCGACCCGCAAGCCGCGATCGGCAAAGCGTTTGGCGAGCACTGCCGCGATCAGGGCGTCATCGGGATCGGCAATCGTCACCAGTGGCGTCGCTGCCAGTCGCGACGCGAGATCGGGCAGCCTGTGCGCCCAGAAACGCGGCAGCCGCTGCGCCGTCAGCAGCAGCGGCGCGGCGGCGGTGGCGGCATTCCAGGCGTGGAACAAGGGTTCGCCATCGGCAATCCGGTCGGCATCCTCCACCAGCAGGCCGCCGTGGCGCGCGTGGAACAGCGCCGCCAGATGGCTTTTGCCGGCACCCGCCGGCCCTGTGAGCACGCAGCGCGGGCCGGGCCAGCGCGCCGGATCGGCCAGCCAGGCCGCCGCTTCGCGATTGCTGTCGGAAATGACGAAACTGTCGGCATCGAGGCGCGGCGCATAGGCAAGCGGCAACGCCGGCTGCTCGCCGGCAAATAACAACGCCGGCTGCTCGCCGGCAAATAACAACGCCGGCTGCTCGCCGGCAAATAACAACACCGGCTGCTCGTCGACCATTGCCGGCGGATCGGCGAGCCTCACGGCGCGGCGTAGAAGTGGCTGGCCCGGTAATGCGCCAGCGCCGCGCGGACGATGACCCCGAGCACCGCCGCCACCGGCACGGCGAAGAACACCCCGGCCAGCCCCGCCACCTCGCCACCCGCAAACACTGCGAACAGCACCCACACCGGGTGCAGGCCGATGCGATTGCCGATGAGATTGGGGGTCAGTACCGATGATTCGAGCACCTGGCCGACCACAAATACCCCCGTCACCAAGCCAAGGTGAAACAGATCGAGCCCCCATTGCCCCAGCGCGATCAACAGGCTGAGCACGACGGCGAAAATGACCCCGAGAAACGGCACGAAACCGAGCACACCGGCAAGAATGCCGAGGATGATCGCATAATCGAGGCCAACGAGGCTCCACCCCACGGCATAGAAAACCCCCAGCGTCACGCAGACCAGCGACTGGCCGCGCACGAACCCCGACAGCGCCGCATCCGATTGTGCCCACAGCGCCTTGATCACTGGCAATTGCGGCCGCGGCCACCAGCTTTCGACCCGCGCCACGATGACCGGCCAGTCACGCAACAGATAAAAGGCGACGATCGGCGACACGACCACGAACGTCACGACATTCACAAAGGCCAGGCTGCCGGCAACGATCGTGCCGACCGAATTGCTCAACCAGCCAACGACCCGGTTGCCGATATTGGCGATAATCTCCCCGCTGTTGGCCGCCATCGGCGTATGGCGCAGCATGCCTTTCGCCAGCGGCAGCGTCGATTCGATCAGCTTGGGCATGGTCTCGACCAGTTGCAGCACCTGTGCCTGCACGATCGGCGCGCTGGCAAAGCCGATCGCCACGATGGCGGTGACGAACACCACGAGCACCGTCGCCGCCGCCAACCAGCGCGGCCAGCCCATGCGTTCGAGCCGCTGCGCCGGCGGATCGAGAAGATAGGCGACGACAAAGCCGGCAATGAACGGCCCGATGACGCTGCGCGAGGCCCAGAACAGCGCGACAAAGCCGATGATGAGCAACAACCAGCCCCAATGGATGCGCGGCAGGCTCAACCGATCGGCGATGCTCAAGCCCTCGGGCGACGGCGCCGGCGGCGGCGGCGTGATGATGAGGGGATCTTCGATCATCGGGCACCATTGGGGACAACGTCGGCAGCCGGCATCTGTGGCAACGCTGCCGGCGGCGCCACAACCGGGCGCGGCACCGGTGCATCACCTTCACGGCGGCGGCGCAGCACGGTTTCGCCGCCCTCGCTGACCAACCGCAAACCGCGGCCATCGAGCGCAAACAGCAACGCCTCGCGCGATCCCGCATAGCTGAACAGCAATCGCGTCGTACCGCCCAGCGACAGGCTGGTGATCGTCACCCCGGTCACGCCCGCCGTACCGCGCAGTGCGCTTTCCAGCGCCACCGCACTCGCGGCATCGGGGGTCGGCATCGCGGCTTCGACACTGGTGCTGCTGGTTTCCACCCCGCCCTGGTCGCTGCTCACCGCTTCGCCGATCAACGGCCCGGTGCCGATCAACGGCGCCAGGTCGGCGGTCAGGTCGGTTTCGCTGCGCAGCCGTCCGTCACGCAAGGCTTCGGCATAGATGGTGTCGAGCTGGCGCACGGCAGTATCAAGCATGGCATCAACTCCCGCATCATCACCCGCGGTCAGACGCACACGGCCCAGTTCGGTTGCATCGGGGCCATGCCGCGCGATGAACAGCCCCGAAACCGGCCCGCCCGGCCATTGCCGCACCAGCCGCGCCTCGGCGGTCAGCACATCGACGGTATCGAAGCGATTGAGGATATTGCGCCAGCTTTGCCGGTCGGGCCGCGTCGCCTGCCAGCCCGTCAGCAACAGCCGGTCCCCGGCGCCGCCATTGGCCAGCACATAATCGACCGGCGTCACCGTTTCGCGAAAGCGCTGCCACGCCGCCAGCCACACCGTCTTGCCATCATAAACCCGCCGCACTGCGCCATCGCTGAACAACGGCAGCAACAGCATCGGCGGCGATTGCAGCGCGCCGCCGGCATCCGCCAGATATTCGCCGGTGCGCGACCGATCGAACACCACGCCCAGTTTCGCGATGTAGCGAGTCGTCGAAAAACGCTCGCCCTGGCTTTCGATACCCGCGACGATCGAATCGAGCTGGCCATCGGACAAACGCGGCGCTGCCGCCGCATCGCGCCCGGTCAGCCGCGACCACAGCAACGGCCACGCCTTGCGCTGGGCAATGCGATACGCCGTCATCCGCGCCAGCATCGGGTTGGCCGCCGCTACATCGACATCGATGCCGGCCACGGCATAGGCACTGCCGCCGGCGCCTTGTTGCGCGGCGGTCGGGGCCCATGGCCACAGGGCCAGAGCCAGGAAAAGGCGGATTACACGCAACACGCAGCCGTTCTAGCGACCCGCCAGCGAATGCCAAGCGCCACATGCTTTGCCTTCATCGCAGGGGGCAGTAAGGAAGGCGTCATGTCGAACCACAAACCCCTCACCTATGCCGAAGCTGGCGTCTCCATCGCTGCGGGCAATGCGCTGATCAAGCTGATCGCGCCGCTCGCCCGCGCCACCGCCCGGCCGGGTGCCGATGCCGAACTCGGCGGCTTCGGCGGCTTTTTCGATCCGCGCGCCGCCGGGTTCAAGGACCCGTTGCTGGTCGCGGCCAATGATGGCGTCGGCACGAAGCTGAAGCTGGCCATCGACACCGGCCGGCACGACACCGTCGGCATCGATCTTGTCGCCATGTGCGTCAACGACCTGATCGTCCAGGGCGCCGAGCCTTTGTTCTTCCTCGATTATTTCGCCAGCGGCAAATTGGAGCTGGCAACCGCCACTGCGGTCGTCGCCGGTATTGCGCAGGGCTGCCGCATCGCCGGCTGCGCGCTGATCGGCGGCGAGACTGCCGAAATGCCCGGCATGTATGCACCCGGCGATTATGATCTGGCCGGCTTTTCGGTCGGCGCCGTCGAACGCGGTGAGCAATTGACCGGCGCCAGCGTGGCCCCGGGCGATGTGCTGATCGGCATTGCCTCGTCGGGGGCACATTCCAACGGCTATTCGCTCATCCGCCGCATCGTCGCGCTCAAGGGCCATGATCTGGCGGCGCCGGCGCCTTTTGCGCCCGAAATGTCGCTCGGCGAGGCGCTACTGGTGCCGACGCGGATTTACGTGAAGCCGCTGCTGCCGCTGCTGCGGGCGCGGCAGGTCAAGGCGCTGGCGCACATCACCGGCGGCGGCTTTCTCGAAAACATTCCGCGTGTGCTGCCGAACGGTGCGCGCGCCATCGTCGAAGCGCCGCCGCTGCCGCCGCTGTTCGACTGGTTGCGCCACGAAGGCGGCATCGAGCCCGGCGAACTGGCGCGCACCTTCAATTGCGGCACCGGCATGGTGATGGTCGTCACGGCCGCCGATGCCGATGCAGCGATCGCAGCGCTGGCAGCGGCGGGCGAAAACGCGCGCGTCATCGGCCGGATCGAGGCCGGCGCGAAAGGCTGCGACGTCACTGGCGCCGCCGGCACCTGGGGCGCCGCCACCGCCTGGACGGCAAGCCACGATGCATAAGACCCGCCTCTCCCGCCTGAGGGAGAGGCGACTCGGCGCCTTCGCCGAGCGGGAGAGGCGACTCGGCGCCTTCGCCGAGCGGGTGAGGGTGTTTTTTCTGCGCCTACACCC
>JBBRVH010000107.1:0-10632 GCA_038246995.1 Sphingomonadales bacterium
CGCGCCGGGTGTGCGCGGCGAAGAAGGCCCGCAGGCCTTTTACGGCGCCTATTTCCGCGATCCGGACGGCAACAAGCTTTGTGCGTTTCGGGTTGGTCCGGCATGAGCCGGACAGGTCGGGTTGGTCCGGCATGAGCCGGACAGGTCGGGTTGGTCCGGCATGAGCCGGACAGGTCGGGTTGGTCCGGCATGAGCCGGACAGGTCGCGTTGGTCCGGCATGAGCCGGACAGGTCGGGTATGCCCAGCCTGACGACCAATCTCGACATTGTCACCGCCGAGGTGAAGGCGCGCGACCGTGACCGCTATCTGAGCGTGCTCTATGCGCCGGCGGCGGTGCGGCCGGCGCTGCTCGCGCTGCATGGGCTTGATCTGGAACTGGCGCAGGTGGTGGCCTCGACCAGCGAGCCGATGCTCGGCGAGATCCGGCTGGCATGGTGGCGCGATGCGTTGACCGGGCTCGATGCGGGCCAGGTGCCGGCACAGCCGCTGCTGGCGCTGATCGCCGCCGAAGTGCTGCCGCGCGGTGTTTCGGGCGCCGAATTGACGGCGCTCGAGGACCGCTGGCTCGGCCTGATCGGCAGCGATGAAGTGCCCGAAAGCCATGTTGGCGGCGGCGGCACGTTCTTTGTGCTGCTGGCGCGGATCGGCGGCGGCGACAGCGATGCGGCGCGACGGCTCGGCGAAGCCTGGACGAAGGGGGAACCGGCGCAACGTGAAACAGCACTGGGGCCGGTAGCGACGCCGCTGCGGCCGCTGTTCGGGCTGGTGCAACTCGCGGCGCGCGATGCCGCGCGGGCGCGCACCGGGCAGGGGCGCGAAGCGCGCGGCAGCACGGCACGGCAATTGCGATTGCTCGCGAGCATTGCCCTTGGTCGTTGAGTGCCGCGTTGAACCGGCCTAGGGTGAAAATACAGGGTCACCCATGCACCGGTTCGCCGGTGAAATTCGGGAACAGGGCATGCGGCGATGGCTGGCGCTCGGGGTGGCGCTGTTGGCGCTGGTGGCCGCAGGGTTCCTGTGGACGCGCGACGTGCCGGTGGCGACGGCGAGCGAGGCACCGCTGCCCGCCGCCGCGCCAGCCGATGATGGCGGACCGCTGGAGGCACCCGCCAGCCCGGTCACCGATGCCGACCGCGAGGCGCGGCGCTTTGCGCGCTATGACAAGGATGACGATGCGCGGATCGACCGCGACGAATATCTGGTCAACCGCAAGAAGGCGTTCGCCAAGCTGGACGTGAATGGCGATGGCAAGGTCGGTTTCGACGAATATACGGCGGCAACGGTCGCGAAGTTCGGCAAGGCGGATCGCAATGGCGATGGCGCGCTGGCGGCCAAGGAATTCGCGGCAACGGCGGTGAAGCGCAAGGCGAAGCCGGCGTGTGTTTGCGAGAAGGTAGAGGAGAATTAGCCTTTCTTCTCCCTCCCCCCATGTGAGCGCAGCGAACAAAGGGTGGGGAGGGTCGGGGTGGGGGTCGTGCCGCAAGGCCGGGCCACAAAAACAAGGCGCTCAGATGCCAGCGCGGTGTCACGGTGTCGCGCACTGGAGCATTGTGACATTTGATGGCATCGGCAGCACGGTGGGTGCTCTGTTGCGCTACCCCCACCCCGACCCTCCCCACCCTACCGGCTACGCCGGTGGCGGGAGGGGGAAGAAGGCAGACCGGTCTGGGCGCTGCGCGCTATTTGCGCGCCGCAATCCAGTCGTCGACACGGCGTTCGAGGATCGACAGCGGCTGTGACCCCGATGCGATCAGCAGGTCGTGAAAGCCCTTGATATCGAACTTGGGCCCAAGGGCGCTTTCCGCCTTTTGCCGTTCTTCCATGATCTTGAGCATGCCGATCTTGTAGCCCGTCGCCTGGCCGGGCTGGGTGATGTAGCGGCGCACTTCGGATGCCGAGCGTTGTGGCGGTTGGCGGCCGATGTCGGTCATATAGGCGACGGCTTCGGCTTCGGTCCAACCCTTGGCATGCAGGCCGGTATCGACGACCAGCCGCGCGGCGCGGAACAATTCGGCATCCAAACGCATGAAATCGGCGGCGATATCGGGAAATGCCCCCATTTCGGCACAGAGTTTTTCGGCATAAAGCCCCCAGCCTTCGCCAAAGGCCACATAGCCGGTGACCGAGCGGAATTTTGGTCCGCCCTTCTGGCGCACCTGGATGTCGCCCTGGGTGTTATGGCCCGGCACCGATTCATGACACATCAGCGTGTACAGCGCCGCCGGATCGGGGGTCATGCCGACAAGATGAACATAGGTGCGCGCCGGGCGTTTGCCATCGGGGCTGGGCGCCGAGGCATGGGCGGCACCGCCGGCGATTTCGCTGAACGCCGGTTCGCGGACGACTTCGATGCCATAGGCCAGCAGGGTGTTGAATATTGCCGGCAGCAGGGTGCGGGTTTTCGCAACAAAAGCGTTGGCTTCCTTCAGATATTCGGCGCGGGCTGCATCGTCATAGGGCCGGGGCGGGAAGCGTTTGGCGCGGTCGGCATAAAACGCCGCGGCATCGGCAAGCCCGGCCTTGCGCGCCAGTGCATCCTGTTCGCCGGTGATCCGCGCGACTTCCTTCAGGCCGATGGCGTGGATCTGTTCGGCGGTCAGGTCTGTCGTCGTGTTGAGCCGCAATTCATCGGCATAATAGGCGGCACCGCCCGGCAGGGTCAGCGCGCCGACGCGGCCCGAAGGTGCCGATGGCAGCGCCGCCTGCGCCCAGGCGATAATCCGACCATAGGCGGGCTTGAGGCCGAGGATGGCGGTGCGCGCCTCGGCGAGCAGCGGTTCGGCCTGCGCCGTCGTCAGCTTGCCGTTCTTGACCAGTGCGGCGGTCTTGGCCTGGACATCGGCCCACAGGGCAGAATCGGCAGCGGTGTCGAACGGCGCACCGCTGGTCAGTGACTGGCTGGCCCGGATGATTGATTCGACCTGAAATTTGGGGGCGCGAATGCCGGCGGCGGCGGCGGATTCGGTCAACCCGACAGCGGTATCGAACACTGCCGGCATGGCCTGCACGCGGGCGATGTAGTTTTTCAGGTCGGTCACATCGGCGACGGTGTGGGTGTTGATGAGGAAATCCGGCAACTGGCTGTGCAGCGCGTAAAGCCGGGAATAAAGCGGCCGGCGATACTGGCGGTTGGCAAAGGCAAGTTCGGCGCGGTCGGCCTCGAGCGCCCAGATGTCGTAATTGACCCGGGCCTCGGGCGACAGGCTGGCGCGATCGAACTGCGCCTTCATGCGGGCGACGCTGGCCTGGCGCCATTTCAACTGGTCGGCAGCGGCGGCATCACCGATGTCGTTCCACTTGTCGCCGCCATCCTTGCTGCCCAATCGGGTGGCGAGTTGCGGGCTGGCCTTTACCCATTGCGCGAATTCGGCATCGAGAAATTCGGTCAGTCGGGTGTCTTCACTCGCGGCGGCAGCCGGGGCAGGGGCTTGCGCTTGCACCATGGCGGCGGGAACGAACAGCGCTGCGATGACGGCGGCGACGGAAATGGTGCTGATGTGCTGCATGGCTGACCCCGATTGCTTTTGCCACTCTCCTAGGCCGAGTTCTCTGCCTGCAAAAGCCGGTTTTTCAGGCGGATATGGTTGATGATGCCGGCGCCGACCAGCACCGACAAGGCGATCGCCGCCAGCCCGGCATCATAGCTGCCGGTTGCATCGCGGGCGAAGCCGAACGCCGTGGTGCTGGCGAAACTGCCGAATTGCCCGAAGGTGTTGACCGCGGCGATGCCGACGGCGCGGTGGCGTTCGTGCAGCGTTTCGGACAGCGCGCTGAAGAAGATCGGCTGCGACGGCAACCAGGTGGCAGCGAGCGCCAGAAAGGCAATGGCGGCAAGCAGCGGCGAAGGGCCGAGCGCGAGGGTGACGAAACTGGCCGCGACGATCAGCGCCGGGACGATCATGTGCCAGAAGCGTTCGTGGCGCCGGTCCGAATGCCAGCCGAGCCCGATCAGTGTGAGGACGCCCAGGCCGCCGCCCATTGCCACCAGCAGGCCGACTCCTTGCGCATCAAGGCCGGTTTTCAGGCCGAGAATGACCGGCGTCGAGACATAGAAGGCGTTGACCGCGCCGACGTAGAACAGCCAGACGAGGCCGAACAACAGCACCGAGCGGTCTGAAATGGCCTTCCACACGCTGTCATGCCGGGTACTGGTGATCGCCCCGGCATCGGCGGCAAGCGCGCCGGAGAGCCAGCGGCGTTCATCGGGTGCGAGCCAGGCGGCTGCTGCCGGGCCATCGGGCAGGCACTTGAAGATGATGATGCCCATGGCGAGCGCCGGAATGGCTTCGAGCAGGAACAGCCATTGCCAGCCGTGCAGGCCGGCACTGCCTTCCAGCGCGAGGATCGGCCCCGAAACCAGGCCCATGAGGATCTGCGACACAGGTTGCGCGACATAGAAGCGGCTGACAGCGCGACCGCGCCATTTCGCCGGAAACCACAGGCTGGCGTAGAACAGGATGGCGGGAAAAAAGCCCGCCTCGGCGGCGCCGAGCAGGAAGCGCAGGATGTAGAATTGCAACGGCGTCTGCACGAACATCTGTGCCGCCGAGATCAGCCCCCAGGTGATCATGATCCGCGTGATCCAGACCCGCGTGCCAAAGCGCATCATGGCGACGTTGGATGGCACTTCGAGCAGGGCATAGCTGACGAAGAAAATGCCGCCGGCGATGCCGTAGACGGTGGCGGAAAACCCCAGATCCTCGTTCATCGTCGCGGCGGCAAAGCTGATGTTGAGCCGATCGACGATGGCAACGAGATAGGCGAGGAAGATGATCGGCAGCAGCCGCCATTGCGCCTTGCGCATGACCCGGTCGGGCAGGCCGGGCGGGATATCCGCTTCCGTCGATGCTGTCATGCCCGCCCTCTGCAACCCCGGGGACGAGCTTATCGGTTCAGGCGTTCCTGTCCAGCCAGAGGGCGGCAAGAGGCCCTTGCGCAAAGCCGGCGCGATCGATGGCATAAACGACATGGCGCACCGGCCCGACCGGTAAATCGGCGGTGATCGTGCGGTCGGTCAGCGAGCCGCCGATCTTTTCCAGCGCGCGGCGCGAGCGCAGGTTGGTTTCACCGATCAGGAAGATGACGCGGTCGAAACGGCTGAGCGCATGGCCGATCATCAGTGCCTTCATCGCCATGTTGGTGGCACCGCCCCAATGGCTGCGCGCGAGGAAGGTCCAGCCGATCTCGATTTCGCCGGGTTCGGCGCGGGCCGTGTCGAAGCGCGACGAGCCGATGATCGCGCCCGTCTGCGGGTCGCTGGCGACAAGCGCGCCACCGCTGGCGAGCGCTTCGGCAAAAAAGCCGCGAAACACCGGTTCCTGCCAGCGGTCATGCGCGGGGTGGAGCGACCAGATAAGCGGATCGGCAGCGACCGCATACAGCGCGTCCCAATCGATTGCTGCCAGCGGGCGCAACTTTACCTGTGCATGCGCGAGCGCCGGCTGGCGGTCGAACCCGCCGGTCAAGCCGCCATCCAGCCGGCAAGATCGGCCCGGGCGCGGGCCACCAGCGCCGGCTTGCGCTGATCCTTGGTCAGCGGCGGCGGCACCAGCGGCGGGAACAGGCCGAAATTGACATTCATCGGCTGAAAGTGTTTCGCATCCGCGCCGCCGGTGATGTGGCTGAGCAACGCGCCCAGCGCCGTGGTGGCGGGCGGCGGGACAGGCACGCGGCCCTGCCGGTCGGCAATGGCAAAGCGCGCCGCGACAAGGCCGATGGCAGCGCTTTCGACATAGCCTTCGCAGCCGGTGATCTGGCCGGCAAAGCGCAGCCGCGGGTCGAGCCGCAGTCGCAGCGTTGCATCGAGCAACACCGGTGACTTGATGAAGGTGTTGCGGTGCAGGCCCCCCAGTCGGGCGAATTCGGCCTTTTCCAGCCCGGGGATCATGCGGAACACCCGCACCTGGTCGGCGTGCTTCATCTTGGTCTGGAAACCGACCATGTTCCACAGCGAACCCAGCGCATTGTCCTGGCGCAGTTGCACCACCGCCCAGGCGCGGCGGCCGGTCCGCGGGTTGGTCAGGCCAACGGGTTTCATCGGGCCGAAGCGCGGCGTGTTGCGGCCGCGCTCGACCATCACCTCGATCGGCATGCAGCCGTCGAAATAGGGGGTGTTGGCCTCCCATTCCTTGAAATCGGCCTTGGGGGCGTCGATCATCGCGTCGATGAAGGCGTTGTACTGTTCCTTGTCCATCGGGCAGTTGAGATAATCCTTGGTATCGCCATGCTCGTTGGGCCGGTCCCAGCGCGATTGCGCCCAGGCAATGTCCATGTCGATCGAATCGCGGTGGATGACCGGCGCGATGGCATCGAAGAACGCCAGTTGGTCCTGCCCGGTCAGCGCCTGGATCGCTTCGGCGAGCGGCGTCGCGGTCAGCGGCCCGGTGGCGATGATGACATTGTCCCAATCGGCCGGCGGCAACCCGTCGATCATTTCGCGGCGGATGGTGATCAGCGGCTCGGCCTCGATGGCGGCGGTGACGCGGCCGGCGAAATCATCGCGGTCGACGGCAAGCGCCGATCCAGCGGGCACGCGCGACGCATCGGCCGCGGCCATGATGAGCGAGCCCAGTGCGCGCATTTCCTGGTGGATGAGGCCGACGGCATTGTTGTCGGGATCGTCCGACCGAAAACTGTTCGAACAGACGAGTTCGGCAAGCTGGTCGGTGTGGTGGGCATCGGTGCCGTGCACACCGCGCATTTCGTGGAGGACGACAGGCACGCCGGCGCGGGCGCAGGCCCAGGCCGCTTCCGATCCGGCCAGACCACCGCCGATGATGTGAATGGGTTTGTTCATGCCAACGCTATGGCGGTGGTGCCGGATTTTGCGCAAGGGGGTCTGTGCCGCCTTCCCATGTTGCACTGCGCTCGCTATAGCCGCCGCAACGCGGGATTCTGCCGCGATTGACCCAGTTGGATTGGACCATGGCAAGCCGCCCGCGCGCGTATTTTCAGGTCTTGCAGGGCCGCTCCGCCGCAGGAGCGTGCTGAACCATGCCCAAACTGACCGTTGATGGTATCGAAGTCGAAGTCCCGGCCGGCGCCACGGTGCTTCAGGCCTGTGAAGCCGCTGGCGTCGAAGTGCCGCGCTTTTGCTATCATGAACGCCTGAGCATCGCCGGCAATTGCCGCATGTGCCTGGTCGAGATGGAAAAGGCGCCCAAGCCGGTCGCCAGTTGCGCCATGCCGGCCGCCGATGGCCAGGTGGTGATGACGACCACGCCCAAGGTGAAAAAGGCGCGCGAAGGGGTGATGGAGTTCCTGCTCATCAACCACCCGCTCGACTGCCCGATCTGCGACCAGGGCGGCGAGTGCGATCTGCAGGACCAGTCGGTCGC
Organism: Sphingomonadales bacterium; assembly: GCA_038246995.1. Lineage (GTDB taxonomy): Bacteria > Pseudomonadota > Alphaproteobacteria > Sphingomonadales > Sphingomonadaceae > Sandarakinorhabdus. The sequence goes on from JBBRVH010000107.1 coordinate 7,339, forward strand.
CTATGGCAAGGGCTTCACCCGCTATCAGGAGAACAAGCGGGCGGTCACCGAAAAGTTCATGGGCCCGCTGATCAAGACGATCATGACGCGCTGCATCCATTGCACCCGCTGCGTGCGCTTTGCCGAGGAAGTGGCGGGCGTCGAGGAAATCGGCGCGATCGGTCGCGGCGAGAACATGCAGATCACATCGTATCTCGAAAAGGCGGTGACCAGCGAGGTTTCGGGCAATGTCATCGATCTGTGCCCGGTCGGGGCGCTGACATCCAAGCCCTATGCCTTTCAAGCGCGGCCCTGGGAATTGAAGAAGACCGATGGCATCGACGTGATGGACGCGCTGGGCAGCAACATCGTTGTCGGCAGCCGTGGCCCCGCCGTGCTGCGCATCACGCCGCGCATCAACGATGATGTCAACGAGGAATGGCTGGCCGACAAGAGCCGCTTTGCCATCGATGGCCTGGGCGAGCGCCGGCTTGATTCGCCATGGGTGCGCCGCGATGGGCGCCTGCAAAAGGCAAGCTGGACCGACGCCTTTGCCGCGATCCGCGACGGGCTGGCGGGGGTGCCGGGCAGCGCGATTGCCGGCATCGTCGGCGATCTGGCGGCGGTCGAGGACATGGTGGCGCTGAAGGACCTGCTGGCGGCCCTGGGTTCGACGCGGATCGAGGCCCGGCAGGACGGCGCGCTGCTCGCGACCACCGCGCGCAGTGACTATCTGTTCAATTCGGGGCTGGCGGGCATCGAAAATGCCGATGTCGTGCTGCTGGTCGGCAGCAATCCGCGCCATGAAGCGCCGCTGCTCAATGTGCGGTTGCGCAAGAAAGCAGCGCGCAAGCTGTCGAAGGTTTTCGGCATCGGTCCGGTGGTCGATCTGACCTATCCGGTCGAATGGCTTGGTGACGATGCGGCGCTGCTCGGCATGCTGCCCACAGCGGTTGCCGAGGCGCTGGCCAAGGCCAAACGCCCGGCGATCATTCTCGGCATGGGGGCGCTCAAGCTGCCCGGCATGATGGCGGCGGCGCAGAAGCTGGCGGGCGAAATCAAGCTGGTGCGTGAAGGCTGGAACGGCTGGAACGTGCTCCACACGGCGGCGGCCCGCGTCGGGGCGCTCGATCTCGGGCTGACGACCGAAGGCGGCGTGGCGGGCATCCTCGGCGATGCCTCGCTGAAGGCGCTGTTCCTGCTCGGCGCCGATGAAGTCTGCACGAGCCCGGCCAAGCACGCGTTCACCGTCTATGTCGGCAGCCATGGCGACCATGGCGTGCGCCATGCCGATGTCATCCTGCCCGCCGCTGCCTATACCGAAAAATCGGGCACCTGGGTCAACCTGGAAGGCCGGGTGCAGCGCAGCTTGCGCGCTGTCTTCCCGCCCGGCGAAGCGCGTGAGGACTGGACGATCTTCCGGGCGCTGTCGGCGGTGCTCGGCGCGCCGCTGGGTTATGACGATCTGCCGATGCTGCGCGCGCGGATCGGCGCCGAATGGCCGCATCTGGCGCTGGGGGATGCGATCAGCGTCACGCCGGGCGCGCCGCTCGCTGATGCGACCGCACCTGCCGGGCCGATCGCGCTCGCACTGGGCAATCATTACCTGACCAACCCGATTGCGCGGGCCAGCGAGACGATGGCGGCGTGCGTTGCCGAAATCTCCGTGCCGCCGCGGGAGGCCGCGGAATGACCTTCACCGGCTGGTTCCAGTCCGTTTTCGGCGATGGCCTTGGCTGGTTCATCGGCACCACCGTGCTGATTCTTGCCATCGTGCTGCCGGTGATGGTCGGCGTCGCCATGGCGGTCTACGCGGATCGCAAGATCTGGGCGGCGATGCAGATGCGGCGCGGGCCCAATGTCGTCGGGCCATTCGGGTTGCTGCAGACCTTTGCCGATGCGGCGAAGCTGTTCCTCAAGGAAACCATCGTGCCGTCGGGGGCATCGAAGGCGGTGTTCATCCTGGCGCCGATGATCAGCTTCGTGCTGGCGCTCGCCATCTGGGCGGTGATGCCATTCGATGCGGGGCTGGTGCTCGCCGATCTGAATGTCGGGCTGCTCTATGTTTTTGCCGTCTCGTCGATGGGTGTCTATGGCATCATCATGTCGGGCTGGGCGTCGAATTCGAAATACCCGTTTCTGGGCGGGCTGCGTTCGGCGGCGCAAATGGTCAGCTATGAAGTCTCGATGGGCTTCATCCTTGTCGCGGTGATGCTCTATGCGCAAAGCCTCAATCTCAGCGACATCGTCATGGCGCAGAAGGGCAATGTGCTGGGCATTTTGAACGGCAACATCTTCAATCCGTTGCTGTTCCCGATGGGGATCATGTTCTTCATCACCGCGCTGGCGGAGACCAACCGGCCGCCGTTCGATCTGCCCGAGGCGGAGTCGGAGTTGGTGGCCGGCTATCAGGTCGAGTATTCGAGCATGTCCTTCGCGCTCTTCTTCCTTGGCGAATATGCCAATATCCTGTTCATGTGCGCGCTGATCCCGGTGCTGTTCCTTGGGGGCTGGCTGCCGCCGCTCGATTGGGCGCCGCTCTATTACATCCCGGGCTTTGTCTGGATGCTCGGCAAGATGGCGTTCATGTTCTTCGTCTTCGCCTGGGTGAAGGCCGCCGTGCCGCGCTACCGCTATGACCAACTGATGCGGCTGGGCTGGAAGGTATACCTGCCGCTGTCGCTGTTCTGGGTTGTGGTGGTGTCGGGCTGGCTGATGTTCTTTACCGACAAGTTCGCGACTGCTCCGGGGAGTGTTGTGCTGTGAGTGCCCTGCTGCGTTCTGCCAAGTCGCTGTTGCTGCTCGAATTCATCGCCGGGCTGCGGCTGACGCTCAAATATTTCTTCCGGCCCAAGGTGACGCTCAACTACCCCTATGAAAAGGGCCCGCTGTCCCCGCGTTTCCGCGGTGAACACGCGCTGCGCCGCTATCCCAATGGCGAGGAACGCTGCATTGCCTGCAAGCTGTGCGAGGCCGTCTGCCCGGCGCTGGCGATCACCATCGAGGCCGAGCCGCGCGACGATGGTTCGCGCCGCACGACGCGTTACGACATCGACATGACCAAATGCATCTATTGCGGCCTGTGCCAGGAAGCCTGCCCGGTCGATGCCATCGTCGAAACACCGAATTTCGAATTCGCCACCGAAACCCGTGAAGAACTGATCTACGACAAGGACAAATTGCTCGCCAATGGCGACAAATGGGAACGCGCGATCGCTGCAAACCTTGCGGCGGACGCGCCATGGCGGTAAGCGCGCCTGAAATCGCGGTGGCGCACCGCTCTGCCCTTCACGTCATCCCCGCGAAGGCGGGGAC
>JBBRVH010000108.1:0-10397 GCA_038246995.1 Sphingomonadales bacterium
CGAGGCGCAGAACGCCGGCGGCGGCTTTTTCGGCAGCGAACGGACGCGCGACGTGCTGCTCGCCTGGGGCGATGGCGCGGCGGCCGAGGCAACCCGCGCGCTCATCACCGCCGTGCGCGGCTTCGAAGCCGGGGCACCGGCAAGCGATGACCTGACGGTGATGGCGCTAAGGTATCGGGGCTGACCCTCTCTCCCGGTTGACGCGAAGGCGTCGCCTGACGGCTGCGGGAGAGGCGGGTCAGCGCACCACCACCTCGACCCGCCGGTTGGCCGGCTCCTCGATATTGTCGGCGGTCTCATGGCCCTGCAGCGGGGCGCGTTCGCCGCGGCCGACGGTGCGGGTAATGTCGGTATCGAGCCCCAGCCGGACGAGCTGGTCGCGCACTAGCTCGGCGCGAGATTTCGACAGGCGGACATTGTCGGCGGCATCCCCCACGCGATCGGTATGGCCTTCGATCTGCACCGCCACCCCGGCGCCGCGGCGCTTGATTTCGGCGAACATCGCGTCGCGGGTCGGCTCCGACGCCGCGGTGATCGTCGTGCCGCCTTCGGGGAAATACAGGATGAAGCGCACCGGCGGCTCGGGCAGGCCGGCGAGCAGCGCGGCATAGCGCGCTTCGGCCACTGCGGCATCGGCGGTCTTCACGCTGGTGCGGGCGCCATCGACCGTCACCGCGGTGCCGGCGGCATCGATGATGCGCACATCCTCGCCGGTCTTGGGATCGATGACCGCGACCGCGCCGACGGGGTTGGTGCCTTCGCCCTTCAACAGCGTCACCGTCGAACCGCCACAGCCAACGAGCGCCAGCGCGCACAACAAGGTTGCCGGCGCCCTCATTTCACATCGACCACAAAGCGCGTGCCACGCACCCCGAGCACCGAGGTCGGCGTCTGCAACGTCATGCCCTTGGGATTTTCATGCGCGATCTGCCCCGACACCACGGCGAGCGCGCCCTTTTCGACGCGAGTCACCGACTGGCCCTGGTGGGTGGTGTCGTCGAAATCGAACCGGGTCAGCCGGATGCGGCTGCCCGGACCGACCGAAAAGCGCGAATCGTCGATGAAGGTGACGCTGATCCGGCCATCCTTGCCGGTGCTGAGCAGATCGCCGACTTCAAGCTTGGTGCCCGGCGTGACAGGCAATGGCTTTTTGCCGCGTTCGATGCTGGCGCCGCCTGTGACACGCTTCACCGTGGCGATTTCGGCCTGTGCCGCAGTGCCGGTGATCAGTGCTGCGACGAGCAGTTGCGACAGGTTTCTTGTCAAAGACATGTTTTGCCCCTCCGTGCCAATGTCGATAGGCTAGGCTCCGACATGAATTCTGGCAATCCGATTACCGTTTCCCTGACGCTGGCGGCCGATGCGGCGGCCGTGGGCGCGGCGCTGGCGGCGGCACGCGGCTTTGCCGATACCGCCGGGCTGGCGCCGGGGCCGGCGCGGCGGCTGGCGATCATCGTCGAGGAACTGGTTGCCAATCTGGTCGATCATGCCGGGCTGGGCGCGGACGACAGCATCGACCTGGCGCTGATACGGCACCCCGGCCATGTCGTTCTGGTGCTCGGTGACGCGGCAGCGCCGTTCGACCCCCGGCTGGCACCGCCACCTACCGACGTGCCCCCCCATGGCGGCGCCGGGCTGGCGCTGGTCCGCGCCTTTGCCGAAAGCATCGATTATGGCTGCAGCGACGGACGCAACCGGCTGGAGGTGCGGATCGCGGGGTAAATGTCCCTCCCCCTGCGGGAAGGGAGAAGATTCACGTGCAGGCGTCCTCGATCACCTTGCCGCCGCCATCGGCCGGCATCCCGCCGATCGCAAAGCCGTGCAGTGCGGCCATGGCGATGACGATGCGGTCATTGGCCGAAGATTTGCCGGCCGCGACCGGCTTGCTGGCACCGAAGGCGGCAAAGACCAGCCGGCGCGCCCGGGCTTCGGCAAGCGCCTGGTTGGTGCCGGCATCATCATAAGCGGCAGCATGGCTTTCGATGCGGACGAGGGTAACCGACGGTTTGGCCGCGAGAAAGGCGATGACATAGGCGATGCCCCCGGCGCTGTCCGCCGCCAGCACATCGTCCCCGGCTGCGAAGGCGATCGGCTGCGGCATGACCAGCGCGCCCTGTTCGATGACAAACGCCGGCTGGGCCGCAACCGGCGCCGCCACGAGCAGCATCACGGCCAGAAGCGCCCGCCGCATGGCTACAGCGCCCGCTCGAAGACGCGATAGGTGCGCGTCACCTGGCATTCAAGGGCATCGGCGATCGATCGCATCGGGCCGTTATCTTCGAGAATCCAGCCGATTTCGCCTTCGGTGGCGCCATAATGGGCGATCGCATCGCGGCGGATATATTCGATCATCTGGAACGCCATCAACGACGCGACGCGGTGGCCCTGCAGCGATTTGCGGATGCCCATCAACGGTACCCGGATGCGGCGCACCTTGGGCGCGCGCAACCGCCACAACAGCTTGGCCCAGCCGAACGGAAACAGCCGCCCGCCCAGATCTCGCGTCAGTTCGTTGATATCGGGCAGCGCGATCATGAAGCCGACAGGCACGCCTTCATATTCGGCGATGCGGATCAGGTCTTCGAAAACGATGGGTTTCAGCTTCTTGCCGACAAAGGCGACTTCGGCAGGGGTGAGCGGCACGAAGCCCCAATTGGTCGACCAGGCATCGTTGAGAATATCGAGGATCAGCGCGGCTTCTTCGGCAAAGCGCGCCTTGTCGACCTTGCGGGTCGTCAGCTTGCTGTTGCGTTCACTGGCGGCGACGATGCGCTGCACGATTTCGGGGAACGGCCGGTCGATGCGCACCCCCCAGGTGTGCATGTCCTTGACGCCGGCATAGCCGCGCGCTTCGAGATGGCGGGCGTAATAGGGCAGGTGATGCGCCATCATCACCGTCGGCGGCGAGTTGAACCCTTCGACGAGCAGCCCGGGTTCATCCCAGATCGAGATGCTGAACGGCCCTTGCGCCACCGTCATGCCTTCGCCGCGCAGCCAGTCTTCGGCGGTTTCGAGCAACAGGCTGGCGACCTCGGCATCGTCGATGCATTCGAACAGCCCCCAATGGCCGGTGGTCGGGCCGATATGCTTGAGCACCAGATTGTCGACTTGCGCCGAAATGCGGCCGATGACGTCATTGCCGCGCAGCGCCAGCCACATTCGCGAGCGGCCGTGTTCGAACCAGGGATTGCCCTTGATGCCGCTGATCAGCGCCAGCGCCTCGCTGCGCAGTGGCGGCACGAAATTGGGATCGTTGGCGTACAGCCGATAGGGCAGATCGATGAAGCGTTCGCGGTCGGCGGCGGTTTCAACGGGCTGTATGCTCAAGCCCGTCATGCGGGCCTGAAGCCGGTAAAAGCGTTGGAAATCACCCGAAAAACCCCTTGTTGCCCGCTGGGCGTATTGAAGCCGGCTCCCCGAAAAAACCTAATCTGCCATTGCGGCCAATTTGGGACGCGTCATTCCTCGGTGCGGATCAGCACAGCCTCGCCGATGAGCAGGAAGAGCAGGAACGGCGCCCAGGCCGCCATCAGCGGCGGCACCGTGCCGAAATTGCCCATCGCCAACATGAAGTTGTCGGCGACGAAAAAGGCAAAGCCCAGGAACATGCCGATGACGGCCCGCACGAACAAGCGACCCGACCGCGCCAGCCCGAACGCCGCGACGGCCCCGAGCAACGGCATCAGCACGGTCGACAGCGGCCCCGAAATCTTGTGCCAGGCCGCCGCCACCAGCGTATCGACCGGCTTGCCCGCGGCGCGCTGCTCGGCGATCTGCGGCCACAGATCCCAGAGCGCGATATAGGCCGGGTTGATGCTGGCGGTGGTGAACTGGCGCGGCACCACGCTGCTGGCAAACGCCAAGGTCGGCAACCGGGTCAGCGTGCCGCGCGCCACGTCGAACACCCGCACGCCGGTCAATTGCCAGCCGCTGGCCCCGGGGCGGGCGCTATCGGCCATGACCACCCGCAACAGGCGGTTATCGGCGCGATCATAGATGGTCACGCCATCGAGCCGGGTCGCAGCGCCGGTGCCGGTGACGGCGGTGGCGCGAAACAGATCGTCACCGCCGCGCACCCAGCTTTCGGTCACCGGTTTCTTTTCGGCCGGCGTGTGGCGATATTCATTGTCCTGCCAGACCTTCAGCGTCTGGGTAGCGCGCGTCGTGATGCGTTCGTTGAAGACGAAATTGCCGATGGCGATGGCCAGCGACGCGATGAACAGCGGCGCCAGGATCTGGTGCGCCGAAATGCCGGCGGCCTTGAAGATGACGACCTCGCTGTTTTGGTTGAGCGTCGCCAGCGTGACGAGCGTAGCCAGCAGCACCGAAAACGGCAGGAACAATTGCACCAGTTGCGGCACGCGCAGCGAGACATAGACCCACAGATCGGCCTCGGAATTGCCGGCGGCAGCGAGAATCTTGCCCGATTCGCCCAGCAGATCGAGCGATTCAAGGATGATGATCAGCCCGAACAGGAACGCCATCGAGCGGACAAGGAACATCTTTGCCGTGTACCAGGCGATGGTGCGCGAAGGAAAAAGCTTCATCTGTCAACCCGCCGACAAGGCATCGTCACGCCAGTTTTCACGCCGCAACAGCCGTGCCGCCAAGCCGGATGCCGCCGCCCCGATGCGCGTCGCCAGCCTGTCAAGCGCGCCGATCGGCTGCCCGCCCGGCACATAGGCAAGGATTCGATACAGCCACAGCGCCAGCGCGAAGAAGCCGATGAACGGCACCCATTGCGACAGCACCGGATCGACCCGGCCGATCTGGCCCATGCGTTCGCCATATTCGGTCAGCTTGTGAAAGGTGACCAGCGCGATGATGCTGATGAACACGCCGAGCGCCGAGGTCGAGCGCTTGGGCGGCACCGCCAGCGCGACGGCGAGGAACGGCAGCGTGAACATGACGAGGCACTGCACCAGCCGGCGGTTGAAGGTGGCCGCGGCGCTGCGCTTGTCCTCGGCGTTCAGCTTGCCATCGAACATCGCGAGCGCCAGTTCGGGCAAGGTGCGTTCCAGATTGCCCTCGCCGCGTTTGCGGAAATTGGTCATCGCCGGCAGATTGACCGGCAGGTCATGCTGATCGAACGACAGCACGCGCGGCACGCCATCGGCCGTTGCGCTGTGGATGAGCGTGCCGTTCTTCAGCCGCAGCAGGATGACATCGGGATCATCCGTCGACAGGAAGGTGCCCTGCGCCGCGGTGACCGCCACGCTCTGCCCGTCCTTGCCTTGGGCGCGCACGAACAATCCGCGCAGGTCACGGCCCTGGTTCTGGCTTTCCTCGACGCGCAGGGTCATGCCCTTGCCCAGATTGGCGAATTCGCCGACCTTGATCGACGCGCCGAGCGCGCCCGAGCGCAGTTCGAAGCGCAGGTTTTCATAGGCATAGCGCGACACCGGCTGCAAAAAGCCGACGATGCCGAAATTGACCAGCGCAAAGAAGATGGCGAACAGGAAGGGCACGCGCAGCAGGCGATTATAGCTGATGCCGACAGCGCGCAGCGCATCGAGTTCGGACGACAGCGCCAGTTTGCGGAATGCCATCAGGATGCCCATCATCACCCCGATCGGGATGCCGAGCGACAGATATTCGGGCAGCAGATTGCCGAGCATGCGCCAGACAACGCTGACCGGCCCGCCTTCGTTCATGACGAAATCGAACAATCGCAACATGCGATCGAGGAGCAACAGCATCGCCGCGATGACCAGCGACGCAAACAGCGGCACGATGATCAACCGGGCGAGATAGCGATCGAAGCGGGTAAGCGCGATCAAGGTGAGCTTTCTGTTCCCGTCCCTTGATGTCGACACTGCTGCGCCCAAGTTTCGCCGCAAGCCTTCACCATAGATGTCAGTGTCGGCCGGTTGGCTGCCGTTCGACGTGTCGTCACTCTATAGCCCGGTGAAACATCAAGGTCATGGCAAAATCACGCATCCAGGCGATAACTGTCGCGGGCGCGATCCTGCTGCCGCTGCTGGCAGCCCCGGCGCAGGCGCAGGGCCCGGTCGTGCTCGGCGATACCGCGGCGTGCCGGCCGGGTGCCGATGGCACCGCTGCGCTCATCACCGTCCATGGTTTCAAGGATCGTAGCGGCCAGTTGCGCATCCAGAATTATACCGGCGGCAAGGAAGAATTCCTCGCCAGCGGCAAGTTTTTGCGCCGCCATGATGTGCCGATGCCGGTCATGACCAGCATCGGGGGCACAAACGCGCCGATCGGCGACATGACCGTGTGCCTGACCCTGCCCGGTCCTGGCCGCTATGTCATCGTCGCGCTGCACGATCGCGATTCGAACGGAAAATTGTCGGTCTGGTCGGATGGCATCGGGCTGAGCAACAATCCGAAACTGCGCCTCGCCAAGCCGAGCCCCGAGGAAACGCTGTACAGCTTCGGCCCCGGCGTGACACCGATCCGCATCGTGATGAACTATCGCCGCGGCTTTTCGGTGAAGCCGCTCGATCGATAGAGTCAGGGGATTTGCCGCAGCCAGGCCGCCACTGCCCTGCCGATCGCATCGGGCGAATCTTCCTGGATGAAATGGCTGCCGGCGACGGTCACCTCGGTCTGGTTCGGCCAGGTGCGGCAGAAATCGCGCTGCGGCCCGACCAGGATCGACCCCGGTTCGGCATTGATGAACAGCTTGGGCACCGGGCTCGTCGCCAGCCAGTCGGCATAAGCCTGCACCAGCGCCACCATGGCGGCGGGTTCACCGGCAATCGGAATCTGGCGCGGCCAGTTCAGCGTCGGCTGGCGGTCGTCTTCGGCGAGGAACGGGGCGCGATACTGGTCCATCTCGGCCGCGGTCAGCTTGCGCATGATCGATGACGGCAGCACCGCTTCGATGAACATGTTGCGCTTGAGGATCAGATCCTCGCCCTTGGCCGAACGGAAACCCTGGAAGATACCGCGCGCCGCCGCCGGCCAATCGTCCCATGACGCGATCGGGCAGACGATGCCTTCCATATAGGCGATGCCGCGCACCCCGTCGCGATGCTGGTTGGCCCAGTGAAAGCCGAGCGCGCTGCCCCAATCGTGGATGACCAGCGTCACGTTTTCGGTGATGCCGAGCGTTGCGAGCAGGCCGGCGAGATGGTCATAGGCGACCGCAAAACTGTAGCGGCCCGGGCCATCGCTTGCCGGCAGCTTTGCCGAATCGCCCTGGCCGATGAGATCGGGGGCGATGACACGGCCCAGCCCCGCCAGGTGCGGGATGACGTTGCGCCACAGATAACTCGACGTCGGATTGCCATGCAGCAGCACGATCGGCGCCCCGGTGCCGGCCTCGACATAGGCGATGCGGCGGCCGTTGACGGTGGCAAACTGCTTGACCGGGCTCGCGTCGGCCATGGCGGCTATTCGGCCGCCTGCGCGAACAGGTCGACAGCGGCGCCGGCCATGGTGAAGCGTTCGAGCACCTGATCGAGCTGTTCGGCCGAATGTTCGGCGCACAGCGAGCAGCGCAGCAGGAAAACCCCCGCTGGCGTCGCCGGCGGCCGCGACATGTTCACATAGACGCCGAGTTCGAGCATCGCCTGCCACATCCGTACCGTGGTTTCCTGGTCGGGCATCAGCACCGAAACGATGGCGCTTTCGGGGGTTTCCGTCGCCAGCCGGAAACCGCGGGCCTTCAGGCCGCCGTGCAGCTTGCGCGTCATGTCCCACAACCGGGCACGCTTGTCCCCGGCGTGCATCAGCTTGCGGATGCTCGTCGCGGCGCAGGCAACGACGGCGGGCGGCAGCGACGCGGTAAAGGTGTAGGGGCGGCAGACGAGGCGCAGAATTTCGAACTTGGGGTGGTTCGAAACGCAAAAGCCGCCAACCGTGCCGACCGATTTCGAAAAGGTGCCGACGACGAAATCGACATCGTCCGCCACGCCCGCCGCTTCATAGACGCCGCGGCCGTTTTCGCCGAAAAAGCCCATGCCATGGGCTTCGTCGACAAGCACCATCGCGCCATGCGCCTTGGCGACCGCAACGAGCTCCTGCAACGGCGCGATGTCGCCGAGCATCGAATAGACGCCTTCGAGGATGACCAGCTTGCCCGCTTCGGGGGGCAGGCGGCGCAGGCGCTTTTCCAGGTCTTCGACGCTGTTGTGCTTGAAGCGCACGATATCGGCATTGCCGAGATAGCAGCCATCATAGATCGACGCATGGCTGTCGGCATCGAGGATGATGAAATCGCCCTTGCCGGCCAGCGTTGCCACCATGCCGAGATTGGCCTGGTAACCGGTCGAAAATACCATCGCGTGCTCGGTGCCGTAGAATTCCTTGAGCGCGTCCTCGCATTCCTTGTGGCCCTGGTAGGTGCCGTTGAGGACGCGGCTGCCGGTCGTGCCGGCGCCGAATTTGGTCAACGCTTCCTTGCCGGCGGCGATGACATCGGGATCGAAGGTCATCCCCATATAGTTGTAGGTGCCTAGCAGGATGGTCTCCTTGCCGTCGATGATCGCGACGGTGGGTGATTTCACTTCCTGCATGACGATGGCGAACGGATCGCGCACCCCCTTGGCCAGCACGCCGGCGCGTTCGGCGATCAGCGCGTCGAACTTGGAAAACAGATCGCTCATTTCGTCACCAGCCTGGTTACCGCATCGGCGACCTGGCCGATAGTTTCGAGATCGGGGAGCATGTTGAGGGGCATGACGATGTCCCATTCGTCTTCCATGCTGGCGACAAGATCCATCACGGTCAGCGAATCCATCTCGAGATCGCCGGCAAAGCTGGTGTCCTCGGTCAGCGCGACCTTCTTGGGGTTGAGCGGCTCGATCAGTTCGATGATGCGAACATAAACAGAGGCCCGATCGGTGGCAGGTGCAGTCATCATCACTCCCGGTGGCGCGCGGCGCCGCTCATAATGGCAGGCTTGCGGCTTTGGCAGCACAAAATGGCCAAAGCGGGGCCAAGCGCGCCGCAAAGTGGGGCTTGCAGTTTGTCGCAATGCGGTGTGATGATAGTGTCACAATTGGGGGCGGAATGGACACAGGCATCGATACGGACACCGATTCCCGGCACACGCCGACTGTGATTGGCGAATCCCACCCCAATGCCATCCACTTGCTGCGCACCATGCAGGCGCACCATGTCATGCTGTCATCGATGGCCGATCAAAAGGCCAATATCCTCATCGGGGTCAACTCGGTGATCTTTGCGCTCGTGGTCCGCGAAGGCAGCGCGATGACGCCGCCGATGCTGGTGCTTGCTGCGTCATCGTCGCTGGCGGCGATATTGTGCATGCTGGCGGTGGTGCCGGCGTTCGGCGCGCGCAAGGCCAAGGGCCCGGTGATGCCGCCCAACATCCTGTTCTTCGGCGCCTTCACGGCGATGACAGAGGCCGAATTCGTCGCCGAACTCGATATCATCAACTGCGACGATGCCCGCATCCGCCAGGCGATGGCTCGCGATGTCTACCAGCTCGGGTTGGTGCTCAAGCAGAAGAAATACCGCTATCTGGCGATGGCGTACCAGGTGTTCATTATCGGGCTGATCCTGACATTCGTGGTGTTCGTGCTGACCAAGTTGCTGAGCTAAAGCCAGCCCTTCGCCCGATAGCCCGCAATCGTATCGACAACCCCTGTCGCCAGATCGACCTGCGGCGCCCATGACCCGGCCAATGCCGCGTTGCCGCCGCGCGCCACCCAATCGGGGTGGGCGATATAATTCGCACGATCGCGGGTCAGCTTGGCCGACAGGCCGATGCGCGCGGCAAGGTGGAGCATCGCCAGCGGCAGCGGGATGACTCGGACGCGCTTGCCGAGGCCGACGCCGATAGCGTGGGCGAATTCGGCATGGGAAACCCCGCCCGCCGCGCCATCGTCGATTTCGAGCGTCTGGTGCGACGGTCCGCCACCGCCCAGCGCCAGCAGCGCGCGCGCCAGATCATCGACATGGATCAGCGACAGCCGCCCCGGCGGCGCGATATACAGCCCCCGCGCCGCCAATTTGTAGATATCGAGCATCTCGCGATCATCGGGACCATAGACCCCCGGCGGCCGCACGATCACCCAATCAAGGCCGTTCGCCTGCACCAGCGCCTCGGCTTCGGCCTTTGAAGCGCCATACATCGACAGTTGCGGCTCGCGCGCGGCAAGGCTGGAGACATGGACAAAACGCGCCACCCCGGCGGATTTCGCCGCAGCGAGCATCGCGGCGGTACCCGCGACATTGCCGGCATCGAAACCGGCGCGATCAGGGGCGCTGACGACACCGGCGATATGGATGACGGCGCTGGCGCCCTCGCACAGCCGGGCAAGCGCGGACGTGTCGGCGAGGTCACCGGCGACCCAGGTGACGCCGGGCCGCGCAGGCTGGGGCCGGCGGGCGAGCGCGCGGAGCGGGGTATCGGCCAGGGCAACAACGCGGCTGCCGACAAAGCCGGTGGCGCCGGTGATGGC
>JBBRVH010000109.1:0-10359 GCA_038246995.1 Sphingomonadales bacterium
CAACGCAAACTACCGCCGCGGCTGCGGCAACGCAAACTACCGCCGCGGCTGCGGCAACGCAAACTACCGCCGCGGCTGCGGCAACGCAAACTACCGCCGCGGCTGCGGCAACGCAAACTACCGCCGCGCCGGCCGAATGATCGACCGGCGCGCGGCTCTGGGGCTGGGCGGCGGCGCGATACTGGCCGGCGGGCTGCTGCGCGCCGTCGATCAGGGGCTGATCATCCCGCGCACCCGTCCCGGGCTGGCGGCGTGGGACGACTGGAACCGCCATCGCCATAGCGGACCGCTGTCGTTGGTCGCGGCCGCCATCCTCGCTGCCAGCCCGCACAACACACAGCCGTGGCGCTTTGCGCTTGGCCGCTATGGCGTCGATGTTTTCGAAGTGCCCGAACGGGCGCTGGGCGTAATGGACCCGTTCGGCCGGGAACGCCTGCTCGGGCTCGGCGCTGCGGTCCACAACATGGCGCTGGCCTCGACGGGGATCGACCGTCGCGCCGTGGTGGCGCTGCTGCCCGATGCCGCCAATCCGCAGCATGTCGCGACGATCGAGCTTGGCCCGGAGGGCGAGCGTACCGTGCCGCACCCATTGCTCGGCGCCATCGGGCGGCGCCACACCGATCGCGGGCCGTATCGCGGCGGCGCGGTGGCGGCAGGCGCGCTCGCGATGCTGGCGGGGGCAGCGCGGTCCGATGCCGTGCGGGTCGCGCTGTTTGCCGCGGACAGCGCGCGCGGCAAGCGGTTCGGCGCGCTGACCATCGAAGCGACCGCCGCGATCGCTGCCGATGATGCGATGATGGCGGCAAGCCATGGCTGGTTCCGGCACAGCCGCCGCGACCAGGACCGGTTGATGGATGGCCTGTCGGTGGCGACATCGGGGGTATCGCCATGGCTGGCAGCGGCGGCGGCGATTTTGCCCGAACAATCGGCGGCGAGCGAGGGGCGCTATTGGCTGGCGTCGACACGCGACAGCGCGGTGCCGACAGCGTCGCTGTTCGGGCTGATCCTGGTGCCTGACCTGGCCGATCGGCGCGCGACGTTGCTTGCCGGCGCCGCCTGGCAACGGCTGCACCTGCTGGCGACGGCGCTCGGGCTTGTGGTGCAACCGCTCAACCAATTGCCCGAAATGATCGACCGGCAGCGCCAGTTGCGCGCACCGCCGGGCTTTGCCCGTGCGGCCGATGCCCTGCTCGACGATCCGGCCTGGCGGCCGACCTTTGCCTTTCGCGTCGGCCACCCGGTGCAGGCTGCCGGTGCCAGCCCGCGCCGCCCGGTTTCGATGGTGATCGGCCAACCGGCGCGGCTCGGCTTCGACGTCGCGCGGGCTGCGGCCGAAACCCGGGCGCAGGAAGCGGCGCTGGCGCGCCAGCTGGACTAAGGCACAAAACCGGGCTTCGATCCGTGCCAGGCGCAGTAACCGTTGATCGAAACGGCGTTGCGACGGTAAGGGGTTGCAGCGATTGCCGCGACCAAGCGTATCTGTGGCCGAAATGATTTCAGGGAATATCGATGCCGATCACGCGCCGCCTGCTTCTTGCCGTCACCGCGCTGATCGTGGCGCCGCTGGCGATCGCCGGCTGTTCGTCGCTGGGCACCCTCAACGCCGTCAACGGTCTGACGCCGGGCGATGGCGGCACCGATCGCGTCGCGGTCGATATCGCCTTTGGCAGCGATCCGCGCCAGAAGCTCGATATCTACACGCCCGCCGGTAGCGCCAAGGCACCGGTCGTCGTGTTCTTCTATGGCGGCAGCTGGAGCAGCGGGCGACGTCAGGATTACGCCTTTGCCGCGCGCGCGCTGGCGGCGCAGGGTTTCGTGGTGGTGGTGCCCGATTACCGGCTGGTGCCGCAGGTGAAGTTCCCGGCTTTTGTTGAAGATGGCGCTGCCGCTGTCGCCTGGGCGCGGACGCATATCGCCGGTCATGGCGGTGATCCGGCGCGCATCGGCGTCGCCGGGCATAGTGCCGGTGCCTATATCGCGCTGATGCTGGCGCTCGATCCGCAATGGCTGGCAAAGGCCGGGGCACCGGGGGCGATCAAGGCGGCGGTGGGTCTGGCCGGGCCCTATGATTTCCTGCCCTTCGTGCCGGGCGGTGCCGCCGATCTGGCGCTGGGCGGGCCGGGTGATCTGGCGCCGACCCAGCCGATTGGTTTTGCGAGGGCCGATGCGCCGCCGGTGCTGTTGTTGAATGGCGCCGAGGACACGACGGTTTTGCCGCGCAACGCCACCAACCTGGCCGCGGCGCTCACCGCCAAGGGCGCGATCGCCGAAACGCGGATCTACCCCAATATCGGCCATATCGGCATCTTGCTGGCGGTTTCCAAGCCGTTTCGCAGCAAGGCGCCGGCGCTGGCCGACAGCGCCGGTTTCTTGCACAAGAAGCTTGGTTAGGTTGTAATCACCCCGTGGCGCTGGCGGAGCAGGACGCCCGCACAGCCCAGGCCGAACACCAGTTGCAGCCAGACCGCAGGTTCGGGAACCGCCGCCGCGACGCCGAAGACAGCAAGGCTTTCTTCATAGCGCATTGTCAGCGCGCTGGCATCGAAATTGGGCGATTCATCGGCGCCAAAGGCAATCAGGTCCTGGCTGTCGGACGCTGCGAAGCCGCTGAAGGCAGTGGGTTTGACAAAAAGCCCGATGCTGTTGTCCATCACGATGTTGTTCGCGCCACCCGGTACGTGCAGCATGGTGCGATATTGCGAACCGGGAATGGTGAACACCGTGTTGTTCGTCACCACGCTGTCGAAGCAGCCGTAACACGCAATGCCCTGTGGCAGCGACGAGTTCACCAGATTGCCGATCATCGAAATGCGGATGCCGCTTGCCGCCTTCGGATCGAACGATGTGAAGCCCTGGGTGGCGCCATAGGCCTTGTTCTTGAGCAACATGATGTCCGATTGCATCGGTAGACCGGCGCCGCTCCACATCTGGATACAGTCGGGGTGCGCGCCCGCCGATGGCGCGCCGCTCGTGCAGATATTGGCGCTGGCGGTGACGCGATGGCTATCAACGATGTTGATCCCGTCGCTGGTCGAATTGGTGAATTTGTTGCTGATCAACGTGGCATTCGTCACCGAACTGACGCCAATTCCCAGCCGCAGGCCAGTAAACCTGCCGCCCCTGACGTTGATATCGCTACTCAGGACGAAAAGCATGCCTAGTTCCTTGCCAAGACCGGCGCCGACGACAACGGGATTGAGGAACGAAACGCGGCTGCTGACATCGACCCTGACGGTGGTGCCATTTTGCCAGGCACCGGGGTTGAGGCCGAACAGGCCGCCCTTGATGGTCACGCCGGACACTGATCGCATGGTCAATTGGCCGTTGAACTGGGCGTTGCTGGCATCGATGGTGATGCCGCTGGCAAAGCTGCGGTTATCGAGCTTGGTGCGCCCGAAAACGCCCGAAAGGACGATCGTGTCGCCATCCTTGGCATTGGCGAAAATCGATTGGACGTTTACACCGCTGGCAGAAATCACGGCGGCGGCGAGAGGTTGGGAAGCCAGGCCAAAAAACAGGCAAGCCGATCCCACGCGAAACGCATAATTCACTAAATTTCCCCCAAAAACGCATTACTGAACAAATCACTAAGTGACGAAATATTTCAACATTTCGCTGAGAAAGGTAAACAGTCCCCTATTTTTCTTTCTCGAATGCGAAGTTAGCGGGAGAGTTGTAATTATTCATGAAGAAATCCGAACAATTCATTATTTCGGGACAAGCCGTGGCGATTGGCCGATTTGAGCGACGAAACGCCCGCCCGGCTTTTGAAATCGCCAGGTGCGCACGAAAAAACCCGGCCGCGCAGCGACCGGGTTGTCTCGTTCAGCCGCTATGGCGGCGGTTCAGAACTTCAGTCCGGCTTCCACGCCGATGACGCGGCGCTGCCCCGGTGAAATGAACGATCCGCCGAACTCGATTGCCGGGATCGCTTCGTTGAGGAATTGTTCATCGAGCAGGTTGTTGGCAAAGGCCGTCAGCGTCCAGTTCTTGCCTTCGATGCCGACGCGCAGGTTGACGACGCCAAAGGCTTCGCGCTGAGTCACGCTGTAATCGGCGTTGCCGACAAAGCCGGGCAATTGCAGCGCGCTGATCGGCAACAGCGCCGAAAAGATCGTCGGCTTGACCTGCTGCTGCACCGAATGGAACCAGGTCGGCCCGGTGACGCGATAATCGGCGCGCAGCACGCCTTTCAGATTGTCGGTGATCGGCTGGACGAACTGGGTGCCGATGTTGATCGTGTAATCGGCGGTGTAGGGCGATTTGTTGCCGACGGTATCGGGGCGGCTGCTGTTCTTTTTGATCTCGCTGCCGGTGATGTTGCCCGACCCGAAGATCGTCCAGCCATCCATGACCTTTGCCGACACATTGAGTTCGGCGCCATAGACATCCACCTTGTCGATATTCGAGACGACGCGCAGCAGGCCGAAACCGCCGACGAAGAATTCGAAGAACTGCATGTCGCGAATGGTGGTGTAGTAACCGGCGAGGTCGTAATTGACCGCGCCGTCGAACAGGGTACCCTTCACCCCGGCTTCAAAAGCGCTCGACCGTTCCTTGCGATACTGGTCATTGATCGTAACGCCGGCGTTGATCGTGCCGACCGCGCCATTGTTGAAGTTGTTGTTGACGATCGCGGCCGAGCCGGAATTGTTGAAACCGCCCGATTTGAAGCCCACGCCCCAGTTGGCGAACAGCACGGCTTCGTCGGCGGCCTTGAAGCTGAGCGTCACCTTGGGCTGGAGCTGCTTGAAGGTCGCGTCCTTGGGCGGGATCGGGCCGCCGACCTGGCCAGGGTTGATCGGCCCGCCGGTGATCGGATCGGTAACGAAGGGCACCAGGTTGGTCGCCGACCGGTCCTCGATGTCATACCGCAGCGCGAGGCCGAGGGTCAGCGCGTCATTGGCTTTCCAATCGACCGAACCGAACCCTGCATAGACGTTGGTGCGGAACTTGTCGTTGAACAGCTGTGATGTCGGGTTGTTGCTGCCCGGGGCATTGAAAAGCTGGCTCGACACGCCAAGGCCGAGATCGGCGCCAAGGCTGATGCCCGTCTCGCGGTTGAGGTGGAGGTAGTAGGCGCCGAGCGACCAGCTGATCGGGCCGTCGCCGGTCGATGATAGCCGCACTTCGCCGGAAAAATCATTCTGCGAACGCTTCTGCAACTGGGTGCCGTCGCAGGTCGAGGGCGAATAAGCGCCGAAGGTCGAGCCATTGACCGGATCGAAGATGAACGGCGTCGGCACCTTGCCGATGAACGTGGGGGCATTGAGCGGAAAGCCGGTCAATTGCGCCGTCGTCGCAAAGCATTTGTTGCTCACGGCAACGCTGGTCGGGGTGGCGCCGGGGAAGGTGTACCGCGCGAAATCGGCCGAGGTGCCATCCGCCGTCAAGGCTTGCTTGACGTCGCTGTACAGAGCCCAGGCGGTCAATTTCATGGTGTCGAATTCATGATCGACCTTGCCCGAGAATTCGATGGTTTCCATGTCGTTGGTCGGACGGATGTTCGAATAGTAACGGAATTTATGATCGTTGACGTTTTCGAAGAAGGCCGGGTTCACGCCGGCAAAATTGGGCAGATGGAAGCTGGCGTTGAAGTTGATCGACGCACCCGACAGCTTGGCATAGCGGCCCTTGAAATCGAAGGTCGTGTTGTCTCCGGCCCGGGCGACGATGCGGCCGTCGAAGCCGTAATTTTCCTGGTCATCGACCACCTTGGCATTGCCGAGGAATTCATTGCGCCAGAAACCATCGGTGGTGCGATAATTGGCCGACAGGACAAAGCCGACGTTATCGCTGATCGGTCCGGCGATATAAGCGGTGGCTTCGCCGGTGGCGAGTTCGCCATAGCTCGCCCGGATGGCGCCTTCGAGCACATCGCCGGGCTTCACCGTCGTCATCACGATGGCGCCGGCGGCGGCGTTGCGGCCGTAAAGCGCGCCCTGCGGGCCCTTGAGCACTTCGATCTGGCGCAGCGTGCCCTGGTTCTGGTTCAACTGGGCGGTATTGGTTTTCAGGATACCATCGACAACCAGCGCCACCGAGCTTTCGGCGTCGCGGGCGCCGTTGAGGCCGCGGATGTTGATCTGGGTATCGCCGGCTTCGGCCGATCCGGTGACGATGGTGACGCCGGGGGTGAGTTGCAGGAAATCCTGGGCGCGCACGACGCCGGTGCGGGCGAGTGTTTCCGATGTCAGCACGTTGATCGTTGCCGGCACATCGACAAGGCGCTCGCTGTCGCGGCGCGCGGTGACCAGGATTTCGCCTTCATCGCTCTCGGCGACGGCAGCCGTCTGCGCCATGGCCGGCGCCGACAGGGTGATGCACAGGCCGGCGGTTGCCCCGGCAAAGCCCAGAAAAAACGCCTTGCGGCCGCGAATGCTCGTCATGATATCCCCCTGTAACCCGGCGCAGCCCGCGCTGCCGTCGCGATGCCATACCGCTATTGTATACAAAGTGCGCCGGTCAAGCCTTTCACACGGGGCATCTTGGCTTTAGGAAGGCCTTGCGATTTTTTTGCAACAGCCGTGCCGCGCGGCGCCGGAAGGGACCCATGTCGAAAGCCTCCGAACGCGCCTATGCCGAAATCCGCGGGCTCATCCTGTCAGGTGACGCCTTGCCCGGTTCGCCGCTTACCGAAGAAGCCCTGGCCGATATCTGTGGCGTATCGCGCACCCCGGTTCGCGAAGCGCTGCGCCGGCTCGAGGCCGAGCTTTATATCGTGCGATCGGACAGCCAGCGGTTGTTCGTCGCCGATTGGAACGCCGAAGATCTCGCCGAAATGTTCACCCTGCGCGCCATGCTGGAGGCCCATGCCGCCGCGCGCGCCGCCACCCGCATCACGCCGCAAGCGCTGGACGCGCTGCGGGCCTGCAACGCGCGGATCGGCGCCGCAGTCGCCCAGGCCGAACCCGATGTTGCAACCTTCCTCAACGAAAACCGCAGCTTTCACGAAATCACCATCGCCGCCGCCGACAGCCCGCGCCTCGCCACCATGCTCGCCGCGCTGGTCGAACAACCCGTCGTCCGCCGCACCGCGGCGCGCTACAACCGCACCGAATTGGCGCGATCGGCGCATGAACATGGCGAGCTCATCCAGGCGTTCGCCGCGCAGGACGCACAATGGGCACAGGCCGTGATGACCGGGCATATTCGCCGGGCCTTTCATGCCTTTTCGGCGGCGGAGCCGGTGCCGTGACGGAGCCGGGGACCCCAAAGTGATCCGGATGCGATGTTCGGGGCCGACCTCTGCGCAACCCTCATTCCCGTCGATATCCGGCATCCGCAAGCGCTTGCCAAGCAAAGCGAAAAAATGTTGATTGGATGCGTGTTGTTGCCGCCCATCCGTACTTCGTACATTCGCGTGCCAGCCCCGCTGGCCGTTTCAGGAGAGATCGTCATGAGACTGATGTTGATCGCCATGGCAGCGATCCTCGTCGCCACAGCGGCCCAAGCTGCAAAGCTGAGTTCTGGAACCTATGTCATGCAGGGTGGCAGCTATTCGATCGGCGTGGCCGAACAGGACGGCACATTGGTCGTCACCGAGCCGAACAAGACATCGGTTTACACGCCTGCCGCTGACGGCAGCTATCACTTCACCAACCCGAACAACGGCATCACCTATGGCTTGCGCATTGTCGACGACCGCACCATTGAAGCCTTCAAGCCGGGCAACCCGGGGGGGGCTCCGACGCGCCTCGTCCTGAGCGGTGGCGCTTCGGCCGGCGGCGCTGCGCCGAGCGGGGACGTCGCCGAGCGCTGGTCCGAACTTGCCAGTCAGTATAGCGCGAAAATCGCCACCGACCCGGCGAACACGCAGAGCTGGGTCGCCTGTGCAGGGGTCGCAATGAAGCGCAGCGTGGCGAGCGAGGCCGAAGCCAATGCCTATGCCCGCGAAATGGCGGCTATGCTGCGGCAGATGTCCGCCGTGTCCACGCCCTGCCCGGACGTCATTCGCCCATCCGATTGGTGACGCGTCGGGCGGCGTGATGCTGCGCTGTTGAAGCGAGGCGCAGTCGGGCATTTGGCGCTATCTTTTCAAACCTGAAAGATACGCCGCCGCCTGTGCCTCGCTGACCAGTTCGGCGGTTTTGGCCCCCAGGTCGAACAGATTGGCGGCTTGCACCTTGGCGTCGCGGTCCCCCACCGCATCCACCACGACGAGGGGCACGAAGCCGTGGCAAATCGCATCGACGGCCGAGGCGCGGACGCAGCCCGAGGTGGAGAGGCCGGTGATGAGGATGGTATCGATGCCATCGGCGTGCAGTTTTTCGGCGAGTGCGGTGCCGAAAAAGGCGCTGGGGTAATGTTTGGTGATGATTTCGTCGCCGGGCAGGGGGGTGAGTTCCGGGGTAAAATCGCCCATCGGGTTGCCGGTGGTAAAGGCTTTCAGCGCGGCGACCTTTTTATAGAAGACGCCGCCTTCATGGCCATCGGCGCTATATTCGACGCGGGTGAAGATTACGGGCACGCCGGCGGCGCGGGCGGCGGTATGGAGGCGGGCGGCGCTGGCGCGCACAGCTTCGACGCCGGCGTAAAGCTGTGAGGCGGGATCGAGATAGGCGCGGGCAAAATCGATGAGCAGCAGCACCGGGCGACTGCCGGGCTGCAACGTGCCGTCAAAGCCGGCGGCGCTGTAATCGCTGCCCAGATCATCGGCTTGTCGTGTCATGTGCA
Organism: Sphingomonadales bacterium; assembly: GCA_038246995.1. Classification (GTDB taxonomy): domain Bacteria; phylum Pseudomonadota; class Alphaproteobacteria; order Sphingomonadales; family Sphingomonadaceae; genus Sandarakinorhabdus. The sequence goes on from JBBRVH010000109.1 coordinate 8,677, forward strand.
CCCCCGGGGCAAATTTTCCATTGTCCGCGCTGCGGCCAGATATCGGTCGCAGCCTCTATACAGCGGCAGGGTCAATTTGTATACAAAACCCATGACCAACGCCCCGCCTGCCGCCGTTCAGATTGTCGAGGTATCGCCTCGCGATGGTTTGCAGAATGAAAAGGGTTATGTTGAAACTGCCGACAAGCTGGCGCTGATTGACCGTCTGGTGGCCTTTGGCGCGCGGCGGATCGAAGTCGCAAGCTTCGTCAACCCGCGCCGCGTGCCGCAGATGGCCGATGCCGAAGCCGTCGTTGCCGGGCTGCAAGACGTGCCGGGGGAGCGCTACATCGGCCTGTGCCTCAACGAACGCGGCGTCGACCGGGCGATTGCCAGCCGTGACAATGGTGCGCGGGGCCTCGACGAAGCCGGCTGTGTGCTGGTCTCCACCGATCAGTTCGGCATCATCAACCAGGGCCAGACGGTCGCCGATGGCATCATCGCCAACACCGCGATGATCAGGAAAGCCAAGGCCGCCGGGCTGTTCGCGCAGGTCACCATCTCCGCGGCGTTCGGTTGCCCCTATGAAGGCCAGGTGCCGGCGCAGCGCATCATCGATCTGGCGGCGCGCATGGTCGATGCCGGCGCGCAGGAGATTGCGCTCGCCGATACGATCGGCGTCGGGGTGCCGTCGCAGGTCGGCGATCTTGTCGGCGCGGTGATCGCCAAGATCGGCGAGGTGCCGATCCGGCTGCATCTGCACGACACGCGCGGGCTGGCGCCGGCCAATGCCTGGGCCGGTTACATGGCCGGTTGTCGAACCTTTGATTCGGCGCTCGGCGGGCTCGGCGGTTGCCCGTTCGCGCCGGGGGCGGCGGGCAATGTCGGCACCGAGGAATTGCTTTATCTGTTCGGGCGGTCGGGGGTGGCAACGGGCTATGATCTCGATGCCGCGGTGGCCGCCAACCGCTGGTTTGCCACCATCATGGGCCGGGACTTGCCCAGCCGCGTCGGCAAGGCCGGCGATTTTCTAATCAAGGGGGAGCGCGCGTGAGTTATCGTCTTGGCGTCGATGTCGGCGGCACCTTTACCGACCTGCTTGTCATCGACGAAGCGACCGGCCGGACTTTCCGCGACAAGGTGCCGAGCACCCCGCATGATCCGTCGCAGGCGGTCATCGCCGGTGCGCGGCAATTGTGCGGGCGTGCGGGCATCGAACCGCAGGAACTGGCGCTGTTCCTGCACGGCACCACCGTCGCCACCAACGCGGTGCTGGAGCACAAGATCGCGCGGGTCGGCCTGATCGTCACCGAAGGTTATCGCCACGTGCTGCAAATTGCGCGCAGCCTGGTGCCGGGCGGGTTGGCGGCATGGATCGTCTGGCCCAAGCCCGAGCCGATGGCGCCGCTGGAAGCCACCATCGAAGCCCCGGAACGCATGGGCGCCGATGGCGAGATCGTGCGCGCGCTCGATGAAGCAAAGCTGCGCGAAAATCTGAAGCGCCTGGCGGAGGAAAAGGTCGAGGCGATCACCGTCTGCCTGATCAATTCCTACATGAACGACGCGCATGAACGCCGCGTCGCCGAAATCTGCGCCGAAGTCTTCCCCGATATTCCGGTCAGCATCAGCGCCGACATCCTGCCCGAAATGCAGGAATATGAGCGGACCCTCACCACCGTCGCCAACAGCGCGGTGCGCCCGACG
>JBBRVH010000110.1:0-10228 GCA_038246995.1 Sphingomonadales bacterium
CCCCCCTGCGGGGAGGGCGACTCGCGAAGCGAGCGGGGTGGGGGTTCGCGTGTGGCGACATGTGCAACCCCCGCCCCGCTCGGCTGGCGCCGAGTCGCCCTTCCCGCAAGGGGGAGGGAGTGGCCCTTTTGGAGAAATTGATGAAGCTGTTGTTGTTCGTTGCGCTGGGCTTGGTTGCCGCCCCCGTTCTCGCCGAACCGTCCTTTTCCGCCGATCGCGTCAAGGCGCATGTCGCCTTTCTCGCCGATGACCTGCTCGAAGGGCGCGGCACCGGCACGCGCGGCCATGAAATCGCCATGCGCTATGTCGCCAGCCAGTTCGCCGCCTATGGCCTGACGCCCGCCGGCAAGGACGGCAGCTGGTACCAGCCGGTCACCCTGTCCGAAGCCAGCCCGGGCGCCGTGCCGGCCAGCGTGACGATCACCGCCGGCAAGACAGCGCCCATCACCTTTGCCCAGGCCAGCGAAATCATCGTCGGGTCGAGCCAGACCGACAAGGTGACCGATATCAGCGCCCAGGCGGTGTTCGCCGGCTTCGGCCTCGATGCGCCGAAACAGGGTTTCAACGATTATGCCGGCATCGACGTGCGCGGCAAGATCGTCGTCATCCTCGCCGGCATCCCCAAGGGGCCGCCCAATGAAGTGCTGGCGCACCTCAGCCGGCAGAAGGGCATCATGGCGGCGGCGCGCGGCGCCATTGGTATCATCACCATCCCGACACTCGAAGCGAACAAGCTGCGCCCCTGGGAACGCCAGAAACAATATGCCGGCACGCCATCGATGACCTGGGTGAAACCCGATGGCAGCCCCTATGTCGCCGCGCCCGGCATTCGCGGCAGTGCCAGTTTCAGCATGGTGGCCGCCCAAGCGCTGTTCGCGGCGTCGAAAACCCCGCTCGCCAAGGTGCTGGCCGCCGCCGACAAACAGCTCGGCAGCCCGAAAGGCTTTGCCTTGCCCGCCAGCGTCCGCATTACCACCACGTCGCAGCAGCGCATGGTGCAGACGGCGAATGTGGTGGCGAAGATCGAGGGCAGCGACCCGGCGCTCAAGGCCGAACATGTCGGCATCATGGGGCATCTCGACCATCTCGGCAGTAACCCTGCCAAGCCCGGCGACACCATCTACAACGGTGCGCTCGACAATGCCGCGGGCGTCGCGGTGATGCTTGAAGTCGCGCACGGCTTTTCGCACGACAAGGTCAAGCCGAAACGCTCGCTGATCTTCGTTGCCAACACCGCCGAGGAAAAGGGCCTGCTCGGCGCCGAAAGCTTTGCCAACGACCCGCCCGTGCCGATCGCCGATATCGTCAGCGTTGTCGATCTCGATCAACCCATGCTGCTGTATGATTTCACCGATGTCATCGCCTTTGGCGGCGACCATTCATCGATGGGCGAAGCCATCGGGCGCGCTGCCGGCAAGGCGGGCGTTGCCGTTTCGCCCGATCCGATGCCCGCCGAAACCATTTTCGTGCGGTCGGACCATTATACCTTCGTCAAGCGCGGCGTGCCGGCGCTGCTGCTCGCCACCGGTTTCGCCAATGGCGGCAAGGACGCTTGGGAACATTATCTCGCCACCGATTATCACCAGCCCAGCGACGACATGAAGCTGCCGATCAACTGGGCCGCAGGGGCGAAATACGCCCGGGTGAATTATCTCATCGCCCGCGAAATCGCCGATGCAGTCGAGCGCCCGCGCTGGTATGAAGGCGATTATTTCGGCACGACCTTCGCGCCGGCGGCCCCCAAGGTTGCCCGCGCCCCCGTGAAAGGCAAATGACCATGGCCAGCAAGTCCGCCACCCCCTGGACCCGCCGCATCGCCCGCGCCGCCATCGCCGCCGCGGTGCTGGTGCTGCTCGCCGGGCCGCTGATCAAATACGGCCTGATCGGCTGGCAGGCCGGGTTGGCGATGTTCGCGCTTGGCGCCATTTTCGCCGGGATCGGCGGCATCGTCTGCCTGATCGCGGTGCTGCGCCGCCGCGGCGGCTTGCTGACGGTGGTCGCGGCGGCGGCGGGCATCGCCGGGCTGGCGGTGCCGGTCGGCATCGTCGTCAACGCCGGTGACAAGCCGGGCATCCACGACATCACCACCGATACCGCCAACCCGCCGGCATTCGTGGCGATCACGTCGCAGTTGCGCGGCCCGGATACCAACCCCATCGGCTATGACCCGGCGATCGCCCCGCAGCAGCAGGCGGCCTACCCGGGCCTCAAGCCGCTGGTCATCGCCCGCCCGCCCGCCGCCGCCTTCGAACTCGCCACCAGCGCGGCGCTGCAGCAGGGCTGGACGATCGTCGCCAAGGATGCCGCCGCCGGCCGCATCGAAGCGACCGACACCGTGCCGTGGTGGGGTTTCAAGGACGATGTCGTCATCCGCCTGACCCCCGAAGGCGCCGGCACCCGCATCGACGTCCGCTCCAAATCACGCGTCGGCAAGGGTGATCTCGGCGTCAACGCAAAACGCATCAGCGATTATCTGGCGCGCGTCGCGGACGCATGACGAGCGAAACCACCGCGCTGGCACAGCGTCTGATCCGCTGCGCCAGCGTCACCCCGCACGATGCCGGGGCGCAGGACGTGCTGGCCGACGCGCTGGCCGGGCTGGGCTTCACCATCCACCGCCTGCGTTTCGGCGATGCCCCCGATGGCCCCATTGACAATCTGTTCGCCACCATCGGTTCGGGCCGGCATTTCGCCTTTGCCGGCCATACCGATGTCGTGCCGACGGGTAATGTGGCGGCGTGGAGCGTCGACCCCTTTGCCGCGACGATCGCCGATGGCCGCCTCGTCGGGCGCGGCGCTGCCGACATGAAAGGCGCGATTGCCGGCTTCGTTGCCGCGGCGGCCGGCCATGTGGCGCGCGGCACGCCCGGGCGGCTGTCGTTCATCATCACCGGGGATGAAGAAGGCCCTGCGACGTTCGGCACCGCGCCGATGCTCGACTGGCTGGAGGCGAACAGCCTCGTGCCCGATGCCTGCCTGGTCGGCGAACCGACGTCCGCACAACGGCTGGGGGACATGATCAAGGTCGGCCGGCGCGGCTCGCTGAACGCCTGGTTGACCGTCCACGGCGCGCAAGGGCACGTCGCCTACCCCCACCGGGCCGACAACCCGGCGACGCGCCTGGTGGCCATCCTGGCGGCGCTGAAGGCCCGGACGCTCGATCAGGGCAGCCACTGGTTCGATGCGTCGAACCTTGAAATCACCGATATCGCCATCGGCAACCCCGCCACCAATGTCATCCCGGCGCAGGCGCGGGCGCGGCTCAACATCCGTTTCAACGATCACCACAAGGGCGCCGATCTCGCCGACTGGATTCGCGCCACCGTCGCCGCCCATGCGCCGTCGGCCGATGTCGAGATCAGGATTTCGGGGGAATCGTTCCTGACCGAGCCGGGCGCATTGTCGGGGCTGGTCGCAGCGGCGGTGACCGGCGTGACGGGCGTGGTGCCTGAACTGTCGACCAGCGGCGGCACGTCGGACGCGCGCTTCATCCGCCGGCTGTGCCCGGTCGTCGAATTCGGGCTGGTCGGTGCCTCGATGCACAAGATCGACGAAAGCGTTGCGGTGGCCGATATCGACGCGCTGGCGGCGATCTATGACGATGTTCTGCGGCGCTATTTCGCCTGAGGCCGGCGGCCGCAAGCCGGGCGACATCGGCGCAATCACGCCGCTTCCGCACGGCACCACTGTCGCCTAGTCTGGCCGCCGCGCCACAAGCAGCGCAATCAAACTCCCTCCCCCTGGCGGGGAGGGCGACCCGCGACGCGAGCGGGGTGGGGGTTCGCGTGTGGCCGCACGGAAACCCCCACCCCGCTCGGCTGGCGCCGCGTCGCCCTCCCCGCCAGGGGGCGGGAGGTAGAAGGGGCCTTTGATGCGCGAAAAGGAACTGCGGCTCGCGCTCGTCTGCTACGGTGGGGTCAGCCTGGCTGTCTACATGCACGGCACCACCAAGGAAGTCTGGAAACTGGTGCGCGCCTCGATGCGGGTGCGGATGGCGGCAACCCATGATCTGCCCGCCGCCAGCGACAGCGAGATCGTCTATGGCAAGCTGCTGGCTGCCATGGCGCCGCATGTCGACCTGCGGGTGATGACCGACATCATCGCCGGCGCCTCGGCGGGCGGCATCAACGGCATCCTGCTGGCGCAGGCGATCAGCCAGGGTACGGACATGGAGCCGTTGTGCGACCTCTGGCTCGATGGTGCCGACAGCGATCGCCTGCTCGAACCCGCCGGCGCCGCGGCGCGTTTTTCCAAGCTCTGGGCGGTGCCGCTGGTCTGGTGGGCGCGCAAGAAGGGCCTTGTCATGACCGACATGGACGAGCCCGAGGCGCGTGCCGAAGTGGCGCGCAAACTGTCGCGGCTGATGCGCTCGCGCTGGTTCCGGCCACCGTTTTCGGGGGCGATTTTTTCGGCAACGCTCTATGATGCGCTCACCGCCATGGCGGCGGGCGAACGCACCCCGCCGCTGGTGCCGCCGCTGCAACCGCTCGACCTGTTCGTCACCGTTACCGATTATCATGGCGCCGCCGAAACGCTGCACCTGCATTCGCCGCCCGACATCACCGAGAACGAGCATCGCCTGATCATCGGTTTCTGCGATCCCGGGCCGCGCGCCGATGGCAAACGGCATCTGGGCGATGTTGCCGAACTGGCCTTTGCCGCGCGCGCCACCGCCTCCTTCCCCGGTGCCTTTCCGCCGGCACGGGTGGGGGAGATGGATGAAGTGGTGGCAGCCCGGGCCGCCGCCTGGCCGGGGCGCAGCGCCTTTCTCGCCCGGCTGTTCCCCGGCAACCCGGCCCCCGAAACCGCGACGCTGATCGACGGCGCGGTGCTCAACAGCCGGCCCTTCGGCCCCGCCATCGAGGCCCTGTCGCGCCGGCCCTCGCACCGCGAGGTCGACCGGCGCTTCGTCTATGTCGATCCCAAGCCCGGGATGCACGGCCAGGCGGCGGCCGATCCGATGAAGCTGCCGGGCTTTTTCGCCACCGTGCTGCGCAGCCTTGCCGATATTCCGCGCCAGCAACCGATCAACGACAATCTCACCGCGATCGAGGCGCTGTCGGCCGATGTGCGGCGGCTGCGCTATGTCATCGATGGCATGACCCCCGAAGTCGATGCCGCGATCGACAATGCCATCGGCATGCGCGTGCTGATGTTCAAGCCGACCCCCGAGCGCCTCGCCGAATGGCGATCGCGGTTGCAGAGCGTGGCAGCACGCGAATCGGGCTTTGCCTATGCCGCCTATGGCCAGTTGAAGATCGCCCGCATTGTCGAGGCGCTCGCCGCACGGCTGGCCGGAATCGGCGGCGCGCCGCTTGCCGATGTGCGCGCGGCGATCTGGCGGCACGTCCGCGCCCATGGTCTCGACCACCCGGCGCAGGCGCTGGCCAAGGGCGGTGCCGATTCGCTGTATGTCGGGTTCCTGCGCAGTTTCGATCTCGAATTCCGCACCCGCCGGCTGCGTTTCCTCATCCGCCGCGTCAACGCGCTCAGCGAAGCGACCGGCGACGATGGCGAACGCCACAGCCTCGAAGTGATGAAGTCCGGGCTTTATGCCATCGTCGCGCCGCATCTCGATCGGCGACGGGCGGATTTCCACGGCCCGGCGGCGCGCGCCGCGGCCTCGAACGTCCTGTCGACCCCGGAGGCAGCGCTGGCGGCGCTGGCGGATTCCTATGATTTGCGCAGCCTCGATGCCGCCAGCGATACCACGCTGGTCGATCTGTTCGCACAATTGCCGACCCGGGGGCTGAAACGCACCCTGGTTGCCGCCTATCTCGGCTTTCCGTTCTTCGATATCGCCATGCTGCCGCTGCTCAACAGCGACGGAGTCGATGAATTCGACGAGATCAAGGTCGATCGCCTGTCCCCCGACGATGCGCTGGCGTTGCGCGCCGCCGGTGGCGGGCGCTTGAAGGGGGCGCAGTTCAACGCCTTTGGTGCCTTTTTCAGCCGCGCCTATCGCGAGCATGATTATCTGTGGGGCCGGCTGCACGGCGCCGAGCGGTTGATCGACATCGTCGCGTCGACCTTGCCCGATGACCAGCGGCTGCCGGAGGCCATATTGGCGGCGCTGAAGCGCGAAGCCTTTGCCGCGATCATCGCCACCGAACGCCCGCGACTGACGCGGGTGGCGGATCTGTTCGATGCGCTCGACAGGGTGCTGGCGGTGGATTGCAACGCGACTTGACCCGGTAATCTGCGACAACAGACGCTGAAATATCCCGTCACCCCCGCGAAGGCGGGGGCCCATCGCCGGACCGCCGATACGTTGTGCCCAAGCGCGGGCGATGGACCCCCGCCTTCGCGGGGGTGACGGAACGGTTGTGCTGACGCGCCCTATTCCGCCGGCCGCACCTGCGGTCGCGCCGTCTTCAACCCGCGCAGGAACCAGATGATGATCGCCATGCCGCCCACCGTCGGCAGCGCCCAGATCAGCGGGTTGAAGGCGTGCGCCGGAAACATCTCGACCAGCCCGACCGACAGGAAGGCGGTGTAGGCAGCAATTCCCGTCGCCACCATCGCCTTCAGATGCTCGGGGATGTAATCGAGCCGGGCGGGGTTGGGCCTGAACATGTACCACAGATAGGTCAGCGTCGTGCCGAAGCCGATGATCGACACGCCGATCATCAGCGGCTGCGACAGCACCACGCCTTCATAGGCGCATTTCAGCGCGGCGATGAGCACCGCGACCTGCAACCCCACCATCGACCAATGCCGGTTGGCGGCATGATCGCGCTTGTTGGCGACCATTTTCAGGCCATAGCGCGTCATGCTCATCGTCAGCAGGGCGAGATAGAGCATCATCCAGCCGAACAGCCCGCGATAGAGCGTTTCGTCGGTCAGCCCCGGATGCATGGCCAGCGGCCAACGCAGCGACAACAGCCCCATGCCCAGCGCCATGTAACCGGCGGCATAGATGGCGATGCTGAACATCGCGCCCCAGCGCCGGTGCGCCGGGCCGCCCTTGCGCGTCGCCACCGCCCCCCAGAAGCTGGTGAGCGCCACCACCCCCGATCCGACATGGACGGCGAGAATCAGGGTGAACAGCCAGGGCATTGCGCGCCAATCGTCTCCATCGCTTGCCGACCCGTTCTGTGCCAAGCTGGGGCAGCGCGCAAGACTGCGGGCAGGAGCAGTTGATGGCAGCGGCACTGCGCGGTGGCATGCTTTATTTCGCGCTGGTCTTTGCACTCGGCTTCGGGTTCGGCGTGGTGCGCCAGACGCTGGTCATCCCGCGCATCGGCGAACTTGCCGCCGTGCTCCTTGAAGTGCCGCTGTTGCTCGCGCTGGCCTGGCCGATCTGCCGGCGCGTCGTGCGGCGCTGCGCGGTGCCGCCGGCGCTGCCCGACCGGGCGGTGATGGCGCTGGTCGCCTTTGGCCTGCTGATGCTGGCCGAGCTGCTGCTCGCCGTCACCCTCGCGGGCCAGACCCCGGCGCAGCACTGGGCGCGCTATGCCGAACTGCCGGTGCAGATCGGGCTGGCCGGGCAGATGCTGTTCGCGCTGATGCCGGTCTTGCAGCGCTGTCTTCGGTAAAACTTCGTGCGTAAAAAAGGCATCGTCACCCCCGCGAAGTCGGGGGCCCATCGCCGGACCGCTGATACAGATTGCCGAAGCGCTGGCGATGGGCCCCCGCCTTAGCGGGGGTGACGATTTCAGATACTTTAGCGGATGACCCGCACCGCGGTGCTGAGCGGCCCCGTCGTCCCGACCTTGTGCAGGTTGACGAGCTGTTCCACCAGCGTGATCACCCGATAGCTGCGGCACTGGCAATCATCGGGAATGTGCCAGCTTTCGCCATTCAGCGTGGCCGACAGGGCATAGCGGCTGCCGCGCCCGGCATCGATGCGGAACAGGTCCTGCGCCGGGCCGCGGCCATCAAGATCGAACGGAATCGGATAGATCGGCCGCGCCGGTGCGGTTTCGCTGGCGCGGGCATATTCCCCCATGAAATATATGATGCCTTCGACCGAGCGCAGCGTCAGGTCGATCGAGATCGCGACTTTGCGGCCGCCGGCGAGCGTGACCATCACCCGGTTGTGCTCGCGCGTTTCGATGGCGACGACGTTCTTGTCGATCGACGCGGCAAGCTGGCTGCCATCGGCCAATGTCGCCGTCAGACCGGTGCCGCTGCAACTGGCATCGGATCGCCGCGCCAGCCCCACGGCCTGGCGGCCCGGGCTGCGACGCACCACCCAGTCCTCGGCGTCGCCCGAACCCTGTGGCCCCCTGCCAAGGTCCATCCGGCTGCCATCGAGCAGCGCGAGGTCGGTCATGCCCAGCGCTTTCAGGTCGGCCAGCCGTTGCAGCGGGCGCGGTTCGCCGGGGCGCTGCGACGCCGCCAGCGTGTAGCAACTGACAAAGCTGCGAAACTGTTCGGCGGCGGCGGGCTTGTTGGGGGCGTTGACCAGCGTGGCGATGATATCGCCGGCGACATAGGCGCGGCCGGCGATGACGGTTGCGTCTTCCGCCACGAAATCGATGTGTTCGACAAAGACGTAGGTGATCAGGTCGGGTCGCCAGCCGGTGCGCAGGAAATAATTGATCGTTTCGGGCGCCACCGGCTGCATGATGCCGCGCTGGAATTCCTGGCTGTCATGGATGCTGATGTCGAAATTGGGGTTGGTGCCGATGGTGGCGCCCACCGCTGGCGCCAGGGTGACGGCATCGCGCCCGGCAAATTCGACGCCGCCGCCAAGCTCGGCATTGGCCGACAAATCGACATTGCCACTGATTCGCGAGATCGAGGTGAAATGCAGCGGCCGGCCGCGCTTGGCGCGCACGATGTTGAGCAGGGTCAGGCTGTCGGCGGTCTGCGCCACCACCTGGTTCTGATCGATCGCCATCTTTTGCAGCGTGCCCGGCACGGCGCATCCGCCCAGCGCCAGCAGGGGTGCCACCATCATAGCCGTGTATCGCATTCGTCGATCGCCCCCGCGCGTCAGAACTTCCAGCGCTGCCAGCATGGGGCGCGAAACCCGGGCTGTCGAGCCGTCAAACCGGCTGATTTCGCCGTGCTGCCTTGCAACATTCGCATGGCTCTGCTAGCCGCCCCAGCGTCTGGTGAGCATCCGTTCCCGGGCGCCTATGCTATTTCCTCTTGTCGCTGGACCCCGGGCCCGTGGAACCGAAGTTGCAACCTAATTCCGCTTTTGCGGCCTCCAGCGTGGCGCTCGGCCTGTCGGGCCGCTATGCGACCGCGCTGTTCGATCTCGCCATCGATGGCAATGCCCTTGATGGCGTCGGCGCCAGCCTCGCGACCCTGAAGGACGCGCTGGCCCAGTCGGACGATTTGAAGGCGCTGGTGTCCAGTCCAATGGTCGGCCGCAAGGCCGCTGCCGCCGGCGTTGCCGCCGTTGCCGGCACACTCGGTCTCGACAAGCTGACGACGTCGTTCCTGGGTGTCCTCGCCGGCAATCGCCGCCTGTCGGTGCTGCCCGCCATCATCCGTGATTTCAACGCGCTGGCTGCTGCCCGCCGCGGCGAGATCAGCGCGCGGGTCACCGCCGCCCACCCGCTCACCGCCAGCCAGCAGGCGGCGCTTGCGGCCAAGCTCAAGGCCGGCCTGGGGCGCGACGTTGCGCTCGACATCACCATCGACCCTGCGATCCTGGGCGGACTTGTCGTCCGCGTCGGCAGCCGCATGATCGATTCATCGTTGAAAACCCGGCTCGATTCGCTCGGCCAGGCACTGAAGGGCTAAATCCATGGACATCAACGCCGCCGAAATCTCGCGGGTCATCAAGGACCAGATCGCCAATTTCGGCAATGACGCCGAAGTCTCCGAAGTCGGCCAGGTGCTGTCGGTCGGCGATGGTATTGCCCGTGTGCATGGCCTCGACAATGTCCAGGCCGGCGAAATGGTCGAATTCCCCGGCGGCATCAAGGGCATGGCGCTCAACCTCGAAGCCGATAACGTCGGCGTCGTGATTTTCGGCTCGGATTCGGGCATCAAGGAAGGCGATACCGTCAAGCGCACCGGCACCATCGTCGATGTGCCCGTCGGCAAGGGTCTGCTCGGCCGCGTCGTCGATGGCCTTGGCAACCCGATCGATGGCAAGGGTCCGCTGACCGACGTCACCCGCAGCCGCGTCGAAGTGAAGGCGCCGGGCATCATCCCGCGCACATCGGTGCATGAGCCGATGCAGACCGGCCTGAAGGCGCTTGATGCTCTCGTTCCGGTTGGCCGTGGCCAGCGCGAATTGATCATCGGCGATCGCCAGACC